>CAZRJC010000004.1:0-165531 GCA_964600385.1 uncultured Muribaculaceae bacterium
CCCAGCTGGGCCCACGGACAAAAAGGCACTTGCGCGTTGCGCAGGTGCCTTTTTTGTCCGTGGGCCCCAAGGCCCCATGAGTTTGATTCCCCCACCACCGCCTCCCCCCGGGGGAGGCCCTGCGGCCTGTGGCCGCGAACCGGACTCACATGCCATCTGGACAAGTAAGACCCGCAAAATGATTTAGCCCTGTATTTAACCTCATTCAAGCCCAAACCTGCCGGAATCTAATTGAATTTTTTATGTATATTTACTGGCTATGAAACAACAGCTTACAGTGTGTCATGCTGTCTGTACATGGAATAATTCCGCTGCACGCCAGAACATGTTTTCCTTTCAGGTAACCAAAGTATCCCCTGCTTCCTTGTTTTTACTATATAATTTTGGTAATTGTAATGAAAACGAAAATATTATTGATTTCATTGATTTTCCCGATTTTGCTTACCGGCTGTATCCATTATGGCATCACAGATCCCCCGGCAAGCGGTACCACGATCACCATTACGGCCGGCCTTCCCGGTGAAAGTGCCAGTTCCCCGGGTAATGGTGAAGACATGCCCGACACGCGGGTCGGCTTGACACAAGATGGTCTGAATGTGAAGCTTACCTGGGAGAAAGGCGACAAAATCTACTTAGTGTATCGACAAGGGACTGAGAACAAGGGCAAAGAAACGATTAGCCTGGGAGAAGGCAACATCATAAATGATGGTAAGAAAGCCAGCTTTAGTATTCCTGTCCCCGTAGAAATTACTGAGGAAACCTTCGATTTGTATGGAGTGTATGGAGCAACCGGTTTTAACGGAGCAACCTATGACCTCAATCTGCCGGCCACGCCCTGGAGCGGGACGCTCACCGAAGTGCAGAACAAAGACCTGATACTGCTTAGTTTTGCTAAAACCGGCCTCAGCAGCACCAATCCCAGCTTCTCGGTATCCTTTGCACACGTTGGTTCTCTCTTCCATATCCAGCTGAAGAACACCAGCAGCAGCGCCCTGAACGGGATCACAAAGGCCGAGCTTGTTGCCGGATCGGCCATACAGGCAAATCAAAACAGCGGTTCTGCCACTTACAACCCGGTTACCGGCGCCTTTTCAGGGACTACTGCCACAGGCACCTCTCTACCGTTTGATCTTTCCGCTTCCCGGGATCTGGCAGTCGGCGGCACATTGGATTTCTGGGGCTGGTATCCTCCTGTAGCTGACCAAAACTGGCCGGCCCTAAGTTTACGTGTAACCGCAACCGGAGGTCCTTACACGAGCATAGATACAAAAGTGGCGCGTACTTCAGCCACTGCTGCAGGGAAAGCGTATCACTTCTACGCAGATTATGATGGGACCAAGTTATATTTCACAAACAGTGCCCGCACAGAAGGTTACTTCACTGATAGCCGTGATGACAACGTATATAAGACAATCACCATTGATGCCCAGACCTGGATGGCCGAAAACCTGGCGTACCTGACCAGTGTGATTTATCCGGGAATAGCTTCACGAACCAAAGCATACTCCTACGTTTATGGTTTTGAAGATACAAGTGTATCTGCAGCAAAAGCCACTTCCAATTATACTACCTACGGTGTACTATACAACTGGACTGCAGCAAAGACGGCCTGCCCTGAAGGCTGGCACCTGCCAAGTGATGCAGAGTGGACACAATTAGAAACTTTTCTAGCTAATAATGGTTATAATTATGACGGTTCAACCGGGGGAAGTGGTGAGTATGGTGTCAGGGCAAAAATTGGTAAATCAATGGCCACTAATAGTGGTTGGCGCGATGACTCCAGGACAGGTTCTGTAGGCAATACCGATTATGCTGCATACAGGAACAAATCAGGGTTTTCAGCTCTTCCGGGAGGATGCTGTGGAAGCGATGGTGAATTCGAATGCGTTGGTTCCGATGGCTATTGGTGGAGTTCTTCAAACTATAGTGACTATGACGCCAAGTGCCGGCGCTTGGCCTACGGTTTAAGCTTAATGATCTTGATGAACGGCGACAAAATGATGGGGTATTCTGTCCGTTGTGTCAGGAACTAGATAGTAAGTACTTCCGCTTATTAGTAGGTATAGGAGACAAAGGCCACTTTTTTTGAATCGGGGCTCCAGGATGGGACGTTGAGCGTTCCCTGGCCGCCGTATAGAATGGCGGCCACCGTTGGCTCTTTTCCGTCGATAGGCATGGTGCGTAACAAGACACGCTGGTTGTGGGGGTGCGACTCGGCGGGCACCTCGGGCGGATACGAAATCATGATCAGTTGTTTGCCATCGGGTGACGGATGAGCAAACCAGTTCTGAAAACGGTCCGAGGTCACCTGCTGCTGGTCCGATCCGTCGGGCTTCATCCTCCATATCTGCATGGAGCCTGTCCGGGTGGAGTTGAAATAAATGTATTTCCCGTCGGGTGAATATTCGGGGCCGTCGTCAAGGCCACCGGCAGTGGTCAGACGTATTTCTTCGCCGCCCCGTGAGGGCATTTTGTAGACATCGTAATTGCCGTTCCTTTCGGCACAGTATGTTATCCATTGATCGTCGGGAGACCAGCCGTGCCAGTAAGAAGGGCCCACGGGAGTAATCTGCTTTGGCGTACCTCCCTGTACAGGCAGGGTATATATAACGGAAACATATTTGCCGTTTACCTCGGATGCGCTGCTAACGGCCAGCATTTCCCCATTGAAAGAAATGCCGTGATCGTTGTTATTGGCCGTTACAGTTCCGCTGTTTATCAGTTCCGGTACACGTTTTTCCAGATCGAACCTGTAGAGTTTCCCTTCTGAATTGTATATAAGGAACTTTCCGTCGCGGGACCAGTTTGGCGCTTCTATATGATCATTGGTCTGATAAACCACTTCTCTTAATCCGGTCCCGACATCAAGGATTTCCAGCCTGCTGGGCGACGGGTTCCTATAACCATCCACCCCTTCGCCTGCAGGTTTCTCGATTCTTACATTACTAAACTCTGCTGTTACGGGAATATCTTCACGGGCCGAGCTTACAAACATTCCCGCAAGCACCGTTTCTCCCGTGTTTAGTAGTTCCCGGGCAGTTTCTTCCGGAACACGGCCCTTTTTAGCTGTCCTTAGAATGACCTCGTTTCCTTTTCTTTCCAGTTGAACGAAACAGGTTTCTTTCATTTTTATGAAGGCTTTTTCCGAGTCAGATCCCAAAATCATGAGACCGATGGTGGATCCGGGATCTGCAGGAGTATCGGTAAACTTCAGGTTGGCCGAAATAATGAAGTCCCCCTCAACGGGTTGTGAAACAAAATAGGAGCATCCCTGAAGGGTAAATACCTGCAACTTGTTGTCGAAAAGGTAGCTGCCTTTAAGTTTTGGATTAGCAATATCCTGTCCCGTATATTTATAAAACATGGATTGTGCCTGATAATATCCTGTTCTGGTGAGCGGTTGTGGCTCGTAACAAAGAAGGGCGAAGAGCTGAGGGTCCTGCAGTATTTCATGCAGACGATATTCTTTTCCGTCAATGAGTACCTTGTTTGACACCAGACGGATGCCATGACTGTAGTCAACGTAGGAGTCTATGTGTCCGTTATATTCCGGCTGGATGGGCTTGCCGTCTGTTTTGTGCCATCCGTAAATGATTACATGATGTGTACGTTGCGGGTCGGAAAGTTTGGCCGAGATGACCACGTCTTTTTTCGATCCCGCCACCAATTGACCCGGAGTGCCTCCTGCCGCTTTTACTTGTGCAAAGATTACCTGCGAATGGTCAAAAAATAGGTCCGGATCTGAGTTCCTTACCCCTCTGGGTATGTAATTGAAAGGATTCAATTTCATTTTGGCCGCAAGGTATATCAGGTCAACAATCTTTGGTGTGGGAAGCGAGCAGTCAAGCGAATCGGCTATTTGCTGTGCGGTACGTGGTGTCATGGGAATGATAAAAGGAACGGTATTGTTATTGCCTCCAATGGTCAGATAATCGGGTTTTACATACAACGTCACACGGTGTTTTTTGCCGGCCGCATCGCGCTGGATTGTTTTAATTGCAATAAATCCATACATATATTCCGGCACATTTCCCGAGAGGATCTCTTTACAGATCATCTGTTCTCTTTCCTGAAGCGGCAATTCCCGCATTGCCTCGTAGAAAGGCGAGTCACCTATTTTGACCTGTGCACCGGCTGTCACACAGGATAAAACCGTAACAATGATGATCAGAAAAGTTTTCATAACAATTACACAAATATAATCTTTCTTGCGCGGCAAACAGAAAATGTTTCTTTGTGGCTTTGTGTTGCAAAGTACTTTTTATATATTTGTAAAAATTTTTGCCTTATGAATAACGAGATCAAGTCTCTTGAGGATATAAAAACCATAAAAAAACTTATGGAAGAATCCACCCGTTTTCTTTCTCTGAGCGGTTTATCGGGAGTGCTGGCCGGTGTCATGGCTCTTGCCGGGGCGCTTATTGCCTGGTTGTTTGTAGATGATCCGTGGTTTCTTATCATGGTCGCGGCAGTTGTTCTGGTCTTGTCCCTCTCGTTTGCTTTTTTCTTATCTGTAAAGAAAGCGAAACGCGACGGCAAGCATTTCTGGACACCTGTTTCAAAGAAAATGCTGGTGCATCTTTTTATTCCGTTGGCTACAGGCGGGACCATGGCTCTTGTATTCATGATCCAGGGAAATACGCAGTTGGTTGTTCCCGTTTTCCTGATCTTTTACGGACTGGCTCTGGTCAACGCCGCCAAGTATACACTGGGTGAAATTTTTTACCTCGGGATACTGGAAATAATAACAGGCCTTGTGCTGATGGTGTTCCCCGCAGGCTGGCTCATAGGCTGGTCGTTCGGCTTTGGTCTCCTTCACGTGGTGTACGGGATGGTTATGCATGGAAAATACGGAAGATGAAAAATCTGATATCAAATCTGGATAAAACATTCGAAAGCAGGATAAGGCTGGGGATCATGTCGGTTTTGTGCGTTAACGAAACCTATGATTTCAACAGTCTTAAGGAAACGCTCCAGGTTACGGACGGTAATCTGGCCAGTCACCTTAAGGCGCTGGAGAAGTCCGGAATGATTCAGGTGGAAAAACAATTCATTAACCGGAAGCCCAATACGAGTTATTCTGCCACGGAGAAAGGGCTGGCTGCCTTTAAGCAGCATATTGCTGCACTGGAGAACCTTATTGGAATACACTGATGTTGCGAGCCTTATATTTTTTGCCCGCTAACTTTGAATTACAAAGAACTTTTAATATATATCGCTATGAAAATCGAAATTACCGATCCCGCAAAATGGTACCGTTCGTTTACCGTTAAGCTGGCCTTGCTGGCCGTTTTAGGATTATTATTACTGATTCCCTTACAGATGATCAAGGAGATTATCAGGGAAAGGCAATCCAATGCAGAAACTGTCCGTAAGGAGATATCTGAGCAGTGGGCAAGCAGACAATGTTTTTCCGGCCCTGTCCTGAATATTCCCGTACGGACCATACCCACAGAAAAAGATGAAAAACCGGTTATTCAGATGTGGCACATTCTGCCGGAAAATCTTGAAATAACCGGGACTCTTTTTCCGGAGATAAGGTATAGGGGTATTTATAAATCGGTCGTATATAATTCAGAATTGAAAATCAGCGGCTTTTTTGTCATTCCCGCCGATGAAGTTGCTAAAGGATATGAAGTCCTGTGGGATGGAGCCTATTATACAGCAGGCATATCGGACAACAGGGGCCTGAAAGGGGACATAAAAATGACCATCGACTCGGTTACGCTCAGTGCCGAGCCCGGGGTAAGGGACCGGGATCTTTTTGAGTCTGGTTTTTCATTTACCTCTCCGGTTCATAGTGAGGGTCAAAAAATTTGTTTTGAAATGGGTATCAATCTGGCCGGCTCGGAGGGCATTGATCTTACCCCTCTTGGTAAGGTTACCACCACGCACCTGAATTCCGACTGGCCGTCTCCCGGATTCACGGGAAGTTTTCTGCCGGTAGTCAGAACAGTAGACAAGACAGGTTTTGCCGCAGACTGGGAGGTTACACACCTGAACAGAAATTATCCGCAGCAATGGGTGGGGAACGCCTTCCGGCCGCTGGAAAGCGCTTTTGGAGTGGACCTTGTGCAGCCGGTAGATCATTACCAGAGATCCTGGAGGAGCGCCCGTTACGGTATACTTATCATTGCGTTAACATTTCTGGTGCTTGTGTTTCTTGAGATCAGGCGAAAGCAATCGATCCCGATCTTTCACTATCTGCTTGTGTCGCTGAGCCTTGTTCTTTTTTTCTCCCTGCTGAATGCACTCGGCGAGCAGATTGGGTTCAACGCGGCTTACCTGATTTCTTCCGTTGCCACCATTTCCCTCGTCTCGTGGTTTACCGGGTCCATGCTGAAAGATAAAAAAACGGCATGGATAGTCCTCGGCCTGCTGCTGCTTTTGTACTCATTCATTTATGTATTGCTTACGCTGAATGATTATGCATACCTTGCCGGCAACATAGGTTTATTCGTGATATTGGCTGTGATTATGTATTTTGTATATTTACAGAATAAAAAGTAAGATAATGAGTAAACTGGAGATCCTCCGGGACAACCGGGAAGAACATGTTTTACTTAGTTGTTCCGGCCGATTGGATGCAACCAGTACGGACCATCTCACAGATTACCTCGACCGGCTTGTCCGGGAAGGTAAATATCATATTGCTCTGGATCTTTCGCGGATTGATTACCTGAGTTCGGCAGGTATCAGGGCCCTGGTTGTTCAATACAAAAACCTGAAAGCGCTTAATGGCCGTTTCGTTATCTCTGCATTTTCGGGAAACGTGAAAGAGGTGCTGGACATGGTGGGGATGACCGCTATGTTCATTGTTCCTGAAGACCAGGAAACAGAGCCGGCCGAACATAAAGAACCGCTTTCTGTTCACTACGAATCTGACAGTTATGCGTTTGACCTGAGAGAGCTGGATGCCGTAGCCGCTTCTACTGTTTCCTGCTGCGGTCAGCCCTCGCGGATCGTAATGTCCGATTATTCCCCGGGGGATACCCGGCAGGTTCTCTCGGGGAAAGGGCATTATGCCCTGGGGCTGGGGGCGATTGGAGATTCTTACGAGGCATGCTGTGAACGTTTTGGAGAGTACGTGCTGTTCGACGGAACAGCAGCTTATCTGCCCGCCGACGGATCAAAGAAACCGGACTATCTGATCAGCAAGGGAAAGCTTGTGGCGTCGCTTACCGAGGTTTACGGGCTTCATTTTACCGGGCCTTTTTCACACCGGCTTCAATTTGAGCCCCGGGAAGGCGCCTCCGGTCTGGACTTTTCTGCTTTGGCCGGTGAAATTGCGCGTCTGACCGGTTATGGAACCTGGGCTTTTGTGATGATTGCCGAGAGTGCAGGTTTGATAGGCACTTCGCTCAATGCCTCGCCGGTAGGAGGCAGATTGTTGTTCACGTATCCCGAGATCAGGGAAACGGTTCGTTTCACAACAGAACCGGCTCATCTGCGAACGCAGACTGTCTCTGCGGGTGTAGTCTCCAATGAACCGCCGGGTGATCATGAACAATTCCTGAAGCCTTTGAATGGCAAATCTTTGCAGGGACATGTGCATACGGCTGTGTTTAATTATATTCCCCTGAAAAAGAACGATATAGTACCAGACGACACGATAGACCATCTTTTCAACAATGCCGGGCTCACCGATTTGTTGCACTTGATTTCCGATGACCGTTCTCTGTCGGGCCTGGGAGAAAGCCGTTTTCTGCAAGGAACATGCTGGATTGTTCCCGTTGAATGCATATACAACTAAAAACCGGGGTCATGTCCATACTCATTACTTCTGTTATAATTGGCCTGATACTTTCCCTGCTCGCTCTGGGGATTTTTATCAGTTTCAAAGTATTTGATTTTCCGGATATCACCGTGGAAGGTTCTTTTACTATGGGAGCAGCTTTTTCGGCAGCGCTTATAGTAAAAGGGACGGATCCGCTGTTGGCCGGTTTTATCGCTTTTGTCGGAGGTATGGCTGCCGGAGCTCTTACGGGACTCATCCACACACGATTCAGGATCAATCCCCTGTTGTCGGGTATCCTGGTCATGACGGCGCTCTATTCTGTGAATCTCCATATCATGGGGAGAAGTAATTTGCCCATGTCCGGATCCGATACCATTTTCAGCCGGCTTGAAAGTTTCTGGGAAACGGTAGCGGGGCTAAATCATAAAATGACAATCCTGGGCTGGAGCGTAGATTCCAAAGACCTGTTGATTCTGCTGGTCTGCCTTTTGGCCGTGTCCCTTACAGGCCTGTTGTTACGCTGGTTTTTTCGTACCAATATCGGGACCGCCATGAGGGCAACAGGAGATAATGCCCAGATGATAAGGGCCCTGGGAGTAAACACCAATGCCATGATTATTCTGGGAATTGCCCTGGCAAACGGCTTTGTGGCGTTATCCGGTGCTGTATTGGCCCAGTACCAGGGCTTTGCAGATGTCCAGATGGGCATAGGCATGATGGTGTGGGGGCTGGCCAGTGTCATTATCGGCCAGGCTGTAGTAGGAGAATCCGGTGTGGGGTATCTGATTTTCGGGACCATCCTGGGCTCTGTACTTTTCAGATTGTTGGTTGCCATTGCCCTGCGCCTGGGCATGAATCCCAACGATCTTAAAATAATAACCGCTGTGTTTGTGTTTGCAGCCCTTATTCTTCCTGTCCTTCTCAAACGCAGGAAAGGGCTCTTTAGGAGAAAAGATTATGCTTAGTGTAAATAATCTGCATAAAACATTTAACGCCGGTACGGTAAATGAGGTACAGGCCCTCCGGGGCGTTTCATTCACCCTGGAAGACGAAGGTTTTACCTGTGTGCTCGGAACCAACGGATCCGGCAAGTCCACCCTGTTAAATGCCGTTGCGGGTACTTTTCTCCCGGATAAGGGAACGATTGAACTGGACGGAGCGGATATGACTCTCTGGCCCGAGCATAAAAGAGCCCGGTACGTTGGCCGTGTGTTTCAAAATCCGCTCAGCGGTACGGCTCCCGAGATGTCCATCGCCGAGAATCTTTCACTGGCCATGAGAAGGGGTAAGCCTAGGGGTCTTGGTAGCGGCCTGTCAGGAAAGTTGAAAGACGAATTCAGGCAGATGGTCAAGCCCCTGAATATGGATCTGGAAGACCGTCTGGACAGTCCCATCGGGAAACTTTCGGGCGGCCAGCGACAGGCACTTACGCTGCTCATGGCCTCGGCGCTCAAGCCCAAACTGCTCCTGCTGGACGAACATACAGCTGCGCTCGATCCCGGGACGGCAGCCAAAGTCATTGACCTTACCCGGATGATTGTCACCAGGGACAATCTGACCACTTTGATGGTGACCCACTCCATGCAACAGGCTGTGAATATGGGTGACCGTATCCTTATGATGCATCAGGGCCGGGTGGCCTACGATTTTAAGGGAGAGTACAAACAACGCCTGAAAGTGAATGATCTGCTGGCCCTTTTTGAGGAATTAAGGAGGAAGGATGCCATTGATGTATCTGTTGCCACTTTATTGACCAATAAGTATGTATAATGAAAAGTATATTCAGAGGTCTTTTTCTGTTGCTTCTGGTCGCCGGCATTTTATTGCTGCTCGATCTCGGTAATCGTGAAAAAAGAATTAATGACCACCTGACCATTGCCGTTTTTAAAATGACGGCCCGTTCCTCGCTCGATGATTCGGAAAGAGGGGTGTTGGAAGCCCTTAAAGAAAGGGGTTATATTACCGGAGAAAATTGTACAATCAACCGGTTTTCTGCCGACGGAGATATGGTTACTGCCAATTCCATTGCGCAAAGTATTACAGGCGGTGGTTATGACCTGGTTGTAACCGTCAGTACGCCGGCTCTTCAGATTATGGCCAATGCCAACAAGAAGGGCAAGGTCATGCATGTTTTTTGTACGGTAACAGATCCGTATGTTTCAGGTGTGGGAATTACCGGACCGGAACCCGGGCAGCACCCGCCTCATCTGGTGGGGATAGGTACTTTTCAACCGGTTGAAAAAGCCTTTGAAATTGCCAAAGAAATGAATCCCGGGCTGAAAAAGGTCGGAACAGTCTGGTGCACAAGTGAAACCTGTTCCGAAGCCTGTGTCAGGCTGGCCCGTTCTAAGTGCAGGGAATTAGGGATTGAACTGATTGAAATGAGTGTCGAGAATACCACTCAGGTTCTGGAAACGGCCATGTCTGTCACGGCCAGGGGTGTAGATGCGTTGTGGGTAGGCGGTGATAATGTGGTGGAAGCGGCCATTGACCAGGTGATCACCGCGGCCGTAAAAGCCCGCATTCCCCTTTTTACGAACAATACCGAAAACGTATATGGCAACACCATTTTCGGGCTGGGAGCCAAGTATTCGGAAGTGGGCTACATAGCCGGTCAAATGGCGGCAGATATTCTTGAAGGCAAACCGACCGGAGAAATAGGCGTAACTAATGTGGTGCCTTTAAATCTGGTGGTGAATCCCGGGGCCCTCGGCAACATGAAAGAACAATGGAATGTCAGTGATATCCTGACACACTTCTAGTACGCCTTTATATACTCCCTGGTCGTTTCTGAGTGCATAGTAGCGGATAAGTATAAACCGGTCCCGGAAATGCAACCTGAACTCGGCCATGTCTTTTTTCCCGGCCCGGAACGATCGTATGATTTCATCCACTTTATCTACGCTTTCCGGCGGGTGGCAAAGCTGTACGCTGCGTCCCAGGATGGCCGGGGAACGGGGAAAAGTCCTGTGTGCGCTCATGTTGAAGAATCTTACCTTATCGTCTTCGTCCACCAGTGTAATATCTAAAGGTAAGTTGTTGAAGGCCAGGAGTGCCTGTTCGACTGTAAGTTCACCTGTGGGTGAGGGAATAGTGGCACGTTCTTCCTCGGTTCTGTATACAAAAACATGAGGGACAGGAGGCGTTTCAATAAAAGAGAAAGGATATTCAAAGCTTTGCAGATATATCTCGTCACACATTTCTTTGCTGAGATTCTCCGTAGCCAATGGAAACAGGGCCAGGTTTTCTTTCTGGATCATCCCGAAAACCATAAAGAAATAAAGACCCAGCTCGGAGCTGAATTCCTTCCATGTGCTTGCTGGATTTTCCAGTATTTGCAGGATCAGTTTAAGCTTCCTGCGAATATCTTCATGAAGTGACCACATGATACTCAGTGGCTTGAACAACTTCCATCGCTTATCCAAAAAGGGAAAGAGAATGTTTTCCTTTTTAATGTAGTGGTAGTCGAATTCGAGAAAATCCCTGAACCGGGGCAGGAGCTCTTCTCTTAAAAGCCCATAGTCATGGTTTTCTCTCCCGTTATAAGATTTTACAATCTTTTTAACCTGATTCAACCGGAAAGTAAAAGCCTCATTTTCCAGCATCAGATAATACAGGAAAGTATCTTCTTCCGGTTTGTCCCATTTATACTGGCTCAGACCTTTGTAAAAAATGTTGATTATTTTCTGCAGGTCTTTCTTTATTGTTTCGGGGGTAATACCCATTCTGATCTGCCGTTCTTCCAGGGCTACCATATCATATGGAGTGATATGGTCAATGGCATCACGGTATTTTTCTATCAATATCCTGGCATCCATGCCGTGCATAATGCCCGTGGAGACAGCCAGCAGGTCCTTAACCCGTTCCTGGTTGATTTTTCGCTTAAGATTATTTGCAAAATCAGACATAATTACAAATATAATGATTTCTCATCTGATTGTTTATCTTCGTACTATGAATAAAGAAAGTGCAGATACAATGCTCAAACCGGCTGCCTGCCAGGAGGAACAAGATGTCCCCGTTGGGGCAGTCAGGTGTCTTTTGTGTCCGCACGGTTGCCTCATAGGCGAGGGCAAACGCGGAATATGCCGGACCCGTGTGAATCATGGCGGTTGTCTGTATACTCTGGCCTACGGCAATCCCTGCTCGCTGGCTATCGATCCAATTGAAAAAAAACCTTTATACCATTTCTTCCCGGGGTCGGACATTTTTTCACTTGCCACAGCAGGGTGTAATTTTCACTGCCTTAATTGCCAGAATTGGTCTATCTCGCAGGAATCGCCGGATAAGATAACCCATTACAACCTGACGCCACGACAAGTGGTTGAACAGGCTTTGAGTTATCACGTTCCGGCCATAGCATTTACCTATACCGAACCTGCCGTTTATTACGAATACATGCTGGACATAGCGGAGCAGGCCCGTCAGGAGAACTTGAAAACCGTACTTGTGTCCAACGGATTCATTAATCCCATTCCGCTGGAAAACCTGTGCCGTGTCCTCGATGCGGCCAATATCGACCTTAAATGTTTTGACGACACGTGCTACCGTGAGCTGACAGGAGGCCGGCTTCAACCGGTACTTGATACGCTGCTTGCCTTAAAGGCGGCTCGCGTATGGACCGAGATCACTCATTTGATCATTCCGGGAAGGACAGACAATCCCGCCCTGTTTGAAGCCATGTGCCGGTGGCTCGTTAAAAACGGGTTTGCCGATACCCCGTTGCATATCAGCCGCTTCTTCCCGACCTATAAACTCTCCGGTCTGCCGCCCACCCCTGTTGAAACATTGGTAAAGGCCAGGGAAACAGCTTTACAGCAAGGGATCCGGTATGTCTATATCGGCAATGCTCCTGAGCTGAACGCCGAAGACACGCTCTGTCCAGGCTGCAGTCATGTGTTGGTGAAGCGGAAGGGTTTCGGTTCAGGCAAAATTCATATAAAAGAAAACCGGTGCACATATTGCGGTACTCATGTGCCCGGTGTCTGGGAGTAAAAAATGTGTGAGCGGGTCAACTGAAAACGATGGCCGTGAACACGTACAGATTGGCTTTTTTCCATCCGTCCCATCCCAATCCGGCCTTATCCCGGGAACAATGCCCCAGGAATTCTTCTTTGCTCCATCCCGTTTCTGTGGCGACCTGAGGCAAGAAAACACCGCTCCGGCCACTGTCTTCAATGAGAATTCCATGTTTACCGGGTTCAATTTCAGACGCATCGCTGATTTTTACCAGCGGTGACAGAACAGATATTTCAAATGTCAGGTAGGGGAGATCCTCTTTTTCCACCGGATTAAACCGGTAATCACTAAAAGCGGCCGCCAGCGCCATTTCCCTGATCATTCTGAAAAGCGGCATGTCGCCCGTCATATGGCCAATACAGCCTCTCAGGTTTCCCTTATGGTGCAGAGTGACAAAAGCACCGTATTTTTGACGGAGCGAAGCCGGATATTCAAGCCCGGCTGTATCCGCTCCGGGGCACAAGCGGCTTCTGCCTTCTTTCGTAAGGGCCGATTCCACCGCCTCACGGGCAATCTTCAACAGGGTGGCTTTGTCTTCATCGGAAAGAAGCATTTCCGTTTCTGTCTGTTCGCATACGGCAATCCCCCAGTATCCGACAACGCTTTCCTTATCGAAGCAATAATCGCCGTCTCCCGAATTCCTGTATTCAATGGCTTTATAAGTAAGCTTGTTATTGCCTGTTGTCATGTAAAGCAATGTCAGCACCGAGGTCCATCCGCATAAACTGGTGACTAGTCCCTGAGTTCGTTGACGGCTGTTGTTCACAAGCGTGTCCATGAGCGAAACGGGGTTATTTTCCAGGATGGCGTTTTTGGTTTTTTTATCGGTATTGCGTGCGTCCTTATGAGAAGGGTAGTGTGAAAAATCGGAACTGATAATAAACAGATTTTCCCGGGTAAAAAAGGGCTTGAGCGCCTGAGCGATCTCCCTGCAGGTCTCTGGATGCGAAGTCCCTATGATAATTGGCACAATCCGGTATTCAGATTGCATTACATAATGCAGCAGGGGCAGTTCCACTTCCAGGCTGTGCTCGTCGCGATGGGCTGCAAGGTCCGACACAAAAAGGCCGGGATGAGACGCAACAAGCTGCCGGCAAAAAGCCGTGTCCACTTTCTCCTTCCCGTAAGGCATGAGAAAATCTCCCTCGTCATACACGGCGGCTCCCTTCAGGCTTACGTGATGGGACGATCCTATGAGGAATATGCGTTCATACGACCTGGTCCCGTCAATCTGGTTAAAAGCCGAGGCAGCGACCACTCCCGAAAAGACATAACCTGCATGCGGGCAGATGATGGCTCTTGTGTTTTCACATTGCCGGGGCCTGGCCTCTTTGAACAACCGTTCCAGTTCCTGTTGCAGGGACCCGGGAGTTCCCGGATAGAATTTACCAGCCACAGCCGGCTGTCTGTTTATGTATTCAGTATCGGTTCTCATGTTGTTAAGGAATCAAATTCAATGCCTTAGCCACGCCCTCGCCGTAGGCTTTGTCTGCCTTCATGCAGTTGCTTGTGTGGCGGCGTTTGATTTCCTCCGATGAATCTCCCATGTTGCGGGCCGTATTCTCAAACAGCACCTGTTGTTGTTCTTTGGTCATCAGGCGGAACAGGTTACCGGGCTGCGTGTAATAATCGTCGTCGTCCTCTCTGAAATTCCAGCGGTCTGCTGCCCCGAATAAATCCAGCCTGGGTTCCCTGAATTCCGGTTGTTCTTTCCATTCGCCGTAGCTGTTAGGTTCGTAGGAAATAACGGATCCTTTATTGCCATCGGTGCGCATGGCGCCATCCCTGTGGTAACTGTGTACCGGGCATCTGGGCGCATTCACCGGAATCAGGTGGTGATTCACTCCCAGCCTGTAGCGTTGCGCATCGCCGTAGGAAAAGAGTCTTCCCTGGAGCATCTTGTCCGGCGAAAAGCCAATACCGGGGACCACGTTGGCCGGGTTGAAAGCTGCTTGCTCCACATCGGCAAAATAATTCTCCGGGTTGCGGTTCAATTCCAGCACACCGACTTCTCGAAGGGGGTATTCTTTATGGGGCCATACTTTTGTAAGGTCAAAAGGATTGTTTTTGCTGTTGTTGGCCTGCTCCCCGGTCATCAGCTGAATCTTCAGTGTCCAGCGGGGGAACTCACCCCGTTCAATGCTCCGGTAAAGGTCCCGCTGGTGGCTTTCCCGGTCCGAGGCAATGATGGCCTCAGCCTCGGCGTCTGTAAGATTTTTTATCCCTTGTTGGGTGATGAAGTGGAATTTAACCCACGTCCGCTCGTTTTTACTGTTGTAAAAACTGTACGTGTGACTGCCGAATCCGTGCATGTGGCGATAGGAGTACGGGATTCCCCTGTCGCTCATGGTAATGGTTATCTGGTGCAGGGCTTCGGGGAGACTTGACCAGAAATCCCAGTTACTGTTGGGGCTGCGAAGGTTTGTACGCGGATCGCGCTTGATGGCGTGGTTCAGATCGGGGAATTTCATAGGGTCCCTGAAAAAGAAGACAGGCGTATTGTTCCCTACCAGGTCCCAGTTTCCTTCCTCGGTATAGTATTTCATGGCAAAACCGCGGATATCCCGTTCTGCGTCAGCAGCGCCCCGTTCGCCAGCTACAGTGGAAAAACGCACAAAACATTCTGTTTTTTTACCGATTTCAGAGAAAATCCGGGCTTTAGTGAATTGAGTAATATCGTGTGTCACGGTAAATGTGCCAAAAGCGCCCGAACCTTTGGCATGCATACGTCTTTCCGGAATAACTTCCCTGTCAAAATGAGCCAGTTTTTCCAGGTACCAGGCATCTTGCAGCAGCATCGGTCCCCTGGGACCGGCTGTCAGCGAGTTTTGATTGTCAGCGATAGGAGCTCCCGACGCATTGGTCAGTTTTTTCTTTTCTTCCATAATCATCTGTTTTAATGGTTTCCGTTTTATTGAGACTTATCGTTGGTACAATTATTCCCATAACTACCGATCCTATGATTCCGGACCCAAGAACAATCACTTTCACCATAACCGATGGAACGAAAAAAAGGCAGGATACAATAATCATCAGCCACATAACAAGCAACGCCCTTACCTTCGCTTTTTTCGTCATTCCCTTATTGGCGCGGAATTCTTTAATGTACGGGCCGGTAATCCGGTTATTCATCAATTTTGTATATAGTTTCTCCGAACTCTTAACGTACAATCCGGCAGTCAGTAAAAGAAACGGTGTGGCAGGCAGCCCCGGGATAAATATTCCTGCAACGCCCAGACACAAAGAAACAGTGCCTAATAATATGAATAAGAACTTCATAGTGTAAAGATAACAAAAGAAAAATTAGTGAACATTTTGTAAATTTGTTTTATGAAAACCTACCGAAAAGAATTATTCTTCCAGACCAAAACCCGGCGTGCCTTTATCAATATTACCCCTCAAATTGAGACCTGCCTGCAGGAGAGCGGTATAAAGGAAGGCCTGTTACTTTGCAACGCCATGCATATTACCGCCAGTATTTTCATTAATGACGATGAAAGCGGGCTGCATGCCGACTTTGAAAAATGGCTGGAGCACCTGGCTCCCGAAAAGCCCTATTCCCAATACAGCCACAATGGTTTTGAGGATAACGCCGATGCCCATCTCAAACGTCAGGTCATGGGACGTGAAGTCGTGGTGGCTGTCACGGGCGGGCGCCTCGATTTCGGGCCGTGGGAACAGATTTTTTACGGCGAGTTTGACGGGATGCGCAGCAAGCGGGTCCTGGTGAAGATAATTGGTGAATAACGCGCTATGACACTGTTACAGGAAATACTTGTTCAGTCTCCTAAAGCCGGTATGGTCTCGTACCTGAAGGCGCATCCGCAGGACTTCCCCGAGGCTATTGACCTGGCGTTGTCAGATAACCAGCCGTATGCCTGGCGAGCTGCTTCGCTCCTGTGGGGCAGTATGGAGGAGAACGACCCGAGGCTCACTCCGTTCATCTTTCCGATGATTGAGGCGTTGCCTTCCAAAGCCGAAGGGCACCGGCGCGATCTGCTGATGGTGCTTTTGCGCATGGATCTTCCCGAAGAAGCCGAGGGCATTATGCTTGACTACTGTGTCGGGCAATGGACACAGGAAACATCCATTCCTTCCCTGCGGTTTACCGCGCTCCGGATGCTTATGAAACTGGCCAGAAAGTATCCAGAGCTGGCCCCCGAGCTCACGACCCTTACCGATGAACGATATAAAGAGACTCTTACCGAGCCGGGACGACGCTCATTGCGGAAAATGGGGTTTTGAGCAAGGGCTCTGCATCACAAAGAAAAGTGAACGCCACAAGATATTTAGAACGGGAAACGCCTCCCATTGGCTGAGCCAATGGGTCCTTCCCTCCGCGGGCGCGAGGTTTCCCTTCTTCTAAATATCTTGGTTCGTTCTTCCTTTGTGATAAAAGCGTTCTGTCTTGAAGGCTCCAGAAGTGAGTTGGAAAATCCTCTCAATTTTTGCTCACTAATCAAAGCTGAGGTTGATGGTTTTCAGAAATAAACTCTTTTGGATCCAGAATAGGAAGAATAACATTATGCAGAAAAGTTCCTCTGAACAGGGTAAACAAAACACCCCGCACAGTTGAAAGAGAAATTGAATTTAATGTTACAATAAAATCGTCAGGAAACTTAACTTTTTTCTCTTCTACAAAGTTTTCAAGATTATGAATATTATAGATACAGCTGACGTTTGCTGATGCCAACTCTGATTCAATGCCATCAGCACAAACACGTACTGCCACAACCACAAAAACACGTTTCTGCTCTATGTTGAAGCGATGTTCAATATTTAAATCGAATTTATAAGGCGTACCGTTGGCAATTGCTTTGTGTGGCGATGTAATAGCGTAATCCAAAAGCTCGATGCCGGTAACGGCAAAAGAGATATTATTGTTCATAGATAAAACGGTTTAATTGCATAAAACAGCTTTTTTATAATATGGTTTACTATTAGTAATAGTATTTACATAACCGATATTTATATTTTCGGCGGTCATACATACCGTTACATTATATCTTTGAATTACTGCTTCTTGTTTTTCTTCAAGATTTAGGAAATCGACACCTAATTCAAAACTTAAATCGGACAGAGTGTCTATTGTAAAATTATGCGTTCCACTAAGCCAACGTGTAATTTCAGAAGGATTAGTTTTCCCCATAGCGTGCATAAGATCTATGTTTTTCCACTTTTTGGCTTTCAGAGCATCGTCAATTTTTGATGCAATAAGCATACGGTTTTCTATTCGCTTTGCTTCTTTCGGAGATATGGATGCTAATATTTCTCCAATGCTGCCTCTCTTTATTTTATTTGTCATAAATTTTTAGTCCTTAATGCTGTTGTTTTGTGTAGTTTCGTTATTAATCAATGCGAAGATTAAGTTCGAAGTCTCCTTCAAAATCGTTTCCATCAATTGTAAATCGAATATCCTTTTCTTTTATTCTTTCTGTAATCTGTTTAGAAAGTTCTCGTAATAAAAAATTTTCTTTGGTCAGTTTCCTGTCGTGTTGCAAGGCGCGTACATTTTTTGCTCCACCACCGCCTATTATAATTATTTGTGTATTATATCGAATACAATAAAGCCTCAGATTTTTTTCAGGTAAATCAAACAAGGCACAGACTCCATCACCTGGGCATCCTTCGTGCAGTTTAAAAAATTGTTCTCTTGCTCCTGTTTTTGTCCCTATTGTTTTTAAACGTTGAACGATGTCTTCTATTTCACTCAAATGTGAACTTTTGTTTTCCTCAATAAAAATATCAAAAAGTGTTTGTTCAGAATTATCTATTACTATAGAATAGATGGATGTTCTATTTCCACTAAGCTCTTCGATCTTTTTTAGTTCACACTTCATAATTTATTTAGGATTGGCAAAGATAATGAAAATTTACTTATATGTGAATTTATGTAAATTAATAGTTGTCAATTTTGAATACTGTGCTGTGGTTAAGCCAGAACGTATTCAAAACTAAATGTACGTGAAACACGATCATGGGCAATGAGTGCATATTTCCATGGTTTGCCTCCATTTTCTGTGGTATATTCTGTTGCATTTCTGCAATATTCTTCCGCAGCATTTCTTTAACACGGTTAAGAACGCTTACAAGATATTCAGAAAAAGGGAAACCTCGCGCCCGCGGAGGGAAGGACCCATTGGCTCAGCCAATGGGAGGCGTTTCCCTTTCTAAATATCTTGTGGCGTTCTTCCTGTGTATAGAAATGCCACAGTGCCGGATTGGTCTTATGCTCCCAGTATCAGGTTGAGCAGGTAGCCCACCAGGAAGGAGAAGGCGGCTACGCCCAGACTGATGCCGGCCATTTCCAGGAACCGTGATTTGAAGTTCAGGTCTTTTGCTGTGGCCAGGTAATAATTAAAGCAGAAGATGATAAGGATGGCAATGAGCAGCGTCAGACCGAGTGCCGCGAATTTGCCCGGCAGGAGCAGGAATGGCAGGATTAAAAGTATGACCGTGAAGAGATAGGAGATGCCCGTATACAGGGCGGATTTTTTTGCAGCGGTATTGCCTTCGGCCCGCGAAGATAAATAATCGGAAGCGGCCATGGAAAAGGCAGCCGAGATGCCTGTCACCAGGCCGGCCACGCTGATGATGCGAGTGTCGCCCAGGGTGAGCGTGAATCCCGCCAGAGCGCCCGTCAGTTCCACCAGGGCATCGTTAAGCCCCAGTACAATGGAACCCACGTATTGCAGCTTTTCTTCATTCAGCATGCCCAGAATCTCTTGTTCGTGGGCTCTTTCTTCCAGTGCGAGCCGACCGGCCTCCGGGTACATTTCGTGAAGCGCTTCGTAACGGGCCGAGCCGGTACCCTCCCGCTTTTCCATTTGTTTGAGTACAAACGTCAACCCCAGCAGGCGGGCCAGGAAAGTGGTTTTGCGGATACGCCACCGGTCGGGTTTGACTTTTATGCCCGTTTTGGTTTCCCAAAACCGTGCGTGTTCGAGTTCCTGGGCGGCAATCTGCCGTAAAAGGTCTGCATTACCCAAATCCCTGGTTCGTTCAGCCAGTTTCAGGTAAATATGATGTTCAGTAAGTTCGATTTTTTGCGCCAGCAGCGCAGGTTGAGTCTTTTTCATGGACAAAAATACGAATTCTGTTGAAACACTTATCTTTGCCGGCTCAAGATGTCAAGTGGAAGATGTTATGAAGATTAAAGTGCTGAAAATGTATCTGATTGTGGCCTGTGTCGTGCTGCTTTTTCTTGTTCCGGGGAAAAGCCGTGCATATGGCCAGTCCGATACCACCCGGCAGGTTAATCTTTCTCAGGTAGAGATTGTTGCCCGGCGCCAGGAGGTATATTCTGCCCTTGCCAGGGTGGTTGCTGTGGTGACGAAGGAGGAGATACAAAACGCCCCCGTAAAGACATTGTCCGATCTGTTGCGTTATATACCGGGGGTTGACATCCGTCAGCGGGGAGCCAACGGAGTCCAGGCCGATATTAATATGCGGGGCGGTACGTTTGACCAGATGCTGGTGTTGTTGAACGGGATAAATATTACGGATCCGCAGACCGGCCATTATGCGCTCGATATGCCCGTAGATCTGTCGTCCATAGACCGGATTGAAGTATTGCAGGGCCCCGGTTCAAGGGAACTGGGACCGAATGCGTTCAGCGGAGCGGTAAACATCATTACCGGCTCGTCCGGGACAAACCGCATCGGAGCGGGGATTTCCGGAGGATCGTACGGATTTCTTTCACAGGAAGCCGGCGGGACACTGGTCTCGGGCCCGGTAACGGCCTTTGCCTCGGCCTCTCACAGCCGCTCGGAAGGTTATATGGAAGACACCGATTTTGGGATCACCAACGTTTTCGGTCAGGTGAAAATACGCACCGGGCAGTCGGGCCGGATTAATATTCAGGGTGGGTTCCAGGACAAAGACTACGGAGCATATGGGTTTTATTCGCTCAATCCATTGTATGCGAACGAATATGAAGCCACCAAAACTTTTTTCGGATCGGCCTCGTTCTCCACAACCATAAAGCGTTTTAGCTTTGAAACCAAAATATATTGGCGCAGGCATCACGACCGTTTTGAGCTATTCCGGGATTACCTGAATGCCTATCCTGGTTATACGCACAATTACCACCTGACCCGTGTGGCGGGAGCCTCCCAAACGGCCTCGCTGGTGTCTTTTCTGGGTAAAACCACGGTGGGAGTGGATTATCGGAACGAGCATATTTTCAGTAACGCGCTGGGTGAAGTCATGACAGACGGTGTGCCGGTTCCGTTAGAACCGGACAGTATCTTTTTTACCCGGGAAAAGCAGAGGCAAAATGTGAATGGATTCGTAAGTCACGCCCTTTATTTCAACAAATTCTCCGCTTCGGTTGGCGTATTGGGCAATTACTGTGACGACTTTGGTTCCAATTTTTATTTCGGGGCCGATCTGGGATATACCGTTAACAGCTACTGGAGTCTCTATGCCTCGGCCAACCAGTCTCTGCGCCTGCCAACATTTACAGATCTGTATCTGAATAATGCCACCCAGGAAGGGAACCCCAATCTCAAACCCGAGAAAGCCATTACTTACGAAGCAGGAGTTAAGTACCGCCGTCATAGATGGAATGCAAGTGTATTGGGCTATTACCGTATGGGGCGGGATATTATTGACTGGGTGAAATACAGCAGTTCCGACGTCCGGTTTACGGCGGTAAATCATGCCAGGATCAATGCCCTTGGAACAGAAATGTTTTTGGAATACATGTCCGGAAATATGCTGCAACGGGTCAAACTCACTTATTCTTTTCTCACCCAGGATAAGACATCGGAAGAATACGATTCAAAATATGCGCTGGATTATTTGAAACACAAGCTTACGCTGAACATAGATCATGTTATCTACAAAGAATTCAGTGCATCCTGGAGGTTCAGTTACTCAGACAGAGCAGGCAATTTTACCAATGCGTCCAATATGCTCCAAAATTACCGTCCGTTATTTCTTACCGATGTGCGCGTGCAGTGGCAAAAAAGAGGCATTACCGTTTTCTGTGATATGAATAATCTTTTTAACACATCTTATGCAGATTACGGAGGTATAATTCAGCCGGGGATATGGGTTAAATCCGGAATAAAAATAGTATATTTACCTCAGAATTAACCAACCTGATGAAAGCCTTATGAGAAAATTAGTAATTATCTCCATTTTGTGCGCCATTCCTATTGGGCTGGCAGCTCAGACAAATTTCGACTACATTAAAACTCTTGGAAAAAGAGGTGAGTATGTAACTGTAATGAATGTGACATCTTCCAATATCGAATACAGAAACTCTTACGGTGTGGCTAAAACGGTTCCTGTTAACGAGGTGGAATTCGTCGAATATGACGGAAAGGTCGCTTATTACAAATACGACAAGAAAGGGAAAGACGTTAATGACGAATACCTGCAAAGGGTTTCCCGCCGTGATCCCGAGAAACTATTGGGAAAGGGCACCAGGGTATATGTCCCGCTTGTTTACGGAGAAGACCGCTGGAGCATCATGGGCTGTATCAATACCAGGAAATCAATGGTTGAGGACCATTCAAAATTCTGGAGGCTCGTAGATACGGAGTATGAAGCCGAAATCATTCTTTATTACGTTGTGGATTACGATGGAGATGAACTTTCGCATTACTATGTTGTAGAAACACGCGATGGCGATACCATCTATAAATCCGACGTAGAGGACATTGACGGCGAATGGAGGGCCTCGTGGGAAGAAAGCTCAGACCATGTGGAGGACCTTTTGGACAGCATGATCAAGGATATCGACTAGTCTGAACAGTTACCTGTATTTGTTCCAACTGCTTATCTCTTCGAGAGATTTCCGGCTTTTTGCCCTGACCGGAGCATCTGAATAACCTAAAGAGATAATAAGCGGTACGCGCCTTTTCCGGTCTATGTCCAGTATTTCTTTAAGCCGCTTTTCGTCGAACCAGCCTATTATGCAGGTCCCCAGGCCCAGTTCTGCCGCCTGAAGACACAACTGATTCACGGCAATACCTATATCGTAATGGCAGAATTCCTTGTCTTTGAGCATCCCTCCTACAGAAGACAGGATGTTTTCTTTTTCCAGAACGACAACAACCAGCACAGGTGCCTGATAAGTAAATTTATTCATGCCCAGGCTGGCAGAGCATCCGGCAATCGCATCCCTGAGCCCAGGATCGTCCACAACAATAAATTTCCACGGTTGTGAATTATTGGCCGAGGGAGACAGCCTGGCTGCCTCGAGGCACTGGATGATTTTTTCCTTTTCTACCGGTTGAGGCAGGTAGCTTCGGACACTCTGGCGTTGTTTTATCAATTCAGTGAAATTCATAGCTGCATTTTTATTTTTTACAACGGGTCGTTTCCGGATAATTTGCAAGACCTTCACGATAGGCAGCCGGGATGTTTTTCAAGAACTCAACCTGGTTGAAAACAAGGTCAATCAATTCCCGGTTTGCTTGTACAGAGTGCGGTTCAAAAACAAGCAGGCCGTTGGTCATGTTGGCATCGATATTGGCATGCAGGCAGGGCGTCTGGCAGGAAAAATCGAATTGTGACAGAGAAAGATTCCGGACCGAGGGGTTGACCTGTGTCTTATAGTAGATGGCCATGTGTGCAATGTCATAGACAATACTCCAGCGGGTATGCACTCCCTGGCTTACACTGTCGAGAATGGTGAATGAATAATCAATAACAGCTTCTTCTTTGTATTCCTTCACCATCCGCGCTGCTGTGGCAAAGCGGTTGAGGGAAGACCGTGTATAAGGCGTGGCTTCGTCCTGGCCGCCTGGAAGAGTGCCGTTAGTGAAAGCCAGGGATTTTTCATACGAATCGTTGGCCAGTACACTGTACGGCAAGGAAGTTTCGGTATGGACTACCCTTTGTCCGTTAATAAATTCTATGGTTGCCACGTTCCCCATTTTGTCACAGACCAGGAAATGAAGCGGAGCGGTAGATTGTGTGGAGACACGGACTGCAGAGTCGCTGGCCAGCACTTCTGCCACGGTGGCCGAATTATCCAGCTGATACTGGATCCATTGAAGTTCAGAAAGTCCGTACCGTTGATCGGGAACAGGATATACGGTCTCGTCCAGCCACATCTGTTCAATGACCAGTCCGGCTTCGTTCATCCCTCCGTAAGGGAATTCACGCCCAATCTGGTTGAAGGTGACACTTCCGTATTCCGATACCCATTCCACAGGGTTTTCGGGCGGACGAATAAAAGCGGTCTTGACTATATTGCGTTTATTAACAATTACATGGCCGCAGCCAGAGGGAAAGTCGAAATTCCGGCCAAAAACCAGGTCGTTTTGGCTTTTTATACTAAATGTGGTGCAGGTGTTGCCTTGTGTTGTACTCAGCAACAAGAACAAGAAGAGAAAAAATAAGTGTTTCATTCAATATTATGTTTTAAACGGGGCCTTAAAAAAAGGATCATGATTAATCCGTAAAGACCTATCATTATCAGAGGAATATCCGGATACCAGCCGGCTGCAACGGTGGGAGGTCCTATTACAAGTGCAAAAGCAGTTAACAGATTGAACAACCTTCTGTTCCCCGCTGGATATTTCAAAGTGAAAATCCCCAGGGCAACCATTGTTGTGGGGCATGGCATCAGCCCGAAATTGGAAAACAAGAGATCCCGTCCGCTGAAAGTAAAGCCTTCGCCGTAAATATACGTGGGATACCACAGGCCCCATAATACAATAAGCAGGACCAGGTATCTCCATGCGGGAACTTTCCTGAAATCAAGATCGATGGAAGGATTGTAACATTCTTTTATCCATGCTGCCGCTATAAAGCCCAGCAGAACAGGGGTCATGATAAAAGTAGCCAGATAAACCGGGCCTATCCGTGCCCAGTAAATAATACCGTATACCCCCCAAAAGGCAAAAAGAAAAAGCCAATTGAGTGTAAAGTAAACCGTAAAAACCTTTCTTGCGCGGTTCCCGTAAATAAAAACAAGAAGCAAAACCAGAAAGGCAAGTACGTGTAGAAGAATACCAAGCGGCACGGTAAACCAGTCCATTTCCTGCTGGACAAACCGGTGAAATCCTTCACCGAAAACATGTACATCAAAATTCATTTTACAAGAAATTCCATAATTAATTCATGTCCAGTCGGGCCAGAAAACGTCCCAGGGTGATATGCGGATGAAAAGCCGCTTTGTCGGGATGGAAGCCAAGCGGCGCCTCGATGCCCAGCCAAAGGACGCGCGGCCCGCTGCGATCCCGGAAAATCCCGGTGTCACCTAATGAATAGGTAAAACACGCGGTTTGTTTGACTGCATTTTGCAGACTGTTTGTCAATGAAGGTATAAGCCGGGCTTCCACTTCACCAAAAAAGAATAAAGTCAGATGGAACTGTCCGGAATGAATCCACTTGATCCGGTACAGTTCCATCTGCTTTTGCAATTGTTGCATTTTTTCCCGCGCAGGAAGTTCAGGTTCCAGCGGCAAGGCCAAAAAAGTGCGAATCCCGGTCATCGTAACCTAAATAAGGCGGTGTACTACCCTGAGTGCTGCTTCGTAATCGGGTTCCATAGATACGTCCGGCAAATACTCAACATATTGCACAATGCCTTTGGCGTCTATCACTACCGTACCACGCGAAAGCAGCCTGAGGTCTTCAATCAGGAACCCGTACCTGGTACCAAACTCCACATTCCGGTGGTCCGAGAGGGTAATCACGTTTTCGAGGCCCTCGGCGGCGCAGAAACGTTTTTGGGCAAAGGGTAAATCACAGGATACAGAAAGGATGACTGTATTGGTGAGCCCCGAGGCCTCGGCATTAAAACGCCGGTTCTGGGCCTGACAGACTCCGGTGTCGATAGACGGATAGGCGGCAATCACACGTATCTTTCCATCGAAATCGGAGAGTTTTACATTTTTAAGAGCGCCGTTTACAACGGTAAAATCGGGCGCCATGACGCCGGTCCGGATCTCGTTTCCTGACAGGCCGACGGGTTTTCCGCCAAATAATACTGTTCTCATGTGTCAAATATACAAAAAAATGAGGTCTTTGGTGTGTTGCAACAATTCCGGTCCACCGGGTTTTCCGTGTCCGGGAACCACAATAAGAGCATTGGGAAAGGTGGTTTGCACTTTTTCTATGGTTGCTGCCCATTCGGGGAGACTCCGGTCGGCTGTGTTGCCTAAACCGGCAGATGCCATTTCTTTACACAGGCAGCCGGCAAAAAGAATCTTTTCGTTGGGCAGCCAGACTACAATGTTGTCCATTGAGTGTGCCGGACCGGGAAAATAACATATAATGGGCTGTTCATTGAGCCATAGCGTCAGGGAATCATCAAATGCCCTGTCGGGTATGGGGAGGCCTTTTTCCCTGGCTATTTCAACCGTCCGGTGATTGGCCCAGGACGGGATACCTTTTTGTTGCAGATAAGCCAGTCCGCCCATACAGTCTTCATGCCAGTGGTTAGGCACAAAGCCGATAACCTCTGCATGCAACGAATCCTTTATCCATTCCAGCAGGTCCTTAGTCAGCGTGTCGTTCACGGGTGTGTCAAACAAAAAAGCCTGTCCTCCGTCGGTATAGACAAGTCCATTGGAGGCTACCCGGCCGAATCCTTTCATTTCTGCATACGAAACATACCAAAAAACCTGGTCTGAAAGCCGGTAACACTCCAGATCGGGAGAACAGAAAATTAACTCAAAAAGTAATAATATGGTATTCATAAGTTATGTTTAGAAGAATTATGGCTAACTTAGCACTCAGTTCCATCCTGAGTTTTTTGGGAATTTTTGTCCCTACAGCCTGTTTAATATTTTTTAATTTTCTCATTTGTAAAAATGATGAAATTTTTCTGTTATACAATTTGTCTTTCCTTTTTATTTGCTTTAGGAACAGACAGACTTAATGCGCAACAGCGAACTATCGATTCGTTGCAGACAATCATTGCGAATACAAGGTCAGATACAACTAAGGTGGAAGCTTTATACCGGTTGTCAATGCTTTATATGAACACCAACCCTTCACAGACTGTTGAATATGCAAAACAGGGTTTGGAAATTTCTCAAAAAACCGGAAATGAGAATGGAACAAGTATTTGTCTTAACAGCCTGGGAGGAGCATATTATAATCTGGGTAATTTTGATATGGCCCTGAATTATTACGAAAAACGGTTTCGTCTGACTACAAAAATGCGCGACACATTAGGTATGGCCGGATCTATGGACAATATAAGCATTGTCATGATACATAAAGGTGAGTATGAAAAGGCACTTGATCTTCGCAGCAAATCTAACAAGATTTACTTAAAAGCCGGAGATCTGGTTCATATGGCCAATGGTTACGTGTGGATAGGCAATATTTATAAGATCAAAGGAGATCTCGCCGAGGCTCTTCGTCATTATCTGGAGGCCAATAAAATTTTCGAGGCAAACAATAAAGAAAATCCACTGGCCACGTCTTTTGTTAATATGGCCAGTATTTACAGGACCTTGAAACAATACGATAAATCCATTCAGTATGCTCAACAGGCAAAAGATATTTTTAACCGTTTAGGAGATCTGAATGCAGAAGGAGTTTCGTTATACAGACTGGCTCTGGCTTACGATGAAAGCGGAGAAAAGGGAAAAGCCTTACCCGCTCTGGAAGAGGCCCGTCGTATTTTTACTCAGGTTGAGAATGATTATTTTTTGCAAATTATAAATGGTTATCTTGGACTCGAATACAGGAATAATCAGGAATACGACCGTGCGCTGGAATGTTTTAAATCATCGCTTGATTATGGTTATGTGTCGGGCGACAAATCTATTATTGGTACGTCATTACACAATATTGCGACGATATTATCTGACCAAAAAGATACTAAGGCCGCCCTGGATTATTTTAGACAAGCTGAAAGAATTTATATTGAAACACATGATACTAAGTATCTGTGTGATCTGTATTTTAATTATGTGATTCTCTATAATCAGCTCAATCAGCAGGATAGCGTATACAAATATATACATGTCTATACTGCTTACAAGGATTCACTACTCAGCGAACAAACCATCAGATCGGTAACTGAACTTCAGACAAAATACGACACGGAAAAGAAAGAAAAAGAAATTGCACTTCTTAACCTTGAAAATGAGAAAAAGCAAAATGACCTGGAATCGTTAAATCGGCTAAATGAGATTACCATTGCTGAAAATGAGAATTATCTGCAAAGTCTGAAACTGGCCAATGCCGAAAGAGAAAACCAGCGACATGAAATTGAACTTTACACACTTAACGAAAAATTAAATATACAGGCCATTGAGCAGGAAAAGAAAGAAAAGCGTCTGATTTCCATTGTGTATGCTGTTGTTTTTCTTACGATTTTTTCCTCGTTGTATTTTGTTTCCCTGTGGTTCAGAAATAAAAAGAAAAAAGAGGAGGCGCTTTTAAGGCAGACTGCGGCGGAATTGAACAGGCAGCTCATTGAAAATAACATGAAGGCTATAAATTTTCAATTGAATCCGCATTTTATTTTCAATTGCGTGCACACCGTAGAGTATTTGCTTGGCGAATCGAACGTCAAAGAATCAATAGCCTGTCTGAGAAAGTTCTCGGATCTCACGCGCATGATGCTTGAAAGCATGTCAAAGAAGGAAATTCCCCTGGAGAGGGAACTTGATATCCTCAGGAACTATATGGACCTGGAAAAAATGCGTCATCTTAATAAATTTACTTATAGAATTGATATAGATTCCTCTGTAGATCCCCAGATTACCATGGTCCCTCCGCTTATCATGCAACCTTTTGTTGAAAATTCAATAAAACATGGTTTTGTCAGGCAGGATGACTCTTATGAAATTGTGATACACATCAGACCGGAATCTGATAAAATTTTGTGTGAAATTGTCGATAACGGTGTTGGCTTTTCAGAGAAAAAGGAGGAACACTTCTCTGGTATAAAAAAAGAATCACTGGGATTGAAATTAACAGAGCAGAGGTTAAAACTTATCAATGAAATGACCCGGTCGGAATCTTCCTATTCCATACTAAACATAAAAAGAAGCGACAATACATCTTCAGGCACCATTGTTAAGTTGTTTCTTCCTAAAGTATTAGCAGCATGATCAAGACTATTATTGTTGAAGACGATTCTTTACACATCGCTTCTTTGAAAAAAATCCTTGAAGAACAATTTCCATACATTGAAGTTCAGGCTATTTGTACCAATGTACCCGAGGCTGTTCAAAAGATAGGGGAACTAAATCCCGACCTTATATTTCTTGACATTGAATTGGGCCCCTATTCCGGATTTGATTTGCTTGAAATGGTGGAAAAGAGGACCTTTGAGGTCATTTTTACCACGGCTTATCAGGAATTCGCCATAAAGGCGATTAAAATGGCTGCACTCGATTATATTGTAAAGCCCATAAATGAAGAAGAAATAAAACAGGCGATGATTCGTTACAACCTCAGAATGGGTGGAAGAAAACTTGGGAACCTGCTTGAGAATCTCAAGGCGAATAACGAAGACAAAGAAATTGCGTTGTACGATCAGGGCAGTCTGGTTTTTGTCAAAATTAAAAACATCATCCGTTTCCACTCTGATAATTCATATACCGAGGTATTTTATGTTGAAGATCAACAATATAAAAAAATAATTGTCTCTAAAGGGATAGCTTTCTACGAAGATCTTTTGACAGATCTGGGGCTTTTCTACAGAGTACATAACCAGCATCTGGTCAGCATCAAACATATCAAACAATTGGTTAATAAAGATGGCTGTTATGTTATTATGGATGACAGTACTAAAACCATGGTCCCTGTTGCCCGCTCGAGAAAAGACGACTTTATTCCTTTTCTGAGAGGACAAGGCATCCTTATCTGATAGTTGATCTTCCAATTTCAAAGAGTCATTTACCGAAATCAAAGTCACGATTGTACACTTGTTTTTTTTGTGTATTTTACGAAATGTTTTCAATCGTACTAATAAGCAGGAAAGACCAATCCTATGATATGGCTATAAAGAAGGTATACAGATGTAGTTCCTGTGGAAATGTCTTTGATGTGAACGAAGGAATGAATGCCCTGGGAACGAATTATTATTGTTCCCGTTGTGGCAAATCTAAATTCCAATATCATAAAATGCACCGTCCGCTGGGATTCTTTATCTGTGAATGCGGTGGCTCTTTTCACAATGTAGCCTCCAAGGTGGCCTGCCCGCAATGTGGCAGCACCCACACTGCTCCAACCGGCAAAGAAAACTTCGGGGAATAATCAATCCCAAAATCAAGCTGAAATAACCTAAAATCAAGGCCAGGATGGATAAACAGGTTCACTTGATTTATTTTAAAGGCATAAATCAAGTAATGATAGATTATGAGCCCTGTCTTTATTGGAAGCGTTATTGAACAAAAGGTAAAAGAACGTCAGTTGTCTATTCCGGAATTTGCTTCGCGGATAAATCGCTCGCGGACAACAGTCTACGATATATTTCAAAGAAAAAGCATAGATGTGGATCTTTTATTGTCTATTTCCGAGGTGCTGGACTATGATTTCATAACTGAAGTCTACCTCAGGATACCGCAAAAGCCGTTCAGAACAGATTCCTTACTCCAATAATTCTTTCAGCCCGGAACCTTCGTAGATACCCTCCAGGACCGAAGGGGCCCGGCGATAGATTTCACGCAGTACTTCAAACGAGATCTTAACGCCGGCCTTAATGGTGAATCCGACGTATTGACCAATGGCTTTGTTCACCCTGTCTTTTTCTTCTTTGTCCAGAGAGGAATAGTAATCGGAATATTCTCCAATAAGTGTCCCAAAGCTTTGTTGTGCCACCAGCCAGTCGGCGCCACTGTATTCTTTGCACCGTTCACCGGTTTTTTCTACAAACATTTCTACCCGGCGCACAAATCTGAATTTTGGTCCCGTTTTGTACTCAGCCACATGGTTTCCCGGCATGCTCCAGGGCGCTAATCCGGTTAGCAGGAACAGATAAAGGACGAGTGTTTTCATGACTGTATAAAAATTAGAATTGTATAATTACAAATTAGTTGCGGAAATATAGAATAAAAAATTGTATATTTATAGCCAGGAGAACCAACTTTTGCAGCCGTTTTGAATAATTGATTTAAAGAATCTTTGTTCATGAAGCCATTCATTCGTTTATCCGCAGCATCGTTCCTTATGCTGCTTCCCTTTTTTTCCTGTTCGGAGAAAGATGTGGTTCCTATTTCCGATCCTCTCTTCAGAACCTATTGCATAAATGAATTCGATTCAAACCTCGATGGAAAATTAAGCCTGGCGGAAGCTGCCGCCGTAAAGGTAATTTCCTGCCCCCAGCGTGGCATTGTATCTTTGGAGGGTTTGCAATACTTTACTTCGCTTAGAGACCTGTATTGCAACAACAATCAGATTGAAGAACTGGACATAAGTCATAACACCATGCTACAGCGTCTGGGTTGTCAGTCAAACCAACTTAAAACGTTGGATGTGTCGAATAACCCCATGCTGACCCATCTGGTTTGCGAGAAGAATCTGCTGAACGATTTGGATGTCACACATAATCCGTCTCTGAAATATTTGTTATGCAGCGATAACCGGCTGGAGGCCCTTGATCTGTCCAATAACCCGGAATTAACATATTTATGGTGTTGGTGCAACAATCTGAACGAACTGGATGTGAGCAAAAATCCTCTTCTGGAGAACCTGGGCTGTATGTTTAACCAATTGAAAATGCTTGATCTATGCCATAATAAATACCTGTCTTTTCTTGACTGTACCTCCAATATGTCTATGAATGAGGTTTGTATATGCGCCTCACACCACCTGGTTTCGGCAAAGACAGATACTCATTGTAACGTTATATATAAATAATTAAGCTATGAAGAAATTGACTTATTTGATTCCTGCCCTGGCCGTGATTGTGTTAGTAATTTCCTGTTGCGAGACTGGGAAAAAAGATGTTGCAGCAGCTCCCCAAACGCAGCCTGCCGTTGAATTCCGTGATTACGGACCGGAGCCTTTTGTTATGGATATAGAGCAGTTCACGCTTCAGAACGATCTCTACCGCACGACCGTCTGGACAGGCTCTTATTTACAGATGACGCTAATGAGCATTAATCCCGGGGAAGATATTGGACTTGAGATGCACCCCGATATTGACCAGTTTCTGCGCATCGAGGCCGGTACCGGAATGGTGGTTATGGGACCTGCAAAAGACAGTCTGGACTTTCAGTCACCTGTGGAAGATGATTTCGCCATCTTTATTCCGGCCGGTAAATGGCACAATGTAATCAACAATGGAAACGAACCCTTGAAAATCTATTCAATTTATTCTCCGCCCGAACACCCGTTCGGAACGGTCCATAAAACATATCAGGAAGGGATGGAGAATTAATCTTTTTTATTGACTTCTGAACCGCCCGAGGTTTCTATGTGAGAAATCAGGCAGTTGCCTTTATAATTAACCCGGCTGGCACCTGAGGCTTGAACGGCCATGGTACCAGTGCAGGTGATCTCCATATGGCTGGCACCGGAAAGTTCACAATCAAGAGCCACAGTGGCGAATTCGTAGTCTTCAAAACGCGAGGCGCCGCTAAGGACCACGCGTGTGTCCATGGCAACGCCGCTAAAAGACAAAACAGAAGCGCCGCTTGCCTCAAAATCGGCCTGAGCAAACATGACAGGACAGTAGGCGTCTATCCGGGAAGCTCCGCTCGCTTTAAAGTGTGACAACGCAAAGTGATAAGGAACAGTTACTTCTGTTGGGACTGAGGACAGCTTGAGCATGGGGCGAGTATATCTGATTACCAGGATGCCGTCTTCGTCCACGTATATGTCCACAAATGGCAAGATCATTTCATCGGCACGGATATGTATGGTATTTGGCGTAATTTCGTCGGACAGGTAAACACGAATGGCGCTTTCAACGCTTATTCCTTCATACATGTGGAATATGTCGCGAGTTTCATCCATCGGCACTCCGCTGCCGAAAATTCCTGTGCAGGAATACAGTACTATGCTCGCAAACAGAGCAAAAATCATTTTTTTCATTTCGTAATATATTATAGCACCATGGTTAATAATGATGTAAATATACACCAAATACTGATTTGTAGCCCTCTCAGGCAGTCAGTTTGCGAATGGACTGTCCGGTAAGTTTCTGGATACTGTTAACCAGCTTGCGTTCCTGGGGTTCACAGAAAGAAAGAGCCACTCCCGAATGGCCGGCCCTTCCGGTACGTCCAATGCGGTGGATATAGGTTTCCGGGACTTCAGGCAGGTCGTAGTTTATGACCATGGGTAAAAGGGCAATGTCAAGCCCTCTTGCAGCCACATCTGTAGCAATAAGTACCTTGGTATAATGTTTCTTGAAATTCAGGAGAGCCTTTTGACGTGCCGCCTGGGATTTATTACCGTGAATGGTCTCGCTGCCAATACCGTGACGTGTCAGTTCTTTCGAAATCTTGTCTGCCCCGTGTTTGGTGCGCGAAAAAACGAGAACCGAATCCGATGCAACTTCTTTCAAAATGTCCACCAGCAAGGTGTTTTTGCCTTTTTTATCTACATAATAGAGGCATTGATCTATATTCTCTATTTTATTATCGTCGGATTTAACATTTACCGGGATGGGGTTATGCAGAATGGAACGGGCAAAATCATCAATCTTTTCGGGAATGGTGGCAGAGAAAAACAAAGTCTGTCTTTCTTTTGGTACTTGTGAAACGATACGTTTTATATCGTGGATGAAACCCATGTCGAGCATGCGGTCTGCCTCGTCAAGCACCAGGTATTCAACATCATTGAGGTGAATAAAACCCTGGTTCATCAGATCCAGAAGACGTCCGGGGGTGGCAGTAAGAATATCAACTCCCCGGCTGAGTGCCTGTGTCTGGGGTCTTTGGTTGACTCCTCCAAAGATTACGGTACTGCGCAGGTTGGTATAAATACTGTAGTTCTTGAAGCTTTCATCTATCTGAAGGGCGAGTTCCCGGGTAGGGGTGAGTATCAGCGCCTTGATGGTTCTTCTGGAACTTTTTGTGTCCCGATGCATTAGTTTTTGAATAACAGGGATGGCAAATGCGGCCGTTTTTCCTGTGCCTGTGCTTGCGCAACCCAATATATCTTGTCCTTGTAAAAGTATGGGAATAGCTTCCTCTTGAATGGGTGTGGGGACATCATAACCCATTTTGGCGAGAGCCTTTAAAATGGGCTCTTCAATTTGTAAATCTGTAAATGTCATGAAATATTGCCTGAAACCGGCAGGTAGTTGTTTAAAATGAGGGCGCAAGGTAAGGCTAATAATCGAGACTGCAAAAAAATGTCACAAGAAAGGGTACGCTAAAATCCAGCACCACACCATGAAAAACAGATAATACGGCGAATTCCTGTCCCGAGACACGCGTGATTACCGGCAGGGTGGTGTCCATGGAGGTAGCCCCTCCTGCAGCAATGGGAGCCAGGGGACCGAACCACTTCTTTAGCCACGGAGCCCCCATCAAAGTGATCAGTTCCCTGAAAATATTTACCAAGAGAGCCAGTGTTCCCAGCCAGACTCCTTTGTATTGACCGATGAACAGACTGGACAACGAATAATAGCCGAATCCCGCCCCAACCGCCATGTTTTCCGGAAGGGAATGCCTTCCTGCCAGACTTACAAGCGCCATGGCTCCCAGGGTCCCCAGCGCAGTAACCAGCGGAAGAAGGTAGAACCTCGGGTTAATGGTTTTGAGGTCTTTGATAAAATCGGGGTTATTGCCTATACTTACTCCAACCAGGAAGATGAGACCGCACAGGATGTAGAAACTTAGTGAGCTTTCCGTACTCCCTGCCGGCAGCAGCCCAAGATATGACAGGAGAACTCCTGCAACAAAACAAAGGATAATGATGAGACTGTTCTTCATTTTAACCTCCATAGAAGTGCTGCCATAAGGCAACTTCCTGTCACAGCCGCCACGGCCATGACCAGCGCCTCAATCCCCAGAGCCGGCAGATTGTTCATGATTGTCTGGTTAGCGCCAGCCTCAAGTCCCAGGGCAAAAAGCAAAAGGCACACCAGAACGGTGAGCAGCAACGGTAGAAATCTCATGCGGAACCGTCGGAGCAAAAATCCGGTAAGTGTTCCGCATATCAATAACAGTATTATAACCAGCATACAGCAAATATAATATCTTTGTCAAAGATACGAACCTATGAAAGAACTGTTGATTACCATATGTCTGCTGCTGGCCGGAGCCTGCAGTACGGGTCCCGGACATCCCGGTTTTGAAAAGAAAGTTACTACTGCTATTGAAAAACAACTGAAAGTATATCCGCAAAGCCGGATTCAGGATATCTACAAAAATTTTTTTCAGGACAAATTCGGACCCGGACATATCATTACAGACACGGCAGCTGCAGGGGCTTACCTGAGAAGCGAACTGGAATCCTATGACCTTAATGAGTTATCTTTCAGAGGTCCACTGCTCGACACCCTGGGTTGGGAACACCGGTTTGTACGTGTGGATCTTCGTGCAATAAAAGAAGGCAAAATCAATTATGACTGTTTCTTTAGTGCGTTTATACGCAGTGCGGAAAGCTTTACCTTACCTGACATGGATAAATGGCAGGAAGAATGGACCGCCATTGTGGCCATACTGGAACAGATGAACACACCCGTTACCCGCTATACCGACTACGAACAGGAGAAAAAGGAAATTGCGGCGAGACTTGCTACGGGTGATTACGTAGGGCATCACAGCAATTTCTTTTCCGAATCGTATGCCCCCCATTACCGTATTATTTCTGCCAGGGAGGTCAGATCCATGGGCCTTTGAGAAAGGGCTACATTTTATCGTTGGGCACCAAAGCAAAAGACAGGATTCCCTGTACACAAACTTCTCCATTCACTTTAGCTACGGCATCTACAAAGTACACCATAGCCCGCTGGCGGGTTATATGGCCAGAAACTTCGATGGTATCGCCCGGACGGACTTGTTTTTTAAAGCGGATTTTATCCAGACCGGCATAAAAAGGGGTGTGGGTTTTCAGCTCGTCTTTTACAAGCAGGCTGCAGCACTGGCCCATGATCTCACAAAGGATGACGCCGGGCACTACGGGATATCCGGGAAAGTGCCCTTTCAGGAAAAACTCTTCTCCGGTAACGGTGAACTTTGCGTGAGCCACATGGTTTTCGTCTACCGTCATTTCATCAACCAGGAGCATTGGTTCCCGGTGAGGCAGGAATTGTTTGATCTCTTCTTTATTCATGTCAAGATGTTATTTACGTAAAGCAACGCAGGCATTATGGCCTCCGAATCCCAGGGAGTTCGATATGGCAATGGTCAACTTCACCTCGCGTGCCTTACCGGGTACGTAATCCAGGTCGCATTCGGGATCTGGCTTTTCCAGCCCGATAGTAGGAGGAACTATACCCTTTTCAAGAGCAAGGGCAGAGGCAATCAGTTCCGCAGCGCCGGCAGCTCCCAGCATATGTCCGGTCATTGATTTGGTGGAACTGATCATGGCTTTGCGGGCGTCTTCTTCGCCCAGAGCCACTTTAATGGCCAGCGTTTCGGAAGCATCGTTCAGGGGTGTGCCGGTGCCGTGTGCATTTATATATAGCACATCGGACTGGTTATAACCTGCTTCCTGCAGAGCCAGTTGAATGGCCCGGCCGGCCGTAGAGCCGTCGGGTCGCGGTGCGGTATAATGGTAGGCGTCACAGGTATTCCCGTATCCGGTAACCTCGGCATATATATGGGCGTTTCGCCCCAGCGCATGTTCGTATTCTTCCAGGATCAGAATGCCGGCGCCTTCGCCCATGACAAATCCTTGCCGTTCAATATCAAAGGGAATAGAGGCGCGTTTGGGGTCGGTACTTCTGGACAGGGCACGGCTGTTATTGAATCCGCCTATAGCCAGAGGTACAACGGTGGCTTCGGCTCCTCCGGCGATAATGGCATCGGCATAACCGTGCCGGATGGCCCGGAAGGCTTCGCCAATGGCATGTGTAGAGGTCGCACAGGCGGTTACTACGGGCAGACAGGGGCCCTGGGCATTGTATAGTATGGCCACATTGCCAGAGGCCATATTGGCTATCATGGTAGGAATAAACAGCGGTGATACCCTGTTGGCTCCCGAATCCTGATACTTTTTACATTCAGCAATGAAGGTATGTATTCCTCCAATCCCGGATCCTATATATACGCCAAGGCGTTCAGGAGACATTTCCAGTTTGCTGTCTTCCATGGCCTGTTTGGCGGCTGCAATGGCATATTGGGAATACAGATCGGTCCTGCGTGCAGTAGCCGTGTCAATGCCATAAAAGGCCGGATTGAAATCCTTTACCTCGCCGGCCAGTTTCACACTTATATCAGATGTGTCAAAAGCTTTGATAAAATCAATTCCGCATACCCCGTTTCTGAGGTGGGTCCAAAAGGTGGAAATATCGTTTCCTACGGGTGAGATGATTCCCAGCCCTGTAATTACTACTCGTCTCATTGGGTGTTGGTTATTTGTTCAGTAATGCGCACGCCTGCTGCATCATTTCGTCTATTATTTCTTTTACAGTTTGTATTTTAGTTACTAATCCGGCACTCTGTCCGGCCATATAGCAGCCCATTTGTTCGTCGCCTTCCTGTACGGCTCTTCTGAGGGCTCCGGCTCCAAACTGGTCAATTTGTTCCGGAGAGATGGTCGCGTCGTTTTCCATCTGGGCGAATTTTCGTGTAAACGGAGTCTTGAGAGCCCTGACCGGATGTCCCAGCGTTTTACCGGTTACAATGGTATCCACATCGTGAGCCTCAATGATTTTTTTCTTGTATACTTCATGGATCTGGCATTCGACAGCCGACAGGAAACGTGTCCCGCACTGTACACCCTGTGCCCCGAGCATAAAAGCAGCCGCAATTCCTCTTCCGTCGGCAATCCCGCCGGCAGCAATCACCGGAACCGAGACGGCATCACATATTTGAGGAACCAATGCCATTGTGTTGAGCTCTCCCACGTGACCACCAGATTCGGCACCTTCGGCAATTAAGGCGTGAGCGCCCATTCTTTCCACACGTTTGGCCAGCGCTACCGAAGCCACAACCGGAATAACGGTAATACCTGCCTCGAGCCACTGTGGCATGTATTTCCCGGGTGTACCCGCTCCTGTAGTCACAACGGGAACATTTTCATCAATAACTACCCGGGCCACATCTTCGGCGAAAGGGCTCATGAGCATGATATTTACACCAAAGGGTCTGTCAGTCAGTTTGCGGCATATTCTTATCTGTTCTCTCAGGTATTCTGCACTGGCGTTCATGGCGGAAATGATTCCCAACCCGCCTGCATTCGATACGGCGGAGGCCAGTTTTGCTTCGGATACCCAAGCCATTCCACCCTGAAAGATCGGGTATTCAATCCCCGTCAATTCACATATTTTGCTTTCAATTTTTTTCATATATAGTTTAATCTTTTATGGACCAGTTCATTAACAAGGTACCGGCAGTGAAACCGGCCCCAAAGGCACTGAAAATGATGACGTCTCCATATTTAATCCGGCGGCTTTTGTGCATTTCATCCAGAAGGATGGGGATACTTGCAGAAGAAGTGTTTCCGAATCGCTCAATATTATGGGGAAATTTTTCCCCGGGCTGGTGCAACTGCTGCCTTATGGTCTCGAGAATACGCATATTTGCCTGATGCAGGATGTAGTGGTTTACATCGTCGGGAGAAAGACCGGCCCTTTTCAGTATTTTGTTAATTCCTTCTAATGAGGCATTTACGGCAAGTTTGAACACTTCTTTCCCATTCATGTACAGGGGAACATCTTTCTGTTCGTATTTTACGTAAGGGCAATTCTCCAGGTTGCGCTGGTAATAAAGCACTTCGGGTTTACAAAAGGCTGTAATATAAGAAGAAACGGAGCTTTCACCCGGGGTCACTACCACGGCGCCCGCTCCGTCGCCAAACAACACGCAGGTATTGCGGTCTTTCCAACTGGCCATCCGGGTGGGCTCTTCTGCACAGACAATAAGAATATTGCGGGCTTTTCCCGACTGAATATAGGCATCGGCCATGTCCATGGCATAGACAAATCCCGTACAGGCCGCATTAATGTCCACACTGGGACATGTGGCGTCCAGGCCACCCTGAACAAGGCAGCTTAAGGCAGGTGTAACATAGTGGTTTACTACGTTGGAGCAGATAATATAATCAAGCTCGGAGGCATCCAGACCGGATTCCGAGAGCGCGTTTTTTGCTGCTTCAATAGCCAGGTCTTTCAGATTTTCATCTGAAATAATCCGACGTTCCTGGATGCCGGTGCGCGTTCGGATCCATTCGTCACTTGTATCGAGGAATGTCGATAACATATCATTAGTGACTGATAATTTTGGAGTTGCGCTTCCTGTGCCGATAATTTTCATATACAAAATTTAGTTATTATGGATAACGTAGGCCCTATAAACTCAAAAACCCTGCCACGATACGTAATGTATCGGGACAGGGGTTTGGTAGTGATGTTCGTAACTATTTATTTGATAGATTTTTAATGGGTCCTAATTTAAAAGATGACAACCCCCGAAGCGGCGCATGCATCCAGTGTACTTTGGGGCCAAACTGAGGATTGTACTTCCCCAATGTGGCATTTTCGTAACAGTAGCATACACAGTCTGGACTGTCCAATCCCTCCTCCAATAGTCTGAGGTAGCTTGCCGTCGAGCAAAAGCCGGTGAAAAGGCAATTTGGCCCTGTCTGTTGTATTGCGTATTTTCAATTGATTCATAAGTACTTCCGGGCTAACACGAATGCCCATCGAAGACAATTCGAAAGCCGATTCCAGAACAGGATTCCATACCACAATATCTCCGTTCAATCCAAATAGTCCGGGTTTGGTTTCGGTGCTCCAGTCGTCATAGTCCGGGGAACGTCCGTCATGAATAGTCCCGTCGCCCAGCGGGCCGCCTATTCCCTGAATAAAAACAGCTTTGTATTGTTCGGCAATCTTGTTTTCTCTTTCTTTTGGGGAAAGTTGAGGGTATAATCTTCTGAGTTCTTCTGCATGAATGAAATGAATATCCCCGGGCAAAATGGGTGTAAGTGCGGGGAATCTTTCACTCAAGAGGAATTGCGTGCGTTTAAGTGCATAATAAATAGATTTGACCGCATGCCTGAGAGCTTCTTCTGTCCGCTCGGAAACATTAATTACTTTTTCCCAATCCCATTGGTCAACATAAATGGAATGCAGATTATCCGTTTCTTCATCGGGCCGGAGAGCGTTCATGTCTGTATAAATCCCCATCCCGGGAACTATGTGATGGTGCCACAAAGCATAACGTTTCCATTTGGCAAGAGATTGCACTATTTCTACCTCCTGTCCGCCGAGTGTTTTAAGAGGAAAATGCACGGGTGACTCAATTCCGTTCAAATTATCATTAAGACCGGTTCCGGAATGTACGATAATGGGTGCGGTAATCCTGCGGAGTTTTAACTCTCCTGACAGTTCGGTCTGGAACGTGTCCTTAATGAATTTGATACCCTGTTCCGTCTGCCATATGTCCAGAAGCGGGCGGTAGGATTTTGGAATAAAAGTTTTGTCCATAGCGTTATTATTTTAAATTGTTTGAAGATCGGATACTAATATATGGTAATAACATAAATAACTGATCAACTTCCAATAACAATTAACATTTAGTATATTTGCTGTCTGCAAAGCAGAAAATTCATAGCTAAAAATGAGAATTCAGGTAACATTTTTAGGGACAGGTACTTCTTCCGGTGTTCCCATGATAGGTTGTCAATGCAGGGTTTGTCAGTCCTCCGATCCTAAAGATAAACGTCTAAGGGCCTCGGTCCTTCTTGAAATCCTGCCCGACCAGGTTTCTTCCGACATTACCCCGCCCCATCCGCAGGTTATCCTTATTGATGCGGGCCCTGATTTTCGCCAGCAGATGCTCATTTATCAGGTTCACAGACTCGACGCTATTTTACTAACACACGAACATAAGGACCATGTAGCCGGTCTGGACGATGTGCGTGCCTTTAATTTTCTTTCGGGAACTCCCATGCCGGTCTATGCCGAGCAACGTGTTCAGACGGCTCTTCGTCGTGAATATGATTATGTTTTTGCAGAGCAAAAATACCCCGGAGCCCCTGAGATAGAGCTGCATACCATCGATGAGGAACCTTTTGCTATTGGAGGGACGCAGATTATCCCCGTCCGTGCCATACACGGTTCCTTGCCCATTCTCGGTTTCAGAATAGGACCTTTTGGTTATTTGACCGATGCAAAAACGATAGATTATAAAGAACTTGAAAAATTCCGCGGGGTGGAGGTTTTTGTGGTAAGTACCGTGCAGCGTAAAACACACCGTACCCATTTTGCCTTATCTCAAGCTATGGCTGTGGCAGAATTCGTGGGTGCAAGGCAGACATATCTGACTCATTTATCTCATTGTATAGAACCACATGAAGAACTGGCATCCTGGCTGCCCGGCTGGATTCAACCGGCCTGCGACGGCCTTACCATTCACTTGTGACCCGATTACAGATATTTTACAATATAATACATCATTACCCCGCTGGTCAGCAGTTTCAAACCTGTGCCGAATAAAAAGCCCAGGAAAGCCCCGAATGCAGGTTTCAGCGACTTCCGGAATCCGCCGTTTTGACGGTTATAGTACATTTCACCCAGCACAGCCCCAAGAAATGCGCCCACAATGATTCCAACAGGCGGAAAGAAAAATAGCCCGATGAACATGCCAACAAAGGAAAAACGGGCAGCAGCAGGGCTTCCCCCGGTTAGTCTTGTAAAATAGGCAGGAACAATATAGTCGAGAACGGTTACCGCTACGGTAATGGCCGCCCAGATGAGCAAAAATGTAAGGTTCATGGCTTCATCTCCCCATATAAAGAGAATGAGTAAAGCCGCAAAACTCACCGGAGGACCGGGAAGCACAGGCAGAATGCAGCCAAGCAATCCTGTAATTCCTAAAAGAACGGCTAAAATATCAATAACTGTATTCATCTGGATTTTCGATAGTCTGTAACACGCTTTCCACAAGGTTCTTCTTTTCTTTGCGAAGGTCTTTGGAACGCATCCAGCGGTAATCGGATCGTGTTACACGGAACCATCTGCAGTATTCTTCAAAAAGCAGATAGGCCGGGAATAATGCAAGGGCTGCAATAAGGGCGGTCAGCCAGGGCAGGAAACTGAAAAGGAATATTATGAGAATAAGAAAAGTAATGGTCCATACCACAAGCCCTGCCACATAACGTACCGAATTATGGAATGCCGCATCTTCCATTTTGCTGCACAAGGCCCTGGAAACAAGCATTACGGGTGTGCAGACAACAGTACAGGCAACAAAATAGGGAAACAGTATAATCATTAAAAAAGACCGACAGAATAAGTTCAATCCGGGATAAGGACTGGCTACAGAAGCCATGCTTATTTGCTTTGATTTCCGTTCTTCGGCAAATGTCCTACTCCGGGAGAGCAGATCCTCAGCTTTTTGTGGTTGTTCCGAACGGATGGCCTGAATATCTGCGACGGTCATTTTATTCACGGTCAAGCGGTTTTTGAGCAGAGTCCGTTTTAATTTCAACATCCTGAGCCGTGCGTAGCAGCACATATTACACAGTTCCCATGTGGCATTATAATATTCGTCGTCGGGGATATACAGGATCAGATCTTTCATAACGCTGCTCAGCGTATGTTTCAGCTCGTTCATCATCGTGGGCTGGTCCATACCGGGACGTTCTGCCACATAAGAAGTAACGTTTATGGGGTCACCTATCTGCATAAGCAGGGATGAACGGTAGCGAAAGAAGTTTCCGTATTCAATTCCCATGGGAACAATATACACGGGACGGTATCCCTGTAATTCTTCATTGGCCAGGAGCGCAATGCGAAAGATTCCTTTGCCAAGGGGAAGCAGGCTGTGCATGGGCCGGTGGGTACCTTCGGGCAATATAACAAACGGCACGTCGTGTATGAGTACGTCGGCCGAGAGTTGAATGGTTTCGTCGTTGTTTTTCAGCGTATCGCGACCGTCTCGGATCCTGTTAATAGGCATGATCTTCAAAAAGAACAGGATCCTGGAAAAGAGAGGCTTCTTGAATATATCTGCCCGGGCAACAAAGACTTTGGGGTTTTTATTGATGAACAGAACGGCAAGGGCATCCATGAGGGCGTTCGTATGATTGGGCGCAAAAATCACGGCTCCGTCTTTGGGAATTTTATTCAGGCCGTGATACTCCCTTTTACGGTAAGCCATCTTGTAGAACAGTCCTACATAATACTTAAGAACAGTATAACAGACGTTTTTGTCATAGATTCTTTTCCGTCGTTCCCTGGCCATAATGTGATTATTTTGTAAGGGCACGGCGTCTTTTATCGGCGAAGCGGAAAGCAAAAGATATACCAAGTCCCGAGACAATATGCCATACTCCCCACCAGGCGGTGACAAAGAGCATACCACCCAATGCCAGTTCGGGAGGGAAAATCTTTGGGTTGAACAGCAGCACCAGACCCAGACCCGAGTTCTGAATGCCCACTTCTATGGTCAGGGTCCGGCGGTCTTTTGAGGGTAATCTGAATACCGAACCGGTTGTATATCCTATACTCAGCGCCAAAGCGTTATGTATGAGTACTATGATGAAAATATAGAAAATATAGTTCAGGAAAAGATTAAAATTATTACTGAAGGACAGTACGACCATGCCAATAAAGAAAAGAAGAGAAAAATACTGGAAGGGTTTTTTCATTTTTTCTGCAATCTTCGGGAAAAAACGCACAAATAGCATTCCCAGAACCAAAGGAATTCCCAACAGGATGAAAACAGTCTCCAATGTCTGCCATACATCAATATGCAACGGTTGCAGGGCGGCATCGGCGTAGCGGCTCAGGAATTTGGTGTACAGACCTCCCCAGAATGCAAAATTAAACGGTGTGATCACTGTGGCACCCAGGGTGGTAATAGCGGTAAGCGAGACGGATAGTTCCACATTGGCCTTAGAAAGCGAAGACATGAAATTGGAAATATTCCCTCCCGGGCACGAGGCCACCAGAATCATGCCCATTGCCACCATGGGGGTGATCTGATTCCTGAAAAGAAGGATCAGCAGGAAAGTCATGGCCGGTAAAAGAAACCACTGGCAAAAAAGTCCAATTATGGCCGATTTGGGGCGGGCAAACACTGTCTTGAATTCAGACGGGTTAATTCCCAGGGCCACACCAAACATTACCAGGGCTAAAACGATATTGATGATTTTCATTCCACCGGCAGAGAAATTAAGCCGGATGTTGTCCAGGTTTAGCAGTTGTTCATACATGGCTGCAAAGATAAAAACTTTTGCCGACCATACGGAAATAGACCCGTAAAGATGTTCATAAAAGACACTTTACGGGTCATTTCCTCCGGGAAAGGAGGGTCACCAACCTAAAAACTATTTTATCTCGAAAGTCAATGGTTCTCCGGACATGCTGTCACCGGCCACCCAGAGCCGGAATTCTCCCGGTTCAACCGTTTTTTTCATATTCAGATCCCAGAAGGCCAATTCAGTAACGGGGATCTTCATGGTAATACTTCTGGTTTCACCCGGGTTGAGGGATATCCGTGTAAAACCCTTTAATTCTTTGACAGGTCTTGTTACAGAGCCAACCATGTCACGAACATAGATCTGTGCCACTTCCGTCCCGCTTACCGTCCCGGTGTTGGACAAATCAAAGCTGACCGTAATAGTATCTTCTTTGGTATAGTTTACTTTGTCTATCTGCACATTGGTGTAGGCGAAAGAAGTGTAGGAAAGACCAAATCCGAACGGGAACAAAGGATCCGCCCCGGCATCGAGGTAAAAACTGGTATTCCCCAATGAAGTCTGGCCGGCCCGCATAGGAATGTCCTTGAGTGATGTCTCGTTGCCCTGGTAAGGTCTGCCAGTCATGTTGTGATTGTAGTACAGGGGAATCTGACCGGAAGTTTTTGGAAACGTAACGGGCAGTTTTCCACTGGGAACGGCTGCTCCAAAAATCAGGTCGGCCAATGCGGGTCCGCCCATTGTACCCGGGTGGAAGGAAAACAGGAGCGCATTGCTGTTTTCAAGGTCCCTGCCTATGGTAAGGGCTCTGCCGGCCATTACTACCGTAATCACTCGTTTCCCGGTGTTTTTCAATCCGGCCAGCAAGTTGCTCTGCTCTCCCACGAGATTAAGATTGGCCAGGCAATGAGCCTCGCCGGAAAGAATGGCTTCTTCCCCGACAAAAGCCAGTACGATATCTGCCCTGCGTGCGGCGGCCACGGCCTTTGCTATACCCTGAGGATTTTCCTCACGGGAATAAGTAAGTCCCGGTTCATGGATTATCGTATGGGTTGCCCCGTATAACTCGCGTAATGCCTCAAGAGGTGTGACAGTGGCTTCACTGTCTCCGTCAAATGCCCAGGTCCCGAGCTGATCATGACCGGCATCGGCCATGGGACCGGTCACCAGAATGGTTTTTATTTGTTTTGCATCGAGCGGAAGTGTTCCGTCGTTCTTCAACAACACCGCGCTTTCAATAACTGTCTGTCTTGCAGCATCGAGGTGTTCCGGGGCATAAAACACTTCTTTATACTTTTCTGTGTTTTCCAGGTACGGGTGATCAAATAATCCCAGTTGAAATTTAATGCGCAGGATATTTCGCACAGCATCATCAATACTGCGTTCGCTGACCTTGCCTTCCTTCACCAACTCTTTCAGGTGGGAAATAAAGGAAAAGGACATCATGTCCATATCCACTCCGGCATTAACCGACAGTGCGGCGGCATCTTTGGCGTCTTTAGCAAAACCATGAGCAATCATTTCTGTTGCCGAGCTCCAGTCGGACACCACTAATCCGTTGAATTGCCATTCGTCCCTGAGAATGTTTCTCAGCAGGAATGTGTTTGCGGTAGAGGGAACCCCGTCGTTATCGTTGAAAGAGGTCATGAGGGTGAGTGCCCCGGCTTTAACCGCAGCTTCGAACGGAGGAAGGTAAACGTTACGAAGAAGCCGTTCGGAAAGGAATGTGGAATTGTAATCCCGGCCGCCTTCCGCTGCTCCGTAACCAACAAAATGTTTAATGCATGCAGCCATGGACGTGGGTTCGTCATTGGACGCTCCCTGATACCCTCTTACAAAGGCTGCTCCCATAACGGAAGTTAGATAAGTGTCTTCGCCTGAACCTTCTGCTATCCTTCCCCAACGGGAATCTCTCGCAATATCGAGCATGGGGGAAAAGGTCCAGCGAACGCCCACAGAAGTAGCTTCCACTGCGGCTATTCTGGCTCCCTTCTCTGCCAAAGCAGGATCGAAGGTTGCGGCTATACCCAGCGGAATGGGGAAGAGGGTCTTGAAGCCGTGTATGACGTCCCTGCCCACGAGTAAAGGAATGCCCAGCCTGGACTCTTCCACTGCAACACGTTGAAATTCGTTGATTATCAATGGGTCTACCACGTTTAATACAGATCCAACCTGACCCCCGCGTATGGCATCGGTCAGTTTGTCATCCATATTTGAACTGGACAGCTGGTTCATTTGCCCGATTTTCTCGTCGAGTGTCATTTTTGCCAGAAGATCCTCAACTTTTTTCTCAACAGCGGCATCGGGCCCGGAGATTCCGTGGTGACAGGATACGGCCAACACGGCCAATAAACATATAATGGATATCTTATTCATAAACGATGATTCATTAAGCATTATTTTTTCTGAAAGACACGCACATAATCAATTTCATATGTGGCGGGAAGGCAGGAAGGATCCACACCCTGTGCGCCGCCCCAGTTCCCTCCCCAGGCCAGGTTCAGTTTCAGATAGAACGGTTTATAGAAAGGCCAGGAATCGTAAATGCCCTTTTTATCGTTCATGAAAGTAAAGTAGCGAACTCCGTCGATGTATGCGAATATATAATCTTCGGTCCATTCAACGGCATACACGTGAAATTCAGATTGGGCCGAGGCCACAAATTTTTCAGCTGTTTTCTGTGTCCCGATAGCGTGATTGTAGGCTTTGCAATGTATGGATGAACTTACATAGTTCGGCCTGTAACCTACTTCTTCCATAATATCTATTTCGCCGTCATCCGGCCATGCGGTAAAATTCTTGGGCATCATCCAGAAAGCGGGCCATGTACCTTTTCCCACAGGAAGTTTCAGTCTGGCTTCGAAGTATCCGTAAGTCCAGCTTCGTGCCGTGTTCATCCTTACAGAAAGCACTTCGGTTCCTGACTGACGTGCAACGATCTTTAATGTCCCGCCGGAAACATGTGCGCAAGTATCTTTTCCCTCTATGGCAGGAATATAACGCTGAATCTCGTTATTTCCCCAGCCTCCGCCACCTGTTTCAAACCACCACTCAGAGGTATTGAGCCGGTCAAATTCGTCTTGCCATACAAGTTTATAACCCTGTGGAACATCAACGGACGGATCATTTATCGTTGCGGTATCTTCCGGATTCAAATGCTGCATGAGTTGAAGCTCTTTTTTATAATCTCCCGACCTGAAAGTAATCAGAGCGTTCCTGTCCTTGGCCGTGTTATTGGCCGTAGTACTTACCTTAACGGTTGAGGACCCCTTGAGCCCGCCGGTAGGGGAAACGTTGCACCATGTTTCAGAGGATGATACGCCCCATTCGGCGTCTGACGTAACGGTCATAGTCTGCGATCCCTGCAGGTGATCAAAAACCATCTGCGAAACGGAAAGAGATATTTGCGGCTGTGCAGGCACCTCCGGATCCTCTCCCTGTGTTCCGTTGCAGGCGCAGGTAACCGTTCCAATGGCCAGTATAATTATAAAAAAGAGCTTTCTCATGTCTTATAATGTGTTTAGTTTACAAATCTTTGGAAACGGTAATGCCATGCAATTGCTCCGTTATCCGTGACGAGTTCCATAACGTAAGGAGTCATCTTGGTAATCCGGTAGACCGGATTGGCCAGTGTGGCAGCATTTGGAATATAGCTTACAAATGTATTGGCCGGCCAGGTAATGACACCCTCTGCAAATTGGAATGTAGTGGTTTGTTTTTCCACAGGAACCTGGTAGTCGTTGTTTTGAACACCGTCCCACAATTCGGAATGGAATCCGCACTCCCAGTTACAATAAATGGTGCCGCCTTTACCCGGATCGAATACATACGAACCGTCAGAGGCAAAGGTAAGTATATCGTCGTACAATCCCTGATCGGCTTTTTCGTTTGGACCTGCGCTCCACCAATCCAGCCCGTTGCCGCCGCTGGGACCGCAACCAAAGTGCCCCTGAACGGAAGGCTCCCAGGTCCATGCGCCGAGCATGCCTGTTGCAAAGTCCGAGGCTGCCATTTCATCTCCTTCGAAGGAAGCAGGCACAAACATGTAGTGCCAGGTGATACCGGCATCGTCAATGGCCAGTTCCAGCAGGTTGGCCGAGATATTCAATACCCTGAAACGAGGCGTAGTAAATGCGCCCGGATTGGGGACATATCCTACGATTGTCTGAGAGGGGAATTCCAGGTAGGTAACGCCTCCTTCCGAAGACAGAGTCCAGGTGGAAGTCTGTTTTTCAAAAGGTATCTGGTAATCGTTCCCGTCGTTCGGATTAAGATCCGGACGTACACCGCTGTCTTTGTTTACATAAACAGTTCCGCCGGCTCCGGGATCCATGGTAAAGGTACCGTCGGCGGCAAAGGTAAGAACGTCGTCATACAGGCCGCAGTTGGTTTTTTCCATGGCATTGGCGCTCCACCAGTTCAGACCTTCCGTTCCGGGCTCGCCGCAACCCAGGTGTCCTTTGGCCATATAGTGCCATTTCCAGGCTTTGGATGTGCCGCCGGTCAATTTATCGGCGTCGGAAAGGGACGCGTTAGGATCCGAAGGTATGAAGCGATAATGCCATGCAATGTTTCCGTTGTCTACCACCAGTTCCATGGCCGAGGCCGAGAGGGAAATCACCCGGTAAGTCGGGTTGGTCAAAGCTTCGGGGTTGGGAATATAGCCAACATGAGTGGGGGAGGGGAATTTCAAATACAGGTTGTCACCGTCTTTTTCAAAAGTAAAAGTACTGTTGATCACAGCAGCCGGAGCTACATAGTCGCCCGATTCCGGTTTGAATGACGTTTCGTATCCCGAATCGGCATTCACATAAATCATTCCGTCCACCGGATCGAATTTATAGGTACCGTTCGAATAGAAGGTGAGCTGATCGTCATACATGCTTAGTCCGGCTTTTTCGTTGGGACCTGCACTCCACCAGTCAAGACCGTTGCTTCCGGAAGGACCGCAACCCAGGTGGCCCTTGGTTGCTGCATCCATCACCCAAACTTTTTCTGAGCCTCCGGTAATGAAGCGCATGTCGTCAGCGGGATCATAGGGAGCAACGTAATCGAATTCCACAATGAATTCAATGACCTTAGAACCGTCCGATATGCCGTGAGAATTAAGCGCTTTCACTTCTACCTGATAGGTCCCTGCCTTTTTGTAAGTTTTACTTACCCGGCTTTTTGTAATATATTCCGTACCGTTGAATATGAATACAGGGGTTGTACCCTGAGGTGCCGTATATTCAAATTCTACAGTGGTGAGAAAATGTTCGTCATACGTGATATTCACCGACACTTCAATGTCGGCTGCCTTGGGGATCAGGCTTTTGTCCGGTTTCAGGTATTCGGCCTGAGTACAGGCGAATAGCAGAGGCAAGACAAAAACCCAGGCAAGTTTGTTTATTATCTTTTTCATAAATTCACACTTTAAGGATTATGATCTTAATAGGGATTTTGAGTTAATGTCCCTGCACTCCTGTCTATCTCGGACTGGGGTATGGGCCAGTATTTCTTATTTGCAGACCAATCGGCCGTGCGATACAGGTGATTGGCTCCGGTAAGTACACTAGCTGCTTTTCCGGTACGCACCAGATCCCAGTAGCGTTTGCCTTCGCCTACAAATTCCAGGTGACGTTCATCAATAATATTATCCAGTGTGGCGGCTATTGATGGAACCTGTGCACGTGTGCGGATGGCGTTCAGATATGTTTCTGCACTGCCCGATCCGGCTCCCCGGACAATCAGTTCGGCTGCATTCAGCAATGTTTCTGCATAACGGTATATACGTTGGTTGTTGCCGTAATTCAGATTCGGGTCTGCCGTATAACCATGGTTCCCGCCTTTTCTTCCTATGTATTTAAAGAGGAAATAGCCGCTATCCTGCCAGCGTGCGGTATAACTTGCACCGGTTTCAGCTGCGTGTTTGGAGAAGTTGAGAATACCTCCGTCGCGGCGAATATCGTTTTGGTCGTACATTTCATAGGCCGATGCGGCAACAGGACTGAAACCCCAGCCATCACAGAAGGTATTGCCCACGTAGCCCGGAATGCCTATGAGCACAGGGTATACAGATCCACCGGTTGCAATAGGTGCACCCCAGTCGCGTACGCCACCTTCGGAAATATAGTTGATCTCCCATATGGATTCGGGACTCCATTCGCCCGTTTCTTCCCATAAGCCGGCAAAATCACTTACCAGAGAATACTGCCCCGAATCAATGATTTCTTTCATATAGCCAAAGGCTTTTCCGTAGCGGGATTCGTCGTTCTGGTAGAGGACCATTTCTGTGAACAGCATATATGCCATAGCTTTGGTTACACGGCTTTCATTCCCGTAGGCAGCTTTCATGGGCAGCCCTCCGTTAATGATAGCATCTTCCAATGTAGCTATGTTGTTGGCATATACTTCATCGGCAGGTATCTGGTCGCAGATGTAGGGGAAAGAAAGGTTCTGATCGTAATAGGGAATGTTTCCCCAGAACTTCCAGAGCAGATTGTAATAGTAAGCCTTCAGAACTTTTGCCTCGGCCACATAAAGTGCCTTGGTGGCGGCATCCATTTCAATGGCATCGGCCTTGGCTATTACAATGTTAGACCGGTTAATACCCGAATAAGCTATTGTCCATATCATATTGGGTACATCGGTAGGTGTAAGCGTATAATAATGAGTTTTTACAAGTATGGGCTGGTCACCTTCGTTGGACCCTCCGCAATAGATATCGTCTGCCATGATGTCGGACACCATGTTCAGTGAGTTGTACTGGTAGAAGTAATCGAACCATTGAAGAGGATCGTAAGCGGCCACCAGACCGGAATATAATCTTTCGGCAGAATTATAGTAATCGCTTTCCAAAATGGAATCCTTTGATTCAACTACAAGAAAATCATCAGAACAGGAGTAAAGACCCAGGGCGAATATCGTACTTAATAATAAAACTAATCTTTTCATGTTATTTCTGTTTTAATGATTAGAAAGTAAGATTTATACCCACTGTATAGACTTTGGATTGCGGATATACACCGCGGTCGATACCCAGGGAGGTGCCGCCCGATGCGATTTCCGGATCAAAGCCTGTATAATTGGTGAATGTCAACACGTTTTCACCGGAAAGATAAACCCTGAGGTTAGATATGAAGATCTTTCTGGTAAGGTGTTTGGGCAGGGTGTAGCCTAACTGAACATTTTTAAGACGCAGGTAAGAACCGTCTTCCACCCAAAGATCCGATGCACGCCAGTTCTCGTTGGCGCTTTCGAATGAATACCTCGGGAGCATGTTTGAGGTGCCTTCTCCTGTCCAGCGGTCCATCATATAACCGGGAAGGTTAATATAGTAAAGGTCGGTACGGCGGGTTACATTATAGACCTGAACGCCGTATACTCCCTGGAAGAAAGCATTGAAATCCAAACCTTTCCATTCGAATCCGAGATTAAACCCAAAACTCCAGTCGGGCATGCCCTTGCCAATAAAGGTACGGTCGTCATCATTGATTACGCCGTCGTTGTTCAGGTCAATGAAACGAACATCTCCCGGTTGAGCTTTCGGCTGAATCCCGGCTTCCACTTCTGACCAGTTCTGGTAGATTCCATCGGTTTTCCATCCGTAGAAGAAGGGGAAGGGATATCCGTTTTCGGCACGGGTAAGAGTTCCAATCTTATGTGAGTCATAATTGGCCCATCCGTTTTCGTTACCCAGTTCAACCAAAAGGTTGTCCAGGTAAGTAGCATTGCCACCCAGGTTGAAATTAACCGATCCAATCTGGAAACGGTATCTGAGATCGAATTCCCATCCGGTGTTATCCATAACACCTACGTTCCCTGTGGGGGCGCTGTCACCTGAATAGGCAGGTACCGGTATATCCATGAGCATTCCGGTGGTCCGTTTCTTATACCAGTCTGCCGAGAAGGTAAGGGCACTCTTGATGAATGCCAGATCAAGACCAATGTTGGTCTGGGTGGATTCTTCCCATTTGATATCTGCATTGGCAAATCCGTTGGGTTTAGCCCCGGTGGCTACAACAGGGGGATTCCCGAAAGGATAGTTGTTTCCCGATGCCATTGTAGTGGTGTATCTGAACTGACCTATAGATTCATTACCGTTTTTACCCCAGGAAGCACGCAGCTTACCGCTGGTAAACCAATCGGGACGATTCTTCAGGAACGATTCGTTGGTGAAGTTCCATCCAACGGAAGCCGAGGGGAAAATTGCGTAAAGGTTGTTGGCTCCGAAGTTTGATGAACCGTCACGGCGTATCGTAGCCTGGAGCATATAACGTTCGTCGTAGTTATAGCTTATACGGGCAAACAGAGAAGACAGACGGTGAGGTGTATAAACATACCCGCTTGCTGTTTGATATTCCTGTGTTCCCGTGGCGAAGCCAAGGTTGGCTTTATATGGGTCTTCTTCCTGGAGATAGCGGTTGCCACCAGACAGGCTCTGTCCCATATTGCCCTGGGCCGATTGACCTACAATTGCCTGAATACTGTGTTTGCCAAAAGATTTATCGTATGAAAGGACGTTTTCCACCTGCCATACCAGCGAGCGGTTCATTGAAGACCAGACATCTGAATAATCGCGGTTGTTCTTTGTGGAGAGATAATAGGCCGGACTCCATCCGTCGCTGCCCCAGAAAGAAAGATCTGTACCGAATGAACTCTTGAACTTCAGGTTATCCCAGATAGCCAGTTCTGCCCAGAAGTTAGAAACAAACTTGTCTGAGTTGCCTTTAGATCCGGGAAGACTCAACGAAGCCAACGGGTTGACCATCTCGTTATAAATACTTCCTTCAACAATGCTGAACGGTTTGCCGTTCCTTGGATCTTTCACGGCAGCAGGATGTTCGGCCATAAGTGTTTCGGGATCATCTGCATATACCTTAAGAGTAGGGGCCATACCCAGAGCCGAGCCCAGGGGACCGCCAAATTCCGAGTTGGTAGTGATACCGAACGAAGTGGTACGCGAATAGGCAACATTCACACCCATGGTAAATTTATGGAGGAAGTTGCGTTTGGCCGATTCGTCCATCAGATTATAAGTGGTATTGGTTCTAATGGTCAGACGTTCGTAATTGGAACGGTTGAAATTACCTCCCACAATACCGTCTTGTTTCAGATAGCCGGCCGATACGTAATAATTCACTTTGTCGGATGCTCCGCTTATTGTAAGCTGATGGCTCATTTGCGGGGCGTTGTAATTGAAGATTTCTTTTTGCCAGTCAGTGCCTTCTCCTAAAGCATAGGGGTCTGCATATACAGGAGCCTTACCTTGAGCAAGATAGCCTTCGTTCATGAGAATGGCATATTCAGTAGCATTCAGAACATCGTACTCTTTCCAGGGATTTTGCACCCCGTAAGAAAAGTCGTAACTGACACGGGCTGCTCCTTTCTGACCCGACTTGGTTGTTACCAGGATAACCCCGTTGGCAGCACGTGCTCCGTAAACGGCACCCGAGGCGGCGTCTTTGAGCACTTCAATAGATTGGATATCCGAAGGGTTCAGATAATCTATTCCTCCGCCAATTGGCATTCCGTCTACAATATACAGAGGTTCTGAATTGTTGATGGTTCCCACACCACGAACGCGGACTCTTGACGAAGAACCCGGTTGTCCCGAAGATGAAGTAACCGTTACCCCCGAGGTCAGACCTTTGAGAGCGTTATCCACGCGCAAAGGGGCCACATTTTTGAGATCGTCTGCCGATACTTTGGCAATGGAGGCCGTTACAACACTTTTTTTCTGTGTGCCGTAACCGACCACAACCACTTCATCAAGGCTGGCCGAATCTTCTTCCAGGATTACATTGATTACAGTTGCCCCGTTAACCGGGATAACCTGTGTTTTATAGCCTATGTAAGAGAAGTTCAGGGTACTGTTTGCGGGAACTGTAATGGTATATTTACCATCTATGTCCGAGGACACTCCGTTTATAGTACCTGCTTCAACTACATAAACTCCGGGAAGGGGTGAACCGTCACTTCCCGTGACCGTGCCGTTTACTTTCACGTTTTGAGCAAAAGCTGCACAGCTAAGTCCTAAAAACAAAATTGTTAGTAGCTTTTTCATGCTTTTTTGTTTTAGATTTACGATTAAAGTTGTGAGTTGGTTATAAATATTAACTAAAATGCTTTAAGATTTTAAAATTAGATATAATACACCTACCCCGCCCCGGCATGTGGCGAATTGGTGGATGAAAGAGAATGTGTTAATGTTATATATATCTGCTATACAGACTATAACAAAACACTAAGTGTAAAAAATAAGTGGATTTAAAGGGTGGAAACACGTTCCTCAAAGTCCTCCCTGGAGCCTTTCGCGGAGTTCTTTATCTTGGCTCTGTAGTTATAAATGGTGTTGACTGAGTAACGCAAAAGAGAGGCTATTTTACTGGAATCTTTTATGCCCAGACGTATGAGGGCAAAGAGCCGCAACTCTGTATTCAGAAGTTCTCCCTTCTTCAGTTCTATCTGTTCGTCGGGGATGAGCAGGGAGTTGAAATCCTCGACGAAATTCGGGTAAAGTTGCAGAAATGTAGTGTCGAACATCTGGTAAAAGTTGGCGACTTCTTTTTCCATCCATTCGGAATTATTCAGTTCCTCGTTGAGTTCAGATACTTCGCCATAACGTATCTTTTTTCTTACAAGTGTCCTGAAGTCCCTCATCTTGTTCAGGTTGTCAGACAGAATACTCAGAAACAACCCGATATACTCCTCTTTGACCCGATTTGATTCTGCAATCTTTTTATTGAGTGTTTTTAATTGCAGGTTTACCTTTTCCAGCTCAGTATTCTGTGCTACTATTCTTTTATTGATAGTTCTCAGAGATTTCTGGGCACGGGTTGTCCGCCTGGTTTGTTTAACCAGATAAGCGGTGGCAATAACAAGGAAAACGGACAGGGCGCTAATGACTATCAATGAAACTTTTACCCATCTGGCCTGAGTATCTTGTTTTTGCTGATACGCCTTCTCTATCTGGGGCAGTACAGCGGCAATCTGCCACGGTCTGAGTTTGGCATTGTAGAAAAGGGCATCGGCCATGGAAATGTCTATATACCTGAAAGCGCGTTCAATATTACCTCCAGTTTCAAAGAGCACAGTGGCAAGCCGGCACAGCGAGGCGTGGTCCTTTACAGCAGCCTGCATATCTGCAATGGCCGAGCGGGCAAGCCATTCCATCTGGTCTGTCTGCATGTTGCTGTTTTGGAAAACAATGGAACGCTGATATGAATACATGGCATATTTATGACTTGAGGGTGCTTGTCTGGACACTAATACCATTGATATACTGTCTGCCAGTTCCAACTGGCTATTAGACAAGGCATCCTCCATTTCATAATACATGTATTCATCCGATCCGGGACTAAACAGGGACATGAGTTTCATCCGGTATTCAACCCATTTCTGCCGTGCGTCTTGTCGTATATTGGGCTCCTGGGAATATTCAGCCACCTCGCCCGATAAACGTTGAAGCGCAGAATAGTAGGCTATTTGCAGCGAAGGATCGAGTGTTACGGAATCAATTTCGGAATAGAGTATGTCGTTAGCTTCCAGAAAATTACCCGAAGTGGAAAAAATGAGACCGCGTCTAATCGCGGCCTCATCAATATACCGCTTGTTCTTCAACTGTTTTGCCAGAGATGCCGACTCCATGATGTAGTGCATGGTGGAATCGAAGTTATAAGCCTTATATTCATCAATGAGTTGAACATAAAAGCTGTAGCGTTGTTCAGGAGCCAGGTTGCGATTAGCAATTACACTTTTAAGTGCATTGATTCGCTGTATCCTGTTTTGTTCGTAAGTGGAGCGGAGTTCCAGGTGTTTGTCCAGTTCGTTCAGCAATTCATTAAGCCGGGAGGAGTTCTCAGAAAAAACCGTCCCGGAAGAAAGAAGCACAAACAGCAGGAATATGGAAATCCGCTTCATCTTAGGTTTGTTATCAGAACATGTAGCCTAGCATAATATACAGACCGGTGTTACCGTCCTGTTTGTTGAACGCTTTGGCAAAATCAACCGAAAGAATGAAGTTCTCATTCATGGCTATTTTCAGCCCTGCTCCGGCACTCATATGCAATCCGTCTTTTTCTCCGAAAATATCTTCGTAACGCAATCCGCTAATAAAGGTCAGTGCCCTAAGTTCGGTTTCTGAACGCTCAAGTTCCACGGGATCTGTGATATATCCCAAGTCAAACATGGGGTTGATCCCAATATAAAATGACTGGCGGGCTATGTTAAAGGAGAAAAGCTTCAATCTCAGTTCAACGTTTGCATAGGCATACCCGTCACCGGTAACCCGGTTACGGACAATACCGCGAAGGCTGTTGGCTCCTCCCAGCATCTCATAATTGGCCCGTTTTGTAAACAGGGTAGCCATATAGTTTTTCATATAGAAAGGAGTCTCTCCCCAAAGAGCGCCCTGGTATCCCAGCCGGTAGGCAAATATGATCTTGTCTCCCATGAGGGGAACATAATGACGGAACGAAGCATTCAGGGTTATATGGTTGTATTCTTTTTGTTCCCCGAATGCGGCATAGTAAGTGGCAAAAAGATCGGCCCAGATACCACGGCTCGGATTGTTGGGCCTGTTACGTGTGTCGTAGGTGAGTCCGGCACGGACAAATGGGTGAGAACCGCCGTCCTTTTCATTGTCTTTGATCAGCCCCCACAGGTGATAATAATTGTAAAGAGTGGGTTGTTCCAAAAGGGAAGGCAGTTTTTTCTCTTCGGGTTTGTTGCGGTTGAGGTTGTCAATATTTACGGGATCGGCTACATAATTGAAAAAACCTGCGCCGGCATTCCAGTAGAGATTTCCGACAATCGTTCCCTGAAAATCCGCCGTGGCCCGGAAAAAGTCTTTTTTCATCTTATAAAAAGCCCTCGACTTATAATCCTCTGCCCCCGTTTTTCCCCATCCTGCATTGTACACAGATTTATAACCGTTAAATCCCGAGAAGTCGCTCATGGCTTCCGGAACGTAACTCAGATCGAATGTCACACGGACATTTGGGATCAGGTATTTGGAATCGTAAAAGAACCGGAAAAGTCCGGACCTTTTTGTGGTGTAGTTAGCCTCGACATACATCAGGTGACGGTACTGAGGAAAGGTAGAGCCGTCTCCGTAGTGATACACTTCGGCCAGGGCTCCGTACTGGAACCCGAGGTCTGTATTATATCCGATACTGGGCAGGGCTCCGAAAGTCCATCCGCGCTTGATACCATCGCCGGACTTAGGTTTCCCGACAGAAAGAGTATCGGCTTCAGAGGCATACGAAAGACAAAATGTCATTATAAGGAAAAGCGTGAGGGTAATCTTTTTCATATTTCAGGTTTTGATAATTATCCTATCCATTTGAATACTTCGGCCATAAGGGTCCCCAGGTAGGTCCCGCAGGCGTATCCAATAAGTCCTATGATGATGCCGTTTACCAGAACACGCCGGTTATTCATGGCGGCAGCTACCGGCGGTACAAACGGAGGTGAAAACAACAGAGCAATATGTGAAACGGTAAACAGGTCTCCTTCCACCCGGAACAATTTTGCCAGCAGCAGGTGCAGAAAAATTGAAAAGACAAGAATGAAACCCACCATGGCCAGAAGGTTCAGACTTTCGCGACTGAACAAACTGTGTAGATCAAAGAGTGAAGCAATGACCACACTGAAAACCAGGATGAAGTACATGCCGAGCTCAAATGTTTTGGGTATAGTCCGGATTTTTTTCCAGAAAGAAGCGGCAATGGCCAGGGTGGTAATAGTCAGGATGATGATAAGTTCGTTAAGTCCGGCTCCCAATACCATGGAAAGCCCGGCTCCTATACCCAGACACGATATGGAAAGCAATAAAGCCAGTATTAGGTTGGGCCACGTTTTTTTGTTGAGCATACCCGAATAATCTTCAAAACTTTCTTTTGACACATTCTCTTCCACGTCGGGATCCTGCCCAGAGGCTATCTTACGGGCTTTTCCGTAAGGCAGTACCCAGCGGAAGAACCGGTAACCGCCTGACAGAATGAATAAAAGCAATATAAATGATAACGCGGTGTCGAATGTTTGCACCAACACGTAGGTATCTGTGCTTACACCCAGAATCTGTCTGAGTGAAGCAAAATTCAGCGCTCCGCCAGTATACATTCCAACCAGCATCCCGGAGGTTTTCCATAATTCCGGGATCTGAGCGTTCCGAAAAATAAAGTAAGCAATTGTGATGGTAGTTATGATGGATATTAATCCGGCTATGAGTGTGGCAAAAGTTTTTTTCAGGGTTTTAAACCACAGAGTGAAATGAGAGGAAAAAAGCATCAGCGGAATAGCTAAGGGGACTGTCAGGTTCATAAACCAGTTCTGCATTCCGCTGAGTGCCTGGGCTTCTTCTGCCGGAGCCCGCATAATGCCGGAGAGTGACATGATAATGCCTACGGCGTAAGCCAGCATAACCGTTCCGATCTTGGAGAAGAAGCGGTATTTTTGATACAGATATATAATGACTACGGGGGCGACAATGTAAATGAAAGCAATCAGGTATATTCTCATGCATACAAAGATATGCAAAAAAATAACCTATAAACTGTCTCCAAAGTCTTTCCGGAATTTATCTACAAGGCGTGCCGGCCAGTCTTCAACCGGTTCCAGTGAACCCATGAAGAAACGGAGTACTGCCGGTTCGTAAGTAAAGCGAAGACCGCCAATAAGCCGGCGGTTATCGTACAGCCATTCCAGCCGGTCAATGACGTATTTTACCTGAGAGAGAGTAAATACACGTCTTGGCATGGCCAAACGGAGCAATTCCACATCGGCGTAGACTTCATTGCCTTTCTCATCCCGGGCACTTGATACAGAACCCCGCTCCATACCCCGGACACCGGAACAGAGGAAAAAGGCTGCGGCCAGAGCTCCGGCGGGATATTGTGACTGCGGAATATGGTCACAGAATTTCATGGCATCTACGTGGGCCCCCAAAACACCCGGAGGGGTGACCATGGGAATACCCTTAGCTACGCAATTGTCAACGGTATATTTTATGAATTCGGGACTTTGACTGATCATGGTTTCGTCCAGCGTTTCATACATACCTACAGCCATCGCTTCAATTTCCCGTACCGAAATACCTCCGTAAGTAAGAAAGCCCTCGTAAAGAGGAATCAATACTTCCATTTTCTGATACAGCGCCTGACGGTTGGTGCAGATACCGCCTCCCCGTGACGAAGACAGTTTCCTTGCAGAAAAATAAACGATGTCTGCCAGAGAGGTCATCATTTTAATAATTTCATCCATGGGGTTCTCTTTCCATTCTTCTTCACGTTGTTTCACCAGGTACGCGTTCTCCCCAAGAAGACTGGCATCGAGAACTACCATAATACCGTACTTGTCTGCAACGCGGCGTACATCCATCATGTTGCGTATGGAGAACGGCTGTCCCCCAATAAGATTTGTCGAGGCTTCCATACGTATGAAGGGTATCTTGTCCACACCGTTTTCCTGAATGCATTTTTCCAGTTTATCTATGTCGATATTGCCTTTAAACGGATTGGTCGATTGCAGGATAAGAGCGTCGTCATACAACAGTTCGGCTATTTTCCCGCCTGTAGCGGAAATATGAGCCAGAGCCGTTGTGAAATGATAGTTCATGGGAATGACATCTCCCGGTTTAATAAACGTTTGGCATATGACGTTTTCAGCTCCACGACCCTGATGTACGGGGAGCAGGTATTTCTTGCCTAAAACGTCCTGTACCGCTTTAAGTAATTTTGCAAAGCTTTGCGATCCGGCATAGGCGTCATCGGCTTGCATCATGGCAGATAACTGGTTGTCGCTCATTGCATTGGTCCCGCTATCCGTGAGCATGTCAAGAAAGACATCTTTTGTTGAAAGTTTAAATGTGTTAAAACCGGCTTCTTTTATTGCAGCCAATCGTCTTTCCAGTGAAACAAGGTTCAATTTTTGTACTATGCGTACTTTATGTAATTCCAGAGGGAATGGTTCAGATTTATAGAGTGCTATTTGGTTCATAATGGAATAAAAATCGTGTGATGAATAATAGTTGAATAATTATGCACTTCAGATGTAACCATAGTGCTGCCGGGTACGTCTTAATGCATATGTTTGATCCGAAAGCTCCTGAGCGAAAATAAGCACCTACATATTCCCGTCAGGAGCGGCAATACGAATAATAGTAACCGGTAGCATAGCCAATATAGGCGATAAGATAAGAAAGTCCGCTATGCATTGCTTGTTAATGATTTTATTCAAAGTTAAAAACTTTTCCAATACGGCAACGAAAAAATAAATATTAAAATTTCTAGTACTATGTGGTACAAGGTATCAAAAAAACTATATATATTTGCGGCGCAGAATTCCTAAAAAGAATCAGTACTAAATTTACATTAAGATGATAAAACTGCAAGGTATTAACAAAACCTATAATAACGGAGCTCCTTTACATGTGCTGAAAGGACTGAATCTGGAAATACATGACGGAGAATTTGCAGCCATCATGGGGTCCTCGGGTTCCGGAAAATCTACACTGCTTAATATTATGGGGATCCTGGACGATTACGATTCAGGAGATTATTTTTTGAATGATGTATTAATCAAGGATCTTTCAGAGAGAGACTCTGCGGTATACCGGAATAAACTTATAGGGTTTGTCTTTCAGTCATTTAACCTGGTCTCATTCAAAAATGCACTGGAAAATGTCGCATTGCCGCTTTATTACCAGGGGATGAAAAGAAGCAAGCGGAATAAAGTGGCCATGGAATATCTGGACAGGGTGGGCCTGGCCGACTGGGCAGATCATTTACCCAGTGAATTGTCAGGAGGCCAGAAACAAAGAGTGGCTATTGCACGTTCGCTTGTTGCCAATCCCAGGATCATCCTGGCCGATGAGCCCACGGGAGCACTCGATTCCCAGACATCCATAGAAGTCATGCAGTTGCTTCAGGAGGTTAACCGTGACGGAATGACTATTGTCATGGTTACCCACGATCCCGAAATGGCTGCCATGAGTCAAAAGATAATTAAGATCAGGGACGGGGTTATCGGTTCTATTGACCACAATCACAACGGAAAGGCATGATAGATCATTTGCAGGAAATATATACAACCCTGAGGAAAAATAAACTCCGGACTTTCCTGACCGGATTTTCCATGGCCTGGGGGATCTTTATGCTGATTGTTCTTCTTGGAGCCGGTAACGGTTTGCGTAACGGGATCATGTTGAATTTCAACGATGCTTCCACAAACTATGTAAAACTATGGCCCGGCAGGACTGCAGAACCCTATCAGGGATTGCAGGCCGGACGGAGAATCAAAATGGACAGCACAATTGGTTCCTATCTGGAAGGAGAATTCAACGAAATATCCAATGTCTCGCCGCTCATTTCACGCTGGGACGGAAATTTCTATTATGAAGGAGATTATGCCCCGGGTGTAGTACAGGGAGTCAACACTTCTTACCCGAAGATTGAATCGGTAAAGATATATCCCGGAGATGGACGGTTCATCAACGAAGTGGATATTCGCAAGGCCAGAAAGGTAATTGTGCTGCATTCACGTACGGCCGGTCTCTTGTTTAAAGAAAAAAATCCTCTTGGAGAATATGTGAATTTCGACAATGTCATGTATAAAGTGGTGGGAGTATACCACGATAATAACATGTCTCAAACTCCCAACAGCTGTATTCCCATTTCAACAGCACAAAGCATCTATAACCCGGAAAATGGTTATTCACAGGTTGCTATGCTTATAGACGGGTTAAACACAACAAAGGCAAATGAGGTTTTTGAGGAAGATTTGCGTGCTTCACTGGCCAGGAAGCATCGTTTTAATAAGGATGACCGTTCTGCCATATATATGTTCAATATGTCCAGGGAGTATATGCAGTTCAAAGGCATATTCAATGGCATAAGCCTTTTTGTCTGGATTATAGGATTAGGTACACTCATAGCCGGGGTCGTTGGTATCAGTAATATCATGTTGATTACAGTTAAGGAACGAACCAAAGAATTTGGGATACGAAAAGCAATAGGTGCACGCCCCGGCTCTATTTTAAAACTTGTTCTTACAGAATGTCTTGCCATTACAGCTTTTTTCGGGTACATTGGCATGCTGGCGGGGATTGCGTTAATGGAACTTCTGAACAAAATGATAGGAACGCCGCCACCCTCTACCTCGGAAGAGGATATGGTATTGTTTTACAATCCCACTGTGGAGCCGCAGGTAATAATTGCTGCCACCCTGGTCCTTATCGCGGCCGGTTTGCTTGCCGGATATTTTCCTGCACGCAAGGCCGTTAGAGTTAAACCCATTGAAGCATTAAGATACGAATAGCTATGTTTGATCTGGATAGTTGGCAAGAGATATGGATTACCATAACCCGAAACAAGCGGCGCAGCCTGCTTACGGCATTCGGAGTTTTCTGGGGAATATTTATGCTGGTCATTATGTTAGGTGCCGGCAAAGGACTATCGGAGGGTATAGCTTCCGACACCCAGGGCTTTTCTGAGAATTCGGCTTTCTTTTATACAAACAACACTTCTGAACCTTATAAAGGATTTCGTAAGGGACGTTATTGGGAGATGCACGAAACAGATCTCGATGTACTTGAAGCTCAGATAAAAGATATAAAATACACCGTTCCTTTTCTGATGGGGCCAAGCGTTACTGTTGCCCATTCAGACAAAACGACAAGTTGCCGGGCAAAAGGTATGTCTCCTCTGTATGAGCAGATGCTTCCGCAACACATGATCTACGGACGCTATTTGAATCAGATAGACGTTAATGAGCGCAGAAAGGTTTGTGTCGTGGGCAGGAAAGTATATGAGGAACTTTTTAAGGCAAATGAAAATCCTCTGGGCCAATATATTAAAATATTCAACATTAATTTTAAGATTATCGGGATTGCCGAGCCAACTGTGTCGGGAGTGAACATTAACGGGCGTGATGACGAGGTGATTGCCGTACCCTATACGGTTTTGCAACAAATATACAATTCCGGAGATGTAGTACATCTGGTGGGGGTGGTAGCGCAGGACAATGTAAGGATGAGTCAGCTGGAAGACCAGGTGAAGACGTTGCTCAAGGCCCGTCACGATATATCGCCCACAGATGAGTTCGCTCTTGAAAGTATTAATATAGAGAAAATATTCAACCGTTTTAAAATGCTATTTACCGGAATATCGGTATTGATCTGGATTGTGGGACTTGGTACTTTGCTGGCAGGTGTTGTGGGTGTGAGTAACATTATTATGGTTACCGTCCGCGAGAGAACAAAGGAAATTGGTGTCAGACGGGCTATAGGCGCCAAACCACTGGCCATAATGGTACAGATAATCAAGGAAAGTACTACCCTTACCGTTTTAGCCGGGTTCTTTGGGCTGGCGTTCGGTGTTCTTATCCTGGATCTGGTGGACCGGTTTATTGTAAGCAATATGACAGGGGACGTGTTCTTTAAAAACCCGCAAATAGATTTCACATCTGCCGTGGCCGCAGCTCTGGTTATTATCCTGTGCGGCATTATGGCCGGCATCCTCCCTGCATACAGGGCATTACAAATCAAGGCAATTGATGCTATCAGAGAAGAAGATTAAGAAAACAATACAACTATAAAAAAATGAAAAAAATTTTACGTTACGTGCTGATTGCGGCTTTGTTGGCCGGGGTGGTATTTACTTTTGTCTACCTCTGGAAAAAGGCCAGACCAAAAAAAGAGGTATATGAACTGGTTACTCCTGTTCTGGGGGATATCGAACAAAAGACCGTTGCCACAGGTAAAGTGGAACCCCGGGACGAGGTGGCTATCGTACCCCAGATTTCCGGCATTGTGTCCGAACTTTACAAAGAAGCCGGACAGACTGTTCAGGTAGGGGAAATTATTGCCAAGATAAAAGTGATTCCCGAAATGGGAACACTTAATGCCGCCGAATCGCGCGTTAAACAGTCAAAACTCAACCTGGAACAAGCTCAGCGTGAGTACGACCGTACAAAAGAATTATATGAAGGTAAGGTAGTAGTTCTGGAAGAATACGAAAAAGTAGAAACTCAATTAAAGCTGGCCAGGGAAGAATTGACAAATGCACAGGATAATCTGGAAATTGTCCGTGACGGTATTGCACAACGTTCTTCGGTTGCCAGCAACACACAGATACGCTCTACAATTTCCGGGATGATACTTGACGTTCCTATTAAGGTTGGTAATTCTGTTATCCAGGCCAACACCTTCAATGCCGGAACAACAATAGCTACTGTTGCAGACATGAGCGATATGATTTTCCGCGGAAATATTGACGAGACCGAGGTGGGCCGGGTTAAGGAAGGAATGCCTATTCTAATTTCGGTAGGAGCGTTGCAGGAACAGCGTTTTGACGCCACATTGGAATATATTTCACCAAAAAGCACGGAAAATAACGGGGCCATTTTGTTTGAAATGAAAGCTGCAGTAAAGATTCCGCAAAATGTGTTCATCCGTGCCGGCTACAGCGCCAATGCCGAGATCATTCTGGACAGCAGACACAAAGTGTTTACCATCCCGGAAAGCGCCGTGATTTTCCGTGATACAACGGCTTTTGTAAATGTATATAAAGGCATGGATGGTGAAAAACAACTGTTTGAAGAACATCAGGTGACTGTTGGTCTGAGTGATGGAATAAATATCGAGGTTAAGGACGGTCTTACTGAACAGGATCAGATCCGTGGCGGGCTTAAGGAAGAAAAAAAATCTGAAAACAAATAAAGAAAGATGAAACGTTATCTTTATACTATCGCATTTATTATTTTGTGGACCTCTCTGAATGCTCAGACACAACCCTGGTCGCTGGAAAAATGTATTGCCTACGGCATTGAGCATAACATTGGCGTAAAGCGGTACGAACTGGCCAGGGAAAATCAGGAAATTACTTCTGAGACCACTCGTATGTCGAGGTTACCTGACCTTTCTGCCAATTTGGGACAGACATTCTATTTTGGACGTACCCCGGACAGGGCCGGTGTATATCAGGATCAGACCGGGTCCAATTCGTCACTCAATGTAAGCACAAGCATCAATCTTTTTAACGGATTTCAGGTTACTAATCAGATAAAGGCGGACCGGCTGGATTTGAATGCGGCTGTGGAAGATCTTAATAAAGCCCGGGAAGATGTCTCTCTTGCCATAACGGGCTATTACCTTCAGATGCTCCTTGCGAAGGAATTATATGCGATCTCCCTTGACCAGCTTGAATTAAATAAAGAGCAGGTAGCACAGACAGAGGCGCTTGTTAAAGGAGGTAAAAGTTCAGAAAGCGAATTGTACGATGCTCAGGCTGCCATGGCCCAGCAACAGATGTCTGTTACTGAGGCTGACAACAACCTGGATCTTTCACGTCTGAGCCTGACTCAGGCGTTGAATCTGCAGGAACTGGAAGATTTTGATATTGAGGTCCCGGATATGGCAGAGACTATTCTGAAAGAAAAATCCCGTTTATGCCTGCCTGCAGAAGTTTATGCCCGTTCAGTTATTGAACGTCCGGTAATTAGAGCGGCAGAATTCCGGGTGGAAAGCAGCAGAAAAACGTTGCAGGTAGCCAAAGGAGCTTATTATCCCTCTCTACGTCTCGGCGCAGGATACAGTAATTCCTATTATTATAATTATTCGCTGGCTACAGGACTGAGTAATGCCTCTCTGGCAGACCAATGGGCCCAGAATGGGGCTGAATCTGTCGGACTTAGCCTGAGTATTCCCATCTTTAACAGAATGGCCACCCGCAACAGGGTTCGCTCGGCCCAACTGAATATCAAGAATCAGGAATTATTACTCGATCAGGCCAGACAGGATCTGTTCAAAGAAGTCCAGCAGGCATATTACAATGCCACGGCCGCTCACGACAAATACATGTCATCCGAGACGGCCGTGGCAGCGGCTCAATTGGCCTTCGACTTTGAAAAACAAAAATACAATGCCGGAAGGTCAAATACTTATGCGTTTAATCAGGTACGGTTGCGCCTGGCGTCGGCTTTATCTGAATCGGCACAGGCAAAATATAATTTCCTGTTCCGGACCAGGATATTGGCTTTCTATAACGGCGCAACGCTTACCGACATGCCTTAAACGTTTCTCTCTTCGGCATCCAGGACAAAGGCGCGGAGCCCCTGTTTTGGAGCCGAGGCGTCCAGATCCTTCAGCGCTTTGAGGATTCCGTCAACCGCCTGGTCAGGCACAAAAGTTATTAAGGCCGAATTCAAAGTAGGCCAGGCATGTGATCCAATATGGGGCTCCCCGTCGCGGGAGCCCTTTCCTTTTACCTCTTCCCAGAACGTGAAACCCTGTACGTTGTTCTTTTCCAGGGCAACAAGCACCTCGTCATAAAAGGCCTGGTAAAATGATACGAATATTGCTTTCATAGTCGTTTTCTTTTAGTTGGATGATTTAAGCAGTTGCCTTTCTTCACGGCGGGCATGACGTTTTTCTTTACGTTCGGCAGAGAAGCTGAACATGGCCGGAATCAGGAACAACGTTACAAAGGTCGAGACAGTGAGACCACAGGCCACTGTAACGCCCAAAGCGTTCCACATCTCGGCGCCTACTCCACGGCCGGCGGCCAGAGGCACCATCCCGAAGATGGTCGTCAGAGCGGTCATCAGAATGGGGCGCAAACGTGACCGGCCAGCGGTAACAACAGCCTCAGCAACACTCATTCCGCGTTCGCGGCACAGGATAGTATAGTCAATAAGCACAATACCGTTTTTCACCACAATTCCGAATAGCATGAGAAGACCCAGCAGCCCCATTATATTCAGAGCTGTGCCTGTCAGGGCAAGTCCTGCCAAAACTCCGGTAAGCGCAAAGGGTACCGAGAACATGATGATGAAAGGATATCCGAACGATTCAAACTGGGCTGCCATAACAATGTATACCAATATGAGAATCAACACCATGAGCATCCCCATGTCTTTAAATGAATCTTGCTGATCTTCATAGCTACCGGCAATGTTTACCATGATATCGGAAGGTATTTCCGTGGATTCAATCTGTTCGCGGGCATCTTCAACCAGCTGGCTGAGTGCAGCTCCCTTAGCGGCAACGCACGTAACGGTCACAATCCTTTCACGGTCTTTACGGGTAATTGTAGGAGGTTGCAATTTTTCGGTAACCTTGCCGACTTCGCGTATGCGGATGCCTTTTCCCTGAGTATTGTAGAGCATGATATTCTCTACGGCATCGAGTGATTGACGGAATTCAGGGGCGTAGCGCACCTTGATATAGTATTCATCTCCGTCTTCACGGTAAGACGAGGCGGTGGCCCCGTTTATGCGATTCCTTACAAATTGAGAAGCAGTGGCGAGGTTAATTCCGTTTTGAGCCAGTTTCTCACGGTCAAATTCAACCAGAAATTCAGGAGCATACTCGTCACGGGAGATTGTCACCTGGGAACAGCCGGGTACGGATTGCATTTTAGAAGCAAGTTCTGCGGCTACAGCATCTGTAGAAGCAAAGTCATTTCCGTATATTTCCAGGTCAACGGTTGTTTCTCCGCCCATTCCACCCATGCCTGCGCCTATGTTGAAGGTGCGGATTTCCGGGTATTTCTTAAGGTCATTTCGCATGGCGTCGGATATTTCCTGAATGGAACGCTCTCTTTCGGTTTTTGTGGAAAGCCTTACGTTAGCTGTCATGATATGAGGGCCGTTGTCGGACAACTGTCCCATAATATTGTCTTCGCTGGCTTCTCCAACAGAAATGGTCATTCCTTGAATCTCGGGATAATCTTCCAAAAATTGATTATAAATACGGAAAGCCAGTTCTTTGGTTATTTCCGACCGGGTATTGATAGGCAGTTTGACTGTTATTGATAGACGGCCGCTGTCCTGTTGGGGGAAAAACTCGGTGGGCACAAAATTGAACAGGAACAACGAAGCGACAAACAAGGTCATGGCACTTACAATAACCGTGATACGGTGCCTTACGGTCCAACCCAGTGCTTTGGCATAAATCTTATCGAGCCAGTCCAGGAATCTTTCCACATATTGGTATGCTTTCTGGATGCCTTTGGGCCGGCTGTGATTGAGTTTCAGCAATTGCGAGGACATCATGGGAGTCAGCGAAAGGGCAGCAATGGTGGAAACGGAACTGATAATGGCCACAATCCAGCCCATCTGACGGAACATTTCACCGGCCATACCACCCAGCATGGTCATGGGAATAAATACCGCAAGTAAGGTTAGGGTGGAGGCGACAATGGAAATAGACACCTCGTTGGTGGCGTATATGGCTGCCGATTTTGGTTTTGACCCTCTTTCTATATGCGTGGTAATGTTCTCAAGAGCTACAATGGCATCGTCCACAACCATACCAATGGCGATACTCAGAGAAGAAAGCGAGATTACGTTAAGTGAATTACCGGAAACCAGCAGATATATGAAAGAAGCAACCAGTGACACGGGAATCACAATGGCCACGATTAACGTGGCGCGCCAGCGACCCAGAAAGAAAAATACAATGAAAATTACAAGAATAAGGGTGATCATAATGGTCTCAATAAGACTGTCGATAGTCATATTGATATTGTCGGAAGAGTCCATGATGATGCCCAGTTCAATATCAGAAGGCAGATTTTGTTGCAACTCAGGTAACTTCTCACGAATCTTTTTGGCAATTTGCACTGTGTTGGCGCCTACCTGTTTCTGTACCACCAACATACCGCCCTGTATTCCGTCTACGTAAGTTTCCTGTGCACGTTCCTGGTGTATATCTTCAACCCGCGCCACATCACGCAAGTAGATATTCTGCCCGTTGAAGCTTCCTATAACAATGTCATTCATTTGACCGGGATCCTGGAATTCACCTTCCACACGAAGTGCAATGGTTTCAGAACCAATGTCAATGTTCCCTGCCGGCGTGTTACGGTTTTCGTAGGCAATAACAGAGGCAATGGTTTCTATGGTAAGGTTGTAGGCTTCCAGTTTATACGGGTCGCAATAGATTTGAATTTCCCGGGTGGGAGCTCCTGAAATGGAAATGGTTCCTACTCCTTTAATACGGCTCAGAGGTGAAGCAACGCGGTCGTCGAGCAACTTGTATAAAGCAGGCATGCTTTCTTTTGCCTGTACCGAGATAAGCATTATGGGGATATCTTCTGTACCGAACTTGAAAATGACTGGAGTATTGGCATCGTCCGGCAGATAGTCGGCAATCATATTGAGTTTGTCCCTCACATCATTCGTCGCTTCTGCAATATCAATTCCGTACTCGAATTCCATCATGATGACGGAAGCATTTTCCTTCGATTGGGACGTAATATGTTTAAGGTCACTCACGCTGCTGAGTGAACTTTCCAGCACCTTAGTGACGTTATTTTCTATGTCTGCTGCACTGGCTCCCGAATAGGTGGTCATCACGATAATGGAATTATCGCTCATACTGGGCAGCAAATCAACCGCAAGGCGGCTCAGTGAGAATATCCCGATTATAGCAAGCGCCACGTATATGAGCGCTGTTGTTACCGGTTTTCTTACCGCTGTTTGATATATACTCATAAATTATACTATTTTACCAATTCAACTTCGGCCCCGTTCGTCAGGTGGTTCAATCCTGTAGTAATGACAAGTTCACCATCCTCTACTCCGGAGGTACATTCATACTTGTTATCCAGTCTGCGACCCAGAACAACAGTGCGGTATTCGGCCTTGCCTTCTTTATATACGAAAACATATCTCTCACCTGATCCCTGTTGTTTAATAATGCTTCTGTCGGGGATCACGATTCCGGACTGTGCCCCGAAGTCAATATTCACGCGTGCAAACATTCCCGGCCGGACTTTATTATTCAGATTGGGAATAGAGATTTCCACGGGAAATGTATGTGTGGCGGCTGTAATGGTAGGATACACCAAAGAAATTTTTCCACTGAACTTTTCTCCGGGGTATACATCGAGTGTAATATCAACGGGCATCCCCTTCTTCACCTTGGTGAAAAACTGTTCAGACACATTAACTATGAGTTTGACCGGGGCAATCTGTTCGACAGTAAGAACGGGCCGGCCCATGGCGAAGAGATCTCCACTGTCATAATTCCTTGCGCTGACAATGCCGTTTATGGGGCTCAAAAGTTGCGTGTTCTCAACCAGATTCTTATATGAAGTTCTCATGACATCGAGGTTCATTTTTTGCGAATCCCATTGAGCGCGGGATACTCCGCCCACTTTATACAACTCGTCAGTACGGCTGAATGATAATTCCATATTGTCCAGTTGTGACTTGGCCTGTTCCAGATTGCTATTATCCATCTGGACCAATATCTGACCGGCCTTTACATAATCGCCTACTTCCACAAAGATATTCTTGATGCGTACGCTCATGGCAGGTGCAATGTTGTTAACAATGTTGGCCTCTACCGTGGCTGTAAATTCATTTATACGGGGTATTTCCTGTATAACGGCAGGTTCTGCCTTTACCTGAATAATCTCCTGCTCAGGAGCCTGTTCTTTTGGTTTTATGAGATTGCACCCTGTAAGCATTAAGAATGCTGCGGCGAGGGATATCAATGCATATTTCTTCATATATCAATTGGTTATAAATTATTAATTCCTAATACGTTGTCAAGTTCAGCCATGTAATACAGATAGTTATAAATAGACTGATGATAGGCCAGTTTAGCCTGGGTCATAGCAAGTTCAGAAGCACTGAGTTCGAGCCAGGTACCCATGCCAATTTCAAATTGTTTCCGGCTTATGGAATAAGCCCTTTCTGCCATGGATACATTTTCTTTGTTGGAAGCCAGTTCTTCTACTGCATTGGTCATTTGCGCCAGACAATTATTTACACTCACCTGTAAATTCCGTTCTGTGTTCTTTCTGGTGTCTTCCAGTGTTTTGATGTTCAGCTGTGATTGTTTAACCTGCTGGTATTTTTTAAATCCGCTGAAAATTGGAATGCTTAAAGCCAGAGAGGCCGTTGAATAAGGGAACCAGTGGTATTCAGTAATTTTGAAATTGTTGTTCATGGATGAATACTGAAAATTACTGCTCAAACTCAACGTAGGCAGGAAAGATGCTTTGGTGATTTTTAACGCCAGCTCCATTTCCTGTTGTTGGATAGCCAGTTGTTTCAGATTCGAGTTGCTTTCCAGAGACGTTGTCTGAGCCTGAATCAGGCTTTCCGGAGAGACATTGTCTTCGTACTGGGCTAGTGCTCCCGTGAAAATAACCGGATATTCTATATCCAGACCCATAAGCGCTTTGAGTTGCATGGATGCCAGCTCGATGGCCGTTTCGGAGGCGATCAGATTAGGTCGTTGATTCTTGAGTTCCACCTCGGCCCTGAGTTTGTCGTATTCGCTGGCCATTCCCTGGTTGTATTTATCTTCAACCGTTTTAGTGTTAAGGGCTACATTGTCGTAGTTCTGTTTTAACACGGCGTATGAATCTTTTGCAAGCAAATAGGAATAGAATGCTTTCTTAACGGAACTAACCATTGCCAGTTTGCTGGAGCGGGCTTTTTCAACAGCAAGATCAATATCCAGGGCTGAAAGCTGGATGGTTTTCCATAAAGCGGGGGCTACAAGAGGTAGAGACAGATTTACACTGCCCATCCAGTTATTGTCAGTACCCACGGAGATCTCCATTGATTGTCCGTTAAAATCCATCACCATCACCTGTTTCTTCAATGTGCGGCTGTATGCCCCGCTGGCTGTAATCCCAGGCCACAAACTTGCCTGTGCTTCTTTCCGGGCATAATACGTCCTTTCTACCTCGTAGTTAGCTATACGGACGACCGGGCTTTCAGAAAGAGCTATCTCCAGCGCTGTTTTAAGATCTACATGCAGACTGTCCTGCGCAGCGGCGGGAAAAGCGTACCCGGCAAAAAGAAAGGACAAAAGAATACAGAAATACTTCTTCATATATTATTTTTCTATTAATAAGAGGGCAAAGTAAATCACATTTTATGCCACATTCAAAAATATTCAAGCAACGACGCTTTTTTTTCACTAAACGTTTTTTTTCTAACTTTGAAGAATGTCAAAAAGTCTGAAAAAGTACCAGCCCTTATTAATAATTGTAGTCGTTTTCCTCTTCCTTTTCCTGGGAGCGTTACGGCTGGACCCATGGGTTTCTCTGATCTTTGCCTTTGTGGATACTGTGTGGCTTTCTTTGTTTGTATTTCTTTTTGTCAGGCTTTTTCAATCGACGCTATTTAAAAATTGTCACAGGGTTGTAAATATGCTTCTGACCATTTTGGCTCTTGTTTTTTTCATTTCCCTGCTTTTGCTCTCAGAAGGTTTTGTATATAAATTCATCCTGAAGGAAGTCGTTGACAGGGAACTCATAATATTCCCCCTTTTCAGAGACACGATGCTGGGTATGGTGGCTTTAATAGGAGCCATGGGCATCCGCTCCGGTATGGCAAGGAAGCAGGCTGAGCAACTGATTAAAGAGAAGCAGGAAATGGAACTCAATTTGCTTCGCAGCCGCATGGACCCTCATTTTGTTTTTAATGCCCTGAATGTAATCTATTCACTCAGTTTTACCAAAAATGAGAATGCTCCCGATATGATCATGAAACTGGCAGAGATGCTCAGGTATATTACCGATGAGTGTAAATACGATAAGGTCTCCATTGAAAAAGAGGTGAAATACATAGAGAACTATATTGATTTTCAATCAACACGCATGGGTCAACGACCCAATCTGACATTCAGGTATTCACTGGATAATCCCGGAACAGAAATTTCTCCCATGTTGTTACAGCCCCTTGTCGAAAATTGCTTTAAACACGGTGACATTGCCAACAATCCCGCAGGCGAAGTCACAGTTGTTCTGTCCCTGAAAGATAACCGGTTGTATTTCACTGCAGAGAATAGTATGTCTGCTAATATGAATGACGATCATGAGGCGTTACGCGATGGAACAGGGATCGCAAACGTGAAGCAGAGACTGGAGCTGTATTATCCAAAGGCTCACAGTATACAGGTAATAGAAAACAATAACATACATAAAGTGGTTCTTTCCATTTACCTATGATATCTTCACGTCTTTTCTCGGTTATGATAGTAGATGACGAAGTGCCTGCAAGAACTTTGCTTGAAACATATGTTTCCCGGGTACCGGAACTTGAAGTGGTGGCCAGTTGTTCCAATGCCCTGGAAGCAAGCCGTCTGTTGTCTCAAATTAAAGTGGATATTTTATTGTGTGATATACAAATGCCCGGGCTGAACGGATTGGATTTTGTACGGGCTCTTGAAAAACGGCCTGCTGTTATCTTTACCACGGCCTATGCCCAGTATGCCATTAACGGCTTTGAGCTCGACGCAGTGGATTATCTGCTAAAACCTATTGCCCTGCCCAGGTTCATTAAAGCGGTCAACAAAGCCATGGAGCAATTAAGCAGTAGTATTGTGGAAGAAGAATATCTGAATGTTAAAGCAGACTATAAAATATACAGAATAGCTTTGCAGGAGCTGCTGTTCATTGAATCACAACACGAATACGTTACATACCATACGATTTCGGCTAAGATCACCGCCTACGGATCTTTGAAATCGCTTGAAAGGGATTTGCCTGCCGGACGATTTCTAAGAATACACAAATCGTATATTGTGGCTATAGATAAAATCGGTAAAATGAATCAAACTTCAGTTACTGTGCGGGATCTTGCAAACCATCAGCTACCGGTCGGCCGCGTGTACAGAGATAGTTTAAAATCGCTGTACTCAGGAACGCGTCCAAAGAGCCATACGCTTGGAGATTAAATGGAGGGCCATACGCAGGAAATACCATTTCCCGAATTCATAATGACCGCCTTTACCGTAACGAATCCTTACGTTGGCACCGCGTGATTTGAACTGTTCATACGTATGAGTAGCTACCCGCGTGGGAACAGACTGATCGTCAGAGGCATGTGACATAAGAAGACGGGATTTGGGAGTCCAGCCCGTGGACAGCGAATTTTCACACATTTTCTCCCAGATTTTGTTCAGTTCGGGATTTCTTTCCTGAGAAAAGAAATCGGGGTGCATATATTTATGGATGTCCTGACCAATCCATTCAATGAGCTGATCACGGAGATGTGTTCTGTCAAGCCAATGGTCCATGTTGGAAAGCAGGGGATCAATAAAAACCTTTGAATAATCCAGATTCAGGTTGTACCAATAGTCGTACGCTTTAATGATTCCGGGTGCTGCCGGATACTGGGCGTATCCGGTTTTCACGAAATCCTCAAAGGCAACCGTCAGATCATAAATACCGCCACCTATAATCGTTTTGTCCACAAATATGTCGGAAGGATTTTCTTTTTCTATATGACGTAACAACGCCATTGCACTTGATCCACCCATTGAATAGCCACCAATGGAAATGTGACGTTGAAGAGGATATCCGAGTATTTTGGGGAAATATTCAATGGCGGCACGATGCATATCGTATGCAACCCGTCCGGTATTTTCTGCCATCAGGAAAGGATATTCCACTGAATCTTTTGTGACCCCGTTTCCAAGGAGGTCTGCAATAATTACTGTGTATCCGAAAAATGACAGTACTCCTTCAAAAATAAGGAGTGCATCGCCGCCCGAGCCGAATTTATCTATATTGGCTGACGGCAAAAAGTGCAGTACACCTCTGGGTTTTCTGTTGATGGGCCTCATGATGATTCCCGAGGACACCACCGGATTTCCTTTTGGGTCTACCGTATTATAGGATATGGCCGTTATACGGACCTTAATTTTGACGAGCGCAGTCAGCAATGGTTGAATTTTGCTCAAATCCAGCTTGGGAAAGTCTTTTTTGACTTCAACAAAAACATCACTGATAGTAAAATCGTCTTCTTTGAGAACTTTAAGAAAATATTCGGACATATTATTTGACGCTTAAATAGAGAAGGGAAGAAACAAAAAATTGTATACCGTAATCGTAATGACCTCCGCTTCCGTAGCTCAGGCTAACATTAGTCTTGGTTTTTAAATAATTATATAATGCTTCACTTTCCGACACAGGCACTGACAGATCATCCTTTGCGTGCCCCAGCAAAATTTTTACATGGGGATTCCAGCCCTGGAGAAAAGAATGCAAAGGTAATATGCTTTCTATTTTTGCATATTCCTCATTGCTTTGAGGCGAAAAAAAATCGGGGTGCATATAGGTATGCAAGTCGGGATCAATAAGCATACGCATTTGTTCGGCGTTGCGGGTACGGTCCAGCCAACTGTCCATGTTATACAGAAGATCTCCTGCGAATATACTGGTGTAATCGAGATTTAATCCGTACCAGTAATCAAAAGACGTAATAAGAAGCGGAGTCAAAGGATATTCTGCATATCCCGTTTTTTTGAAATGATTGTATGTGTTGCAAAGGTCATATACACCTCCTCCGGCCAACACTTCTCTTACCTTAAAGGGAGAAGCGGATTGCCATCCTATATGCCTAAGCAGCGAAATGGCTCCGGTCGCTCCTCCGGAATAACCAAAAATAATGGTTTCTGCCGGAAGGGGATGGTTTGTGAACTTTCTGCAATATTCCATGGCGGCCAGGTGCATATCGTAACACACCCGGCCGGTGTTATCCATAAACAAGAATGGTTGAGGTACGTCTTTAGTGATACCGCTGCCTATCAGGTCGGGAATAATTACTGTATATCCTATAAAAGCAAACACTCCTTCCGTAATAATAAGGAGATCGCTTCCTCCCTCGAGGTTAGAAAGGGGAGTTGTCGGCGGAACGTGTATCACTCCCCGGGAGTCCACATCCAAAGGACGGACAATGATTCCCGAAGCAGTAACAGGACTGCCCGAAGGGTCTACAGTATTATAGGCAATGGCAGTAACTTCAACGCGGAGGTCAAAATCTAAAAGGTCCCTTATTTCCTCAATCTTATTAAAATCAAGTTCGGGAAAATCCTGACGGGTAAGGCGCATAATATCTGTCAGGCCGAATTCTTTTCGGTCAATAACATTTACAAAATAACCCTCGGGCAGGGCCTCGATACAGTCAAAATCCCGCTCGCATGCTGTCAGAAACGAAAGCAGGAAAATGAAAATGAAAATTCTGGAATTCATTTCCCGGTTCTATCCTATCTGCGGAAAGCCTAAAAAAATGTAAGCCAACAGAGACATGAGGGAACCTACAATAATCAATATTTTAGAAATCAGATCCATGGTTATGATTCGTATTAATAAATTAGTACTAAGCCCACGCAAGAAGGCAGAGACTGAGCAGCGTAAGCAGTGGCCCGGCTATGCCCAGTATCTTGAAAATAAGATTTAAATTGAATACCATATGTTTGTAATGTTATCAGTTAAATAAATCAGTTCAGAGCAAAAAATCCGCAGCAAGATACAAAAAACCTGATTGCTCCGTCCATATGCGGGTCATCGGAATTTTGAAAATCAAGACAGCGGTCGTATACTACGTTGGCGCCTTTCTTTAATAAATTATTATACGCGTTTTGTGTGCAGACCTCAGGAATATGCTTGTCTCCCACGGCATGGAAGAGATAAATAGCGTTGTGGGGATGCCATGAGGGGTCGGCTGTACAGTTGTTGTATTCCAGATAAGGGATGAATTTCTGGAACTCATTCCCTTCATTCGTCCAGCCTTCCACAAAGAAATCGGGGTGCATATAGACATCAAGGTCGTTCATGAATCTCAATTCTTCTATGCTGTAAGGGCCGTAGATAGCACGTTTGATTGTCCATATATAATGATCTCTGTTATAAAGTTCACGGAAATGGGATTCCTGTCCTTCCGCCAGAAGGGGGCCGGTGAATACTTTTGAGTAGTCAGCGCTAAAAGATGTATCCCAGAAATCAATAGAATAAAGTATGGACGGAATAATAGGATAAAACTGTGCCCTTGCAACACGTAAGGCTTCAAAAGCAGCCATGGGATCGTGAGCACCGCCACCGCTGAAGGTTTTGTCAATGATTATATTACCATTATCATGCAAATCAATCCACCTGTTAAGAGCCAGTGCATCGGCAGCCCCTTCCGAATAGCCGAAAATTGAAGTGTTTTTTGGCAATTTCTTACCTAATTCCTTCTCAAAATACTGGGCTGCGGCAATATGCATATCGTAAGCCACGCGTCCGGCATTTTCCATATCCAGGATGGGGTGGTACATGTCAGCTCCGGGAGCATCGTCACCCAGGGGCAGAGTGGTGCATTCCCTGGCTGAGGCACCCTGGTCGAGCATGTCGGGCGTAATTACTATCTGATTGAGAAAGCACAAAACCTGTTCTGTACTTAATCCGGAACTCCATGCGCTTTGGTGATTGGCCAGGTAGCCAAAAGGAAGCACGTCAATAACGCCTCTCGCCTTCTGGTTGAGTGGATACACAACAACACCCGATGCCAGCACTTCACGACCGGCCGGATCTACAGTCTTATACACAAGCGGAACAAAACGTACGATTAATTTTTCAATACTGGTATAACTCACTGCTGTGCGAATCATATCTACTACGTCTCCGGAAAGCCCGAATTCACTTTGAGCAATCTGAAAAAACTGGTCAATATTATAATCAGAAGGGGTGCCGCTACTGACATACACTTCTTTTCCTTCGTAGGGCGCCCATGCATCCATCCGGCATGAGCAGAACAACAACAGAGAGAGCCCTGCAACTAAAAAATAACGCATCTTTTTCATTAGGTATTACTTAAAAGAAACCGAGAAAAACCAACGACGCAATAGTCATTAACATTCCCAGAATTCCGATGATTTTAGCAAAAATATCCATTTTAGTAGAGATTAAAAATTAAAGGAACATTCCAACGATTAATGAAATAAGTTCAAAACCCCAGCCTAGCCAGAGAGTGCCGACAAGACATAATACGGGACCAGCGATGGCAAAAATCTTCCAAAGTGTATCCAAACCAGATGTTAACATAATAATTAGATTTTTAAATTAAATGATTGTTATAAAATTACTTGGCTAAAAGATAAATCAGAGAGGTTAAAACAAATTCGGCACCGGCCTGGTAATGATCTCCGGTAGTGCGGACATATGTAATTGCGGCACCGTTTTTCCTGTATACATCATACATCAGATCTGAACATTCGACAGGAATAAGATTGTCTTCTCCGCTGTGAGTCAGTCTGATTTCGGTAAACGGCCCGGGATTCCAGTGGTATACCACCGAGTTGGCTTCCAGGCATTCTTTGAGTTTGGCGAATTCACCCGTAAGTTCCTCGTTAAAGAAATCCTCATGCATGTAATTTCTCAGGTTGCTTCCCCACCTGTTGTATATACTTCCCGAACCGTGGGTGTTATCGAACCAATAGGCATATCCGTCTCCTCCCTCGGCCGGGTCGGGTGAGTTGACGGGATTTTCCATCCCGTTGGCAAATATTTTGCTGAAATCGAGATTCAGGTTGTAATACGAGTTCATGGCCAGAATTACACACGGGATGGCCAGATAGTCACTCTTTTCGGTACGGGCATAACTTTTAAATGCCGTGATGGCATCGTATACACCTCCTCCGGTAAGTACCTCGTCAACAACAACTCCTGTCTTGTTGTCCGAATAATACTTAGCCATTGACACAGCGGAAGATCCGCCCAGTGAATATCCCATTATGGAAGAGTGCTTCCCTAACTTGTAATTTTCCGTAAGCAACAGATATTCTTCAACCGCTTTGCGCATGTGACATGCGACAATTCCTGTATTTTCCATATGCAGGAAAGGCCGGTTGTAGTCCTGTGTGGTGAGCACGCCAATCAGGTCCGGATTTATGGTAATATATCCCAGTATTGAAGTAAAGCATTCTTCATAAAAACGATGTCTTCCCACGTAAATGGCAGCGCTTGCGTTCCGGTCCAGATGGGCAATGGGAGGCATTTCCACGACTCCTTTAGCTTTCAGGTCAAGGGGATAGAAAAAAGCGCCGGTAGCCACTACCGGGTTCCCGAACGGATCTACGGTATTGTACTTAAGAGATACGGCCCTGATTTTCCTGCTCATGGTTCTCTTCAGCAGGTCCATGACTTTTTTCACGGTGCCTTGGGTTGGATCTACGTCAAGTTCTTCAAGCATTTTATTAACACCGTCCTGAACGGTAAAGTCCCATACGTGAAGTTCTTCCACAAAGTATTGAGGGGTAAATTCTTCCACGGCATCTTGGTGCGAGCATCCTGAAAACACGGTCAGGACAAATAATAAAAGGATACTGATGACAGAGTGTTTCATAAATAATTAATGGCTGAATGTTATGTAATAATTCATAAAGAAGTTCCAAACAGTTACAATAGCTATGGCTATGAGTTTGGAAGAATAAAAACGGATTTTAGCCCCGCGGGCAGACAAGAACGGTAAAGCTACTTTTTCAGAGAAAAGCCAGAGAAAGAAATTATTAATGGCCAGGCCGAGCAGTGATATGCCAAAAAAGAGAAGGTACTCTTTAAGTATTTGAGGATTGTTACTGTGAAATGTCCACAGGCGGTTAAGCAGGTAATTGGTACTTGCGGCTAAAATGAAACCGCATGAATTGGCAATATAGCGGTTAATATGTATTTTTTCCTTAAGCAGCCAGGTCGTGCCAAAGTCCACAAGAACCCCGGACCCGCCTACAAAACAGAATTTTATTAATTGAGCAAACATATTATTCAATCCCAAAGCCAGGCCCCTGAAATAACAAGTTCTTCCTGGAGGTTGTTTTCTATTAAATATTGCCTTACCTGTTCAGGGGAAAACCGGGTGGCAGGCAATGTCTCGGCATTTGCCAGTGCATAAAGCATCATGGCCGACAATTTAACATTGGATTCAAGCATCGCAGAGGTAACAAGTTCGGGCACGTCACCGGTTGTATGGTAAGTGTGTGTCTTTTCGTAACGGTTCAGCGGTGTGAACGTGGGAATACCCTCAAAAATAAAACCGGCATGATCGCTGCCCAGGTATGTGAAGTGGGCAATCGAACTGGCAAAGGAGGTGTCTGCCTTTTGCATAAGTAATCCAATTGCTTTAAAGAGCTCGTCCGACTCGTACCGGCACATAAAGTTGAAGCCATATGTGTTCACGGTCATATCGTGGTTGAACATATACCGGATTCCCTCCAGCCTGTTCTGATGCCTGGCTTCTTCCAAATATGATTCCGATCCGTAATGACCCTGTTCTTCTGCCATGAAAAGTACGAAATCAATGGTTCTCGCCGGTTGCAGGTTCAGTGATTTGAAAAGCCTCGCGATATCCAGAACAGATGCCACTCCGGAGGCATTGTCAAGTGCCCCGGGTGATATGTCCCAGGAATCGAGATGGGCGCCAACCACAATAGTCTCGTCCGGGAATTTGCTTCCTTCCAGGCGCGCTACCACATTTCTGGCCGTAACAGGACGGATGGAGTTTTCAGTAACAATGCGGGCAATGCAGGACTGTGTTTTGAGCTGCTCTTTCAGTTTCATTCCCCTGTCGTACGAAATACTCAAAGCGGGGATCTTGATCATTTGTCCGTCAAAAGAAGCCGATCCCGTTACGGGGAGGTCTCCGGGTTCCTGGTTAATGGCAATACAGCCGGCGGCACCCTGGGCAATGGCAAAAGATAATTTACACGCTCTGGACATATTCTTAACGCCGGGAGGGGTTTCGGGCAGCAATCCAAGGTATATGAGCACGATTCTACCCGAGACATTCAGCCCCGAATAATCTTCAATAAGACCGTTTCCAACGTCCACAATACGGCCGTTTACACTGGCAGACGGAGTATAGGCAAGTGCAAGGGAAGGTACGGGACGGAACACTCCGGCACTGTCAATTTGGAGCGATGCCTGTCCGCGGATCCACTGGTCTAATGAAAAAGGTTGGAAGAAGACCTGGTCATAGCCGTATGAGCGGAAAAGAAGGGATGTGTATTCTTCTGCCTGGATGGCCTTTTCGCAGCCGGCCAGTCTGGCTCCGAAATGGCTGCAGATACCTTTCAGTATGTTGTGGGCTTGTGAATTATGATCGACCTCGAGGTCTATGCTTTTAAAAACCCGCACGTAGTGAGAGCGGGGTGATTCGCAGCCGATCAGTGCCAGAGATAGTAGAAATAAGTAGAAAAACCGCTTGGCAATCATAAAACAAATATAATAATTATTCATAACTTTGATATGTATGACAGGGGCGATGGAAAGTATACTATACCCGGGAATATGTGCTGTCTGCGGCCGGGAGTTAGTGAGGCAGGAAGAGGTCTTGTGTCTTCATTGTCTGTCAGATATGCCCCGTACTTTTTTCTTTCAGCGGGATGATAATCCGGTAGCTCAGAATTTCTGGGGAAAATTTCCATTCAGTCGTGCCGCCTCTTTTTTGTTCTTCCGGGAAGGCAGTCCATACAGAAAATTACTTCACAAAATGAAATACCTGGGGCAGGCTCCCATAGGTTTTTTTATGGGCCGTCTGGCAGGGCAGGAGATGCTTCAATCACCCTGGGCCGGTGATCCGGGTGTGTTGGTCCCAGTCCCCATGTTGTCTTTAAAGCGTCGCAAAAGGGGATACAACCAGGCCGAGATCCTGACAGCCGGCATCGCCCGGGCAACAGGATGGCCCATGGATACCACCATGCTTAAAAGGATAAAAGAATCGGAAAGCCAGACGGGGAAAAACCGTATTGAGCGATGGGCAAATATAAACGGAGCCTTCAAAGCGTATAATAATTACGAGGAAAGGCACATTATTCTTGTAGATGATGTGATCACAACCGGAGCCACTCTGGAAGGATGTGCCGGTGCCATTCTGGAAGCTTGTCCCGGTGCTGTTCTAAGCATTGCCTCTCTGGCATATGTGGAATAAAAGCGTATATTTGCATGTTATGCCTGAATTTTTGCGATTGGACATTGTTGATATCCTGGATATCATTCTGGTAGGTCTTCTGATTTATCAGTTCTATAAAATTATCAGGGGAACGGCGGCTGTCAGCATCTTCATAGGTATCTTACTGTTCTATTTTATCTGGCTTGTTGTAAAAGCCTTTCATATGGAACTGCTGACCAGCATCCTGGATAAGGTTATAAGCGTAGGTGTTCTGGCATTGATTATTGTTTTCCAGCAGGAAATCAGACGTTTTCTTTTACGTCTGGGTACCCGGTATACAAAAAGCGGTCGCAGACGATATCTTTTTCGTTCGCTTTTCCAGACCAGCCAGGACAATCTGTCGCGTGAACTGCTGGAAGAGCTTACCCATGCCTGCAGCCGCATGGCAGAAAGGAAAACAGGTGCGCTGATTGCCGTTGAACGTTCGGCATCGCTCGATTTTGTGGCCGAAACAGGGGATCTCATCGACGCCAGGATCAACAGGCGTCTTATTGAAAATATCTTTTTTAAGAACAGTCCTTTACATGACGGGGGAATAGTCATTGTCAACGGCCGCATCCAGGCTGCCCGCTGTACTTTTCCCATGTCTGACAGTCAGAGTATTCCACCCTATTTTGGTATGCGTCACCGTGCCGCAGTGGGTCTGAGCGAACAGACAGATGCTTTTGTGGTTGTAGTATCTGAAGAAACGGGCAATATATCTACCATGCAGGACGGATTCATAAAAACATTAAGTGGTGTGGCTGAATTGCGACTGGCAATTGAAGACGCTTTCCAAAAATAACCGGGAATGATCTATCCTTCTTCTTTTGAACAAAAAATAGGTTTTGACAGGATCCGGGAACTGCTCATACAGAAGTGTCAGAGTCTGGCAGCTAAGGATTTGGCGGACAGTATTGTCTTTTACACTTCTGCAGAAAACCTCGGGGAAGAACTGTCCCGTACCGACGAAATGAGGGTGATCTGTATGATGGAATCGGGATTTCCCGGGAACGGATACGAAGATACACTTCCCTTCCTCAAACAGCTGGAACTGATTCCGACATATTACCCCGATCTTCAGTCCCTCAGAAAACTGCAATCATCGCTGGGTACGGTACGTTCCATTGTGAATTTTTTCAGCCGGACTCACGACAATGCATATCCTTGCCTTAAACGGTTATGTCAGCCGGTGGTAGTGTATCCGGCCATCCTTCAAAGGCTCGACGCACTGTTGGACAAATTTGGAGAAATCCGGGACAATGCGTCACCGGAATTGTCTGAGATACGGCATTCCATAAGGCAAAAAGAACAGGCAGTTTCAAGGAAAATACAGACTATCCTGAAAAGTGCGCAGGAACAGGGCCTTATAGATACCGAGGCTTCCGTTTCCATGCGGGATGGCCGTGTACTTATACCAGTGCCCGCCGCCAACAAGAAAAAACTGGAAGGATACATCTATGACGAGTCCGCCAGCGGAAAAACCGTTTTCATAGAACCGGCAGAGATTGTTAACCTTAACAACCAGATTCGGGAATTGTATTTTGCCGAGCAGCGGGAGATAGTACGCATCCTCATTCAATTTGCCGATTTCCTCAGGCCTTATGCCACAGATCTGATCCAGCAAGCCCATTTTTTAGCCTCCATTGATTTTTTGCGGGCCAAAGCAGCGCTGGCCGCGGGAATGCAGGCCGGAATGCCCATTCTATCTGCAGAACCCGGACTGTTTCTGCAAAGGGCGCGTCATCCTCTGTTACAGAAGGCTCTTGAAAAAGAAGGCAAAGAAATTGTGCCCCTTACTCTCAGGCTCGATGCGAACAAACGTGTTCTGCTCATCTCGGGGCCCAACGCGGGTGGAAAATCGGTTTGCCTGAAAACGGTCGGTTTGCTGCAGTACATGCTTCAGTGCGGACTGCTCGTCCCGGCCTCGGAAACCTCGGAATTCGGTCTTTTCTCTTCTATTTTCATTGATATCGGAGACGAGCAGTCAATAGAAAACGATCTGAGCACATATAGCTCCCATTTGAAAAATATGCGGGAGATTCTTGAACATGCCGATTCCGCTTCGCTTATCCTGATTGACGAATTCGGGGCAGGAACCGAGCCGGCCGCCGGCGGTGCCATAGCCGAAGCGCTGCTTGAACGGTGGGAAGCCAAAGGTTGTTTTGGTGTCATCACCACACACTATACCAATCTGAAATTTTACGCAACGGCCAGCCAGGGTGTTCTTAACGGAGCCATGCAGTTTGATGTACAGCAGATTAAGCCTTTATTCAAACTCGAAACCGGTGTGCCGGGCAATTCCTTTGCTTTTGAACTGGCCCGGAAAATGGGGATGCCTCAGGATTTGATCAAAACGGCTCAGGATAAGGCGGGAACGGGATTTGTAGAGACCGAGAAATATATCCGGGATATAGCCAAAAACAGGCGCCGGTGGGAAGAGAAAGTGGCCCGGATAAGACAAACAGATAAAACGCTTGAGACTATCACTGATAAATATCAGAATGAATTAGCGGAGATACAATCTCTTAGAAAAAAGATGCTGGCCCAGGCCCGGCAGGAAGCCCAGCAAATTATCGACGAGGCCAACAAAAAGATAGAAAACGCGATAAAAGAGATAAAAGAATCCCAGGCAGAGAAGGAGCGTACCCGGGTAGTAAGGGAAGATATCAGGCAACTGAGGGAGACTTTGGAGAAAGAAGTTTCCGGAGAAGAAGACCTCAGGATTGCCCGGAAAATGGAACAGCTCAAAAAGCGACAGGAAGAGAATGAAAAACGGAAGCGCCGTAGGGCCGGGAATAAAGCCGAAGCAGCTCCCCGGGAAAAGGAAGACCCCGGTAAAGATCTGCCTCTGGCCGTAGGGGATAAGGTCAAAATCAAAGAGAGCGGAATGGCAGGAGAGATTTTACGGATAAACGGTAAAAAATTGAGTGTGGGAATTGGCCAGATAGTGACCTATCTGGAAGAAGATAAGTTGGAACGTATTTCCAGAAATGAATACAAGAGCAGAACCGTAAAAACGGCAAACACCACGGGAAATTCTTCGTTTGATCTTTCATCCAGGAGACTTAATTTCACTTCCAATATTGATATCAGGGGGATGAGACCCGGTGAGGCTCTCGAAACAGTCAGCCGGTTTATTGACGATGCGCTTATGGTAGGGGTCGGACAGGTCAGCATTCTTCACGGAACGGGAACCGGAGTGCTTCGCACGGAAGTAAGGAATTACCTTAAGTCTGCTCCCGGAGTGTCATCGTTTGAGGATGAACACGTGGAACGGGGAGGCGTGGGTATCACCATTGTATATTTGGAATAAACTTAAACAGATATGAAGAGATTATTTACATTGATTTTATGTGCCGTACTGCTTGTGTCCTGCGAAAATAAAAAGGATGTTCCGGTTCAGGTGGCAAAAGAGTTTCTTACTTGTTTTTTCTCATCGGATTTTGAAGGAGCAAAAGTCCATGCTGCTCCTGAACTTCTAGAGGTGCTGGATAATTCAAAATCTTTGCTCGATTCACTTTCAGGCGAAGAGCATCAGAAAGTAATTGATTACCTGTCTACCATCTGGGTTGACGTTGAGGTTCCCGAAAAAGTAGATGGGGATACGTTACAACTCAAATATTCGGTTGTATTCTCAAAATTCACAGGTACCGGAAAATCCTCGGTTTCACTCAGGAAAGAAGGCCGGAAATGGCTGGTCTTTGCCTTAGAGTAATTTTGTTTTCAGGATGTTGATATAATCGAGTTTTTCCCAGGCAAAATACTCTATCCCGTCTTTAGTGTAAGGGTCGCGTCCAAAATGACCGTAATTGGACGTGGCCTTGTAGATGGGATTTTTCAGCCTGAGTTCCTCAATAATGGCTGCCGGACGCAGGTCAAAGACCTGTGATATGATCTCGGACAGTTCGGCATCTGATTTCCGGGTATGTGCCGTTCCAAAAGTGTTGACGTTTACACTTACCGGATGCGCCACGCCAATGGCATAGGCAACTTGTACAAGAACCTCGTCTGCCACTCCGGCAGCAACAATATTCTTGGCAATATGGCGTGCGGCGTAGCAGGCGGATCGGTCTACCTTGCTGGGGTCTTTTCCTGAAAAAGCTCCTCCGCCGTGTGCTCCCCGGCCTCCGTATGTATCGACAATAATCTTTCTGCCGGTCAGGCCGGTGTCGCCGTGGGGGCCTCCAATCACAAATTTTCCGGTAGGATTTACAAGCAAAGTCAGATCATGGTCAAAAAGATGCTTCCTTGAGGGATGCACTTTGGCAATAACCCTTGGAAGAACTATGTTACGAACATCGTCTTCAATTTGTTTATGCATGACCTCGTCCTGCGCAAATTCATCGTGTTGGGTGGAGAGGACGATCGTGTGAATGCGCTGTGCTTTCTTGTTCTCGTCGTATTCTATGGTATACTGGCATTTGGAGTCGGGCCTGAGGTAGGTCATCTGAAGGCCTTCTTTCCTTATGGCGGTCAGTTCCATAAGGGTAATGTGAGATAGAACGATGGGCAGGGGCATCAGTTCTTCGGTTTCTGTGCAGGCATATCCGAACATCATTCCCTGGTCTCCGGCACCCTGTTCCTCGGGATCTTCTTTGACCACTCCCCGGTTAATGTCGGGGGATTGTTCGTGGATTGTTGAAATAATACCGCACGATTCGGCATCGAATTTATACTCGGATTTTGTGTAACCGATATCGGCAATAACCTTCCGGGCTACTTGCTGTACATCCACCCAGGCGTTGGAGCGGACTTCTCCTCCAATGACCACGAGACCAGTGCAAACGAATATTTCACAGGCTACTTTAGACTCGGGATCCTTCCTGAGGAATTCATCCAGGATGGCATCAGCAATTTGATCGGCAATTTTGTCGGGGTGTCCTTCGGACACAGATTCAGAAGTGAAGAGTGTTCTCATTTTAGCATTTTTAATGTGGTTGCAAGCAGGCAAATTTGTCCACAAGTACATTGGGCGGCAAAGGTAATAAAAATTTGTTTATAAAAACCGGACGTTTGTTGATAATTTATTTCGCTTATATACAGTGTGTTGAATTTGTTCAATTCGTTTAGATATAGGTTATAACTGGTTAAAGGCAGATAATTATCTATTTTTGTCAGTTGACGGGAAGATTTCCAATATTTTATGATTAAACAGAATGCTTATGAAGCATAGCCAAATAACCGGGGTTCTTGTAATTCTGGCGTTTTTTCTTGCCTCGTGTGGTGAAGAGCCGGTTGCAGACTCTCTGTCTTTGGACAAGACTCAGGTAACATTTAATGCTTCCCCGGGTGATCAGACGATTCAGGTGTCGGCCAATTGTCCCTGGTCGGTGGCCGTAACCGAGGGCAGTACCTGGCTGTCCGTGTCGCCCAGACAGGGGGAGGGGAACGGCACTCTCACTCTGTCTGCTCAGGCCAATACAGGGGCCGATCGTACAGCCGCCTTGAAGGTTTACTCAGCCGATAAGGAGGTTCGTATTACGGTTCTCCAGAAAGAACAGGAAATCCTTAACTGGAGTTTGTCGCAAGTGCGTGCCCTGTACAAAGGGACCGATGTCAAAGTGACTGAGAAAGTTGTGGTTAAGGCTACTGTTATCAGTAATTACCTTCATACAGACAATGGCGGTTTGAATAATTATACTTCCATGAAAGCTATTGTGGTGAGTGACGGAGAGGCGGGGATTCAGCTTTATTGTGCAGAGAATAACACAACATTCAAACCGGGAGATCAGGTGGAAATCCAGCTTATGGGGCAGACGTTGTCTGTATACAACAAAGGGCCTCTTCAGGTGAACGGCATTCCATTGTCAAATATTACAAAAACAGGCACAGAAACAGTTCTTGCCAAAGAGATAACGGCAGCGCAGCTGGTTACCGGGGCTTTCGAATCTATGTACGTAGCCATACCCGGAGTACAAGTTACAGATGAAGACCTGAACAAAACGTTTGTAGTAGCCTCTGCTCATACTTCCATAGGAATGACAGCTCAAACCAAAGAGAACTTTGATATTTTCTCTTCAAAGTATTCTTCCTTCAAAGACGTTGTAGTGCCCTCGGGCAGTGGAGTACTGAAAGGGATTGCCAGTGTGTATGACGGGCGTTATCAGATTTCATTTGCAAAAGTTTCTGACTGGGAAGGTCTGACCGGTGAGCGTTTTTATACTTCTCCAACGTTTTCTCTGTTCACGACAGAAAAAGAGGTCCCCGGAGAAGCCGGCCAGTTTACAGTGTCCCTGGCCGCTAACGTAGACTGGACAGTCTCCTCTTCAGATCCGGAGGGTTTTGCAGTATCTCCCTCTTCCGGCAAAGGTTCTTCTCCGCTAACAGTTGTCTATACGCAGAATCCTTCCTTAACGGTCCCCCGTACGGCAGATATTGTCTTTTCTACTGACGATCCCTCGATAACCACGCAGACACTGACACTGCATATCACACAAAGTCCTTTTGAAGCATTGGTTTCAGATCCGGTGATGTCCTGGATGGAATTGCCTGAGGTACAAAAGAAAGATGATTTTGCCTACATTTCGCATATGACTACCTTAAAGGGGAAAAGCGTACGCAATTACTCTTTCTGGTACGATACGCAAAACCGTTTGGCCCTCTGGGTGGCTTATCCTCTTTATCAATCGATAATGGGCAGTGGCAGCCGTACAGATGCCTGGGCTTATAATCCAAAAGTCCCAAAGCGCCATCAACCCGCTTTGTTTTCCTCTTTTGGCGGATCTGTTTACGACCGGGGACATCAACTGCCCTCGGCAGACCGTCTTTACTCTCAGGAGGTAAATGCCAGTACTTTTTATTTTACCAATATCACGGCACAAAATTCATCGCTGAATCAGAATTTATGGGCCAACCTGGAAATCTACGTCAGGAATTGGGCTCAGTCATGTGACACCTTGTATGTGGTTACGGGGGCAATGATTCAAATCGCAGAAAACAATACGGTTAATTATGCGAATGATAATGAGGGCAATAAAGTGGCGGTTCCCGTGATGTATTACAAAGTGTTATTGAAATATAAAGCCGGCCAGACCGAGAACGAAGGCTATTCCTCAATTGGGTTCTGCTACGAAAACCGGGCTTACAATGCGGAGTATCCTCTGGCTTCCGATGCCAAAAGTGTAAAAGAGATGGAGGCTTTGACCGGTTATAACTTCTTTCACAACCTGCCCGATGCCCTGGAAGAAGCGGTTGAAAAATCCTGCGTTCCAAAAGACTGGGGCCTGAATTGATAAATTGTATGAATTGTCCTACTTTTGCACGCTTATTTGAATTTCATAATAGTTACTTATAATAACCTAAATAAATTTCTATGAAAAAAACAATTCAATGTTTTCTCGCTTTTGTAGCATTAATGTTTCTGAGTGTGGGCGCATTTGCGCAGGTAACCACCTCGTCTCTGGGTGGAAAAATCACCGACGAGAAAGGGGACGCTGCAGTTGGAGTAACTGTATTGGCTACCCACGTACCTTCAGGGACTGCTTATGCTGCCATCACTAACAACGACGGTCGATATACCATTCAGGGGATGCGTACCGGGGGACCGTACAAAGTAGAAGTATCCTATATCGGATATCAAACCATGAGTTATACCGATATTACTCTTCAACTTGGGGATCTTTACAATTTAAGTGTTAAACTTCAGGAAGAAACAGTTCAGTTGGAAGATATTGTAATTGTAGCTTCTGCATCTTCGGCCTTTGCCGGAGAAAAATTTGGCTCTTCTACCAATATTACCAACCGTAACATCCAGAATCTGCCTACTATCAGCAGGAGCATTACAGATGTTGCCAAGCTGTCTCCTTACGGAGGTAATGGTATGAGTTTTGCCGGAGGCGATGGCCGCTCATCCAACTTTACCGTTGACGGAGCCAATTTCAATAATAACTTTGGCTTGAGCTCCAGCCTTCCCGGCGGTGGCACTCCGATTTCCATCGATGCCATTGAAGAAGTACAGGTGGTAATTGCACCTTTTGATGTTCGTCAGACCAACTTCATTGGCGGAGGTGTCAATGCTATTACCAAATCAGGTACCAATACTTTCAGGGGAAGCGCTTACGCTTATCACCGCAATGAAAACATGCGCGGCAACACTGTGGATGGCGTTGAACTTGGCGAAAGAGGCATAGACCGCAATACCACCTACGGGCTCACACTGGGCGGTCCCATTGTAAAGAATAAATTATTCTTCTTTGTCAACTTTGAATACACACAAACTCCTACCATTGTTAACCGCTGGAAAGCTTCTGAAAACGGAGTGGCCAATACCGACCTTTACATTTCACGCACGACCCTTTCCGACATGAAGAAAGTGTCTGAATTCCTGAGTAACAAATACGGTTATGATACAGGTTCATACACCGATTTCCCTGCTAATGAAAGCAATATGAAATTATTGGCCCGTCTGGACTGGAACATCAGTCAGGACCATCACCTTGCCGTTCGTTACAACTATACACTCAACAGGGGCTGGAATAATACCAATGCCTCTTCCTCCAACTGTATTCAACGTACTACGGAAAGCCGCCTTGGTCAATATTCCATGGCTTTTGCCAATTCCATGTATTCAATGGATAACGTAGTTAATTCCGTTTCAGTTGACCTTAACAGCCGCTTTGGAGACAATCTTTCCAACCAGCTTCTTGTTACCTATTCTCAGTTAGACGATATTCGCGGATCCAGTTCTGCCAAATTCCCCTTTATTGATATTCTGGAAGGCTATACAGTAGAAAACGGAAAGATCAATCAGGCCATTGTTCCTTACATGTCTGCCGGTTATGAGCTGTTTACCTGGAATAACGGGGTTCACAATACCGTAATTAATGCCAAGGACGATATCACCCTCTATAAAGGCAATCATAAAATTACCGCAGGTCTGAGTTTTGAATACCAAATGGCCGATAACGCCTATATGAGGAACGGAACGGGCTATTACCGTTACCGCAGTCTGGACGATTTCATTAATGGCGCAGTTCCTGAAACGGTAGCCCTTACTTACGGATACGACGGGGAACAGAATCCTGCAGCCCGCGTGCGCTTCAATCAGTTTGGCCTTTATCTGCAAGATGAATGGAGTATTGGAAGCAACTTCAAACTAACCTACGGTGTCCGTCTGGATGAGATCATATTCAACAATAAGGACCTGATGAGAAACAATGCCATATATAATATCGAATACGATGGCAAGAGTATTGACACCGGTAAATGGCCCAAACCAAAGCTCCAGATTTCCCCGCGTATTGGTTTCAACTGGGACGTACTTGGAAACCGGTCACTTAAAGTTCGTGGTGGTACAGGTTTGTTCTCCGGACGCCTTCCGTTGGTGTTCTTCACCAATATGCCCACCAACTCGGGTATGGTACAAAACATTGCAGCTATTTCCACCAAATATTCCGGCGGCATAGCCAACCCCGACGCCCTTCTGGCTGCTTTCGAGGGTGGAATGATCACCGATGTTGACGCATTGATTCAGAAACTCCACAGCCTCGATCCCGTTAAGTTCCCCACCTCAATCAGCCCTGAAGACGGAGTAAAACCCTCGCAGATCAATGGTATTGATCCCGACTTCAGAATGCCTCAGGTTTGGAAATCTTCGATTGCTTTGGATTACAACTTCCCCACTTCCTTCCCGTTCTCTATCAGTGGTGAGTATATCTTCAACAAAACCATCAACGGTATTTGCCTGAAGAACTGGAACATCAAAGACAACGCCGGCTTTACCACTCTGAACGGTCCGGACAAACGTCACATCTATCCTGCCGAATATAAACTGACCAGCACCGATGCTTTTGTGCTTTCCAACACTCATAAGGGTTACGGCTGGACTGGAAACATCACTTTGAACATGACTCCTGTTGAGAATCTGAATATCATGGCCTCCTACACACATACCGTCATGACAGAAGTTACTGGTATGCCGGGTTCCAATGCAGAATCTGCCTTCCTGTACATTCCTTCTGTTGAAGGCCCCAACTTTGCCGGTCTCAGCAATTCTCAATATGTAACTCCGGACCGTGTAATTGCTTCGGTTTCCTATTCTGACAAATCCAACAACCACTTCTCACTGTTCTATCAGGGTTATCGCGGTGGTTCAAGCTACACCTATCAATATAACGGTGACTTCAACGGGGATAACATTGCTTACGATGTAATGTACATTCCCAAAGACGATACAGAAATCAATTTTGCATCGAAAAGCGACCATGACCGTTACTGGGCTTATGCAGATCAGGATACCTACCTGAGCACGCATAAAGGACAATATGCCGAAGCTTACAGTGTATATTCACCCTGGGTAAATCGTTTTGACTTCCGTTATGCACATGATTTTGTAGTCAGAGTTGGCAGCTCCAGGAATACCCTTCAGCTCAATCTTGATTTTATGAACGTTGGCAACATGTTCAACAGCACATGGGGTGTTAGCAAAATCCTCTCCACCGAGGCAATGAGCGGACGTATCCTTCAATTGGACAGCATCAATGAACAAGGTGTTCCCGTGTTCAAGACAAGAGTATCTGAAGGCGCCCAGACCTGGGATTACAATCATGCCATTGGCCAGTGCTGGTCTTTGCAGATAGGCATAAAGTATCTTTTCAACTAATCAGCTAATACTTACCTTATGAAACTTAAATATTTATTAATTACGTTGTTAGCTTTTGGAACGCTTTTTACAAGTTGTGAAGAAGAAATTCTGATCCCTTCATTGGACGAGGTTAAAGTAGATGTCTCCTACATAGGCTTTGGTAAAGAAGCGGGCTCCAAAACAATTACACTCACCACTACAGACAGTTGGGCTATTACGAATATACCGGCATGGTTAACGGTCAGCCCTACCAGCGGCAACGCTGCCCCGGAAGGCACTAAAGTTACTTTTTCCGTTGGTGCTGCCGATTCCGATAAATCTTCCGAAGTGTATGTTACATGCGCAGGCAAGACACAGGTCCTGACTGTAAAACAACTCTTCGGTCCCGTAGAAATAGTTGTTTCCACCTGTAAAGATGTGAATGAAAAGGGAGTTGACGGCAAGATCTATTGGGTTGAAGGTCAGATAACTTCCATAGACAATACCGTATACGGCAACTGGTACCTTAATGACGGGACAGGAACCGTATACATCTACGGGACTCTGGATGCCAAGGGAAATACAAAGAATTTTGCAAGTCTCGGCCTTTCCGTAGGAGATCGCGTGATGGTACATGGTCCCCGTACCACTTACGGTTCGACCATTGAACTGGTTGACGTAACTGTAGACAAGATCACTCCTTCTCTGATTAAATCGAAGGTGACTTCTGTTGAGGTCCCCAAGGAAGGCGGTGAATTTGAAGTTGCCGTATTGTATAAAGGGAACGGAGTGGGAATTGAATACGACAAGGATTGGCTTTCCGTAAAATCCATGATTAAAGGAGCCGATGATTCTACACGTGTAGCTTTTGTGGCCCAACCCAACCCCGGTGGTGACAGAACGGCTACCATATCAATGACCTCTGCCACAAGCAGTTCATCATCTACCATTACGGTGAGCGTTAAGCAAAAAGGTGCCATCATTAATGCTACTATTGCCGAGTTTAATGCTGCTGCTGAAGATGCTACCCAATACCGTCTTACCGGTATCATTACCAAAGACACCGGCAGTGATTACGGCAATATTTACATAAAGGATGCTACCGGCGAAGTATACATATATGGGATACTTAATGCAGAAGGCAAGACAAAGCAATGGAAGACCATGGGCATAAAGGAAGGCGATATTGTAACGGTTATTACTCCCCGCAAATCGTACAAAGGTACTCCTCAGGGAGCCAATGCTACGGTAGATGCACATATCCCCGTTGTGGAAGCTACTATTCCCGCCTTTCTGGCTGCTGCAGAAGATGATACCTATTATCGTCTGGTTGGCTCTGTAGTCGATTTGTCAGGCGCTGGCAGCTACGGTAATTTTAATATTTCCGATGGAACTTCCCAGGTATATGTTTACGGCCTGCTTTCAGGCTGGGGTGGTGCAAAGGGGAAATTCCAGACGCTGGTTGCCGAAACAGGACTCAAGGCTACTGACATTATTACCATTGTGGGCAAGAGAACGGCTTACAAAGGAACGCCTCAGGTTGGCAGTGCTTTTTATGTTTCCCACCAGTCTGCAGAGGTACAATAGGACCTGAAATCAATAACAGAAATGAGAGCCGGCTAAATCTTTTTAGCCGGCTTTTATTATGTCCGTTTTTTATTCTATTTTCGTACCGGATCTCAGAAGCAAGTACTCATTGAATAACTAAATAACAACCTATGAAACAAACTGTTAAAAAACTTGCCTTATTGGCCATGAGTTTTTTTGTTGCTACACTGACGTTTGCTCAGATTACAACGTCGAGTTTGAGTGGTCGTGTAACGGAAGCAAACGGAGACGCTGTTCCAGGCGCTACCGTGATTGCCGTTCACACGCCTTCCGGTACACAGTATTATGCCATTACCGATAATGCCGGTAACTACCGTATTCATAATATGCGTGTTGGAGGACCTTATACCGTTACCGTATCTTTTGTCGGATATGCCGATGCCGTATATGGTGACATAAACCTGCGCCTGAGTGAGAATTATGTACAGAATATTGAAATTTCCGAGACAGCCACCACACTAGAGTCCATAGTTATTTCTGCAGGTGTCGGGAATACAATCCTGTCTTCAGATAAAGCAGGAACCTCTACTAACGTGGGGTCGCGTGAGATCAATGCGTTGCCTACCGTTAGCCGTGGTATCCAGGACTTTACCAAGCTGACACCTCAGGCCAGTGGATTCTCTTTTGCCGGACGGGATAACCGTATGAACAACTTTACGGTGGACGGAGCCGGTTTTAACAACAACTTCGGACTTTCATCTGATCTTCCGGGCGGGAAAGCCCAGCCTATCTCACTGGATGCCATAGAAGAGATTACGGTGAATATTGCTCCTTACGACATTCGTCAGACCCGCTTTACCGGTGCGGCCATTAACGCCGTTACGAAGAGCGGAACCAACAAGGTCAACGCCTCGGCCTATACCTACCAGCGTTTTAAATCCATGACCGGCAACAAGGTTGAAGGAAACGAAGTACAGGGTGCTAACGAAACAAGTAAGCAAACCTACGGATTCCGTGTAGGCGGCCCCATCATCAAAAATAAATTGTTCTTCTTCCTGAGCGCCGAGTATGAAACGGAAAATGCAGCGGGTGTTAACTGGAGACCCAGCACCGACGGGAAGGGCGATGCATCCAAAGGCATTTCCCGTACAACCGAAGCCGATTTGCAGAGGGTTAAAGATCATCTGACAAACAACTACAATTACGATCCGGGAAAATACAAAGACTGGGATCCCTTCAAAGTACAGAACTATAAAATTCTGGCCCGTATTGACTGGAACATCAACAAGAACCATAAACTGATGATACGTTACAACGACGTAGTGGGTTCCTACATGAACGTGACCAATGCCAACTCGGCTCCCTCCGGACTTAACCGCGCATCGAGTGCCCGCATGAGTGCCAATTCCATTGCATTCTCCAATAATTTCTATGGGATGGAGAATACCGTCCGTTCCATATCCGGTGAATTGAACTCAAACTTCAGCAGCAATGTTTCCAACCAGTTCTATGCGACTTATACCCATATCCGCGACGGACGTACTTCCGATTCCGATATATTTCCTCACGTGGATATCTGGAAAGACGGCGATGCTTACATATCTTTCGGTTATGAATTATTCTCGTTCCATAACGAAGTGCTTAACAACACCTGGAACATCGTGGACAACCTGACCATCAATCTGAACAGACACACGGTTACCATCGGGGCTTCTTTCGAACGCCTGTTTGTCAAGAACTCCTATATCCGCGAAGGAACCAGTTATTACCGCTATGCTTCTGTGGACGATTTCCTTAATAATTCAACTCCTATCGCTTTTGGTCTTACTTACGGATATAACGGCGAAGACGCACCCGGTCAGATGCTCACCTTTGGTTACGGAGGTTTGTATGCCCAGGATGAATGGCAGGTAAGCCCGCGCTTCAAACTGACTTACGGCGTTCGTCTGGAAATGCCATTCTATTTTGACGACATGCTCACCAATAACGCGATTACCCAACAAACGGCCAATTTCACAGATATCAGGAACGATTCTGGTATGGATGTAAAAGGCGGTTCCTGGGATGTTGGTACATGGCCCAAATCAAAAGTGACCATCAACCCCCGTATTGGATTCAACTGGGATGTAATGGGAGACCGTTCCCTGCAACTGCGTGGTGGTACCGGTATTTTCTCGGGGATGATGCCTTTCGTCTGGTTCACTAACCAGGTAGGCGGATCGGCCATGATCCAGTCACCCGAACTGGCCTGGAACGCAGGAACCTGTGCGGCTTACGGCCTGAAGTTCAATCCTGATTATAAAAACCTTATGGCTTCGGATCCCAGCACTTTCCCGACCTCGCCAAATGCCAATTACCTGCCCGGCAACGCATCTATTGCCATGGTAGACAAAGATTTCGATTTCCCGCAGGTATGGCGCAGCAATCTGGCTGTTGACATTGAATTGCCCTGGAACATGGTATTCACCGGTGAAGCTTTGTTTACAAAGGATATCAACGCCGTAACCCAGGTAAACGCTAACGAATCGGCTCCTGCCGGTACAATGGCAGGTGCTGACAACCGTCCTGTATGGGTCAACAGAAAGATCAATTCTGCACTCTCTTCCGCTATGGTTCTGACCAATACCAGTAAGGGATATCAATGGCAGTTGACCGCTCAACTGACCAAGAATTTCTCCAAAGGTCTTAGCGGTATGATTGCTTATACCTATTCGGTGGCAAAAGACGTTTCCGCCAATCCGGGATCTACAGCTTATTCCGTATGGACAGCCAACTCTTCCGTAAATTCGCTGAATGATCCGGGTTTGAGTTATTCAAACTTCTCAATCCCTCACCGTCTGGTAGGTAACCTTTCTTACCGGATTGAGTATGCAAACCATCTGGCTACTACTTTGGGCATTGTTTATCAGGGCATGTCTACCGGCAGATGGAGCTATACCTATTCGGGAGACGTTAATGGAGATGGCAGCGCAGGCTCGGACATTATGTACATCCCGGCTAATCCCGGTGAGATTACTTTTGTGGCTGCCAGTGGCATGACACCCGAACAACAGAGCACAGCTTTCTTCAAATATATCGATAACAACGAGTACTTAAGCGCACACAAAGGACAGTATGCAGAACGTTTTGGACATGTTCAGCCGTGGATCCACCGTTTTGATGTAAAAGTACTTCAGGATTTATTCGTAAACTTTGGAAAGAGCAACCGTCTGACCCTTCAGGTATCTCTGGACGTTCTGAATGTGGGCAACCTGCTTAACGATTCGTGGGGATGCTACTACTACAATGCTTTTGCCAGTTACCAGAATGTGATGCCTGTAACCGTTGTAGGTAAAGGGACTACTACCAGTGCTCCTACCTTTAAGCTGAATGCTACAAGTATTGAAAATTTTGAACAAAAATCGATTCTTACAAAGTACATCAGCACCGACTCTACCTGGAGTATGTTGCTGGGTTTCAGACTTCTGTTCTAATTAGAAACGCCTGAATCCCTGATCTTTTACGTAACGCCCCTGTGTCCTCAAATGTAGAGTCCGCAGGGGCGTTTTCTATTATCGAAAAAAATAAATAAATTTGTTATAATGAGTTATAGGTGCCGTTTTTTCCTCGTCATTTTCTGCCTTTTGCTGTCCTCCTGTTCCAGCGAGAGTGTTTCTTTTTGCGTACTTGAAACGACAGATCTGCACGGCCACTTTGACGGGCCGGTAATGAAAACAGCTACCTATATCCGGCAGATGCAGGAAAAATACGATGACCGTCTGTTGTTGCTAGATGCCGGAGATTATCTCCAGGGTACCCCCGGCGTGTATTACAGTAACTTTATAGACACAGTTGATCAACATATTTGTTCACGTTTTTTCAATTTCTTTCCCTATACGGCAATTGGGGTGGGGAACCACGATATAGAGGCGGGAATAGAAACTTTCAATCGTGTTTACCGTCAGGCAGAAATGCCTGTTATTTGTGCCAATGTAGTTGAAAAAGAATCGGGGACGCCTTATTTCACTCCTTATATTATTATTAAAAAAAGAGGAATAAAGATTGCTGTTTTAGGACTGCTTACACCGTATGTCAGCAGCTGGGTTGCCGCGCATCTCCGTCCGGGCCTTGATTTTCTGTCTATTGAAAAAGCTGCCCGTGAGTGGGTAGTGACTATTAAGGAAAAAGAAAATCCCGATATAATTATCGGACTGATACATACAGGAGCGGACGGTGGCATGGAGGGTTCTCTGGGCCTTGAAAATGCTGCAACCTGGATTGCGCGCAATGTTCCGGGGTTCAATCTGATATGCTATGGTCATGATCATCGTCCATATGCCGGCTATGTCCTGAACAGCCTTAAGGATACAGTCTGGCTACTGAATGCCGGAGCTCACGGTCAAAAGATTGGTAATGCCCTTATTACAATTAATAAAGGTAGGATACCCAAGGTTTCTGTATCTGCTTGTTTACTTGATGCAGAAGCTTTTCCGGCAGATTCCCTGTACTTCCGTGAATTAGAACCTGTCTTTAACCGTGTGCGTGAATACGAAAATTCGCCCATAGCAGAAATACTGAACACCATGCGCAGTGACAGCGCCATGCAAGGGCCCTGCAGCTGGTTGGATGAAATACATCTGGGACAGTTGGAAATGGCCGGATTGGGGACCGATATTCTTCCCGATGTTTCCATTGCATCGGCTCTTACTCCAAATGGAGTAATAAATAAGGGCCAGTTGTATCTGAAAGATTTCTTTTCCTGGCTCCCGTATGAGAATTCCATGTGTATAATCCGAATGATGGGAAACGAAATCGTTAAATACCTTGAATACTCCTATGAAAATGCTGGTTCTGTCATTAATTTCGATACAGCTGCAGGTATAATATATACGGTTCATAAAGACCGGCCGGCCGGAAAACGCATTGAAATACACCGGATGGCAGACGGTACTGCTTTTAATCCCGACAGGAGGTACAATGTTGTTATGAATTCTTACCGGACTCTGGGTGGAGGTGGCCATCTGACACAAGGCATGGGACTTACCACAAAGCAGGTTCAAAACCGGATTGTGTGGGAAAGCCGGGCAGATATGCGCCATATGTTCATGGATTGGGAGCGCTCACGAAGCCCCTTCAGGGCTGTTACCCTTAATCATTGGCAATACAAATGAAACAGGTTCTGATATATATAAGCGTTTTGCTTTTGTTGGGCTGTACTGCAAAACCTGTTTCCTTTGTGGTGCTTGAGACTACCGATATGCACGGAGTAATTGACGGGCCCATGTCTGCAGTGGCCGGGTACATAAAGTCTCAGAGAAAAACATACGGCAAGCGTATGATCCTGCTGGATTGTGGCGATAATCTACAGGGATCTTCAGCAGTATATTTTTCCAATTATGTAGACACATCTAATGTACACATATACTCTACGCTGTTCAACTGGCTTTCATACGATGCCCTTACTGTGGGAAATCATGATCTGGAGGCCGGGAAAAAAGTCTATGATCGGTTATACACCCATGTGAAGGCGACTGTACTGTGTGCCAATGCGGTGGATGAAAAAACAGGAGAACCCCGCTTTACACCTTACCGTGTATTCAGACGTATGGGCTATAAGATTGCCGTGATAGGCCTGCTAACGCCCCGTGCCACTGAATGGATCCCGGAATATTTGCGTTCAGGAGTTAAATTACTGCCTGTTGAAACTTCTGCTGCTTATTGGATTAATGTTGTCTGTGAAAAAGAAAAACCCGATGTCGTGATTGGTTTATTGCATGCGGGAGGAGGTGTTTTTTCGGAAAACATGCACGAAGATGATGCTGTGAATACCGGATCGTGGATTGCGGGGAATATTCCGGGATTCCATCTGATTTGCTGCGGACATACACACAATGCCAAACTCGATACTATTGTCAACATGCTTGGCGATACCGTATGGATGATGGAAGCCGGTTCATGTGCCGATCATATTGCACGGGCAGATATTATGATTGAAAAGTATAAACATGGTGCCAAGGTACATATTTCTCCCTCACTGATTCACACCAATGCTTTGCCTTACGATGCCGCCTATGAGCAGTTAATAGAGCCGTTCATGCTAAGAAAACAAGCATATGAAAAAAGCCCGGTTACGGAACTGGATCAAACTCTCTATAGCAGGGATGCAATGCAGGGTCCGAGCGTGTGGGTGGACCTGATTCATACACTGCAACTTTCCATGGCGAATACGGGCAGTGCGGCAGAAATTGGTGCCAGTATTTCATTTGCTTCGCCTGCTGCCAGGAATCTGTTTCTTGCCAAAGGACTCATTTATATTAACGACATCATTTCATATTATCCCTATGAAAACACGCTGAGCATTGTCCGGTTAAGTGGAGAAGAAATAGTAAAGTACCTGGAATATGCTTATTACCTGAGACTGGACAGACCCAACGGTCCTGCCTATAATTTTGATTCTGCAGCCGGAATATTATACGTTGTTAACAGGGACAGACCTTATGGGCAAAGGGTGGAGATTCTCTCCATGGCAGACGGATCGCCTTTTTTTCCTGACAGGGATTATAACGTGGCAATGAACACATTCAGGGCCAGAGGAGGTGGAAATCATCTGACACAAGGGGTAGGTCTTCCTCTGGAAGAATTACATAAGCGGATTATATGGGAGAGTGAAAACGATATCAGATCAAAACTCCTGGAATGGAAACTGACGCAGGGCCCTTACCCGGGTAAACCGCTTAATCATTGGAGATATATTTAAATTTACGTACATTTGCCGAAACAGGGTAACGGATGGATTGCAGGGATAACGGAAGAGGGGAACTTGGACGAATGGGAGAGTTGCTGGCCCGCAAATACCTGGAAAACAATGGTTTTCTTGTGCTTCATTGTAACTGGAGATCGGGTCACAGGGAGTTGGACATTGTGGCGAAAAAAGAATACCGTATCCATTTTGTAGAAGTCCGTTCCCGCAGAGAACCTGTTTTGGTTGAGCCGGCTCTGACGGTCACAAGAGATAAACAACTTACCCTTATGTCCGCTGCAAGGTCATATATGACCCGTTTCAGACTTGACCTGGAGGTTCAATTTGATGTGATTGCCATTGTTTTTGGCCCGAAGGGTCCGGATGACCTGCAGTATAAATTGGAATATATTCCAGACGCTTTTTCACCTATTTCATGACGCCGAACTTTTATTGCATAATCATGGCCGGCGGTATAGGCTCCCGTTTCTGGCCTGTGAGCAGAAATGCCCGTCCCAAACAATTCCTGGATATTCTCGGGGTTGGAAAAAGTTTCCTTCAACAGACCTATGACCGGTTTGTGCAGATTATCCCTGCCGAACGTATTCTGGTGGTCACATCTGATCTGTATGCCTCGTTGGTTAAAGAACAGCTTCCCGATCTGCCGGAAAAGAACATCCTGAGCGAGCCATTCCGGCGTAATACAGCACCGTGTATTGCCTATGCGACCTATAAACTCATGAAGACCGACCCGGATGCTGCTGTAGTAGTAGCTCCGTCGGACCACCTTATCATCGGGGATACCGCTTTTCTGGGAACGGTCAGAGCTGCGCTGGAATTTGCCTGTCAGAGCGATGTGCTTATCACTATCGGGATAAAACCAACAAGACCCGAAACGGGATACGGTTATATTCAGGCGCTGAAAAAGGAGTACCGTTCCGTTGGGGAACATCTTGTATATCCCGTAAAGACTTTTACCGAGAAACCAAATGCAGATCTGGCCGGAATCCTGGTCGAGAGCGGAGAATTCTATTGGAATTCAGGAATTTTTGTGTGGAGTCTGGCTGCCATCGCCCGGCAGCTCGAAAAATGGATTCCCGAAGTTAGCCTGCCCTTCAGGAACGGGATATCTATTTATAATACCCCACATGAGGCCAAATTCATCAGAAAAGTGTACGAGGAATGCCGGAATGTGTCTATAGATTACGGGGTAATGGAAAAGGCGAATAATACATTTGTCTTTTCTTCGTCGTTTGGATGGTCCGACCTTGGTAGCTGGGAAAGTTTCTATATGCATTCTTCAAAAGACAAATCAGGAAATGCCATTGCGGCAGGCCGGTCATTGCTGGAGAATGTGAAGGACTGCCTGGTTTATGCAGAAGAGAATAATAAGCTTCTGGTTGTAAAAGACCTTGATAATTATATCATTGTGGACACTAAGGATGCATTGTTGATATGCCCCAGGGATGATTCGCAATTTCGTCAATTGTTCAATGATATAGCACAAAAACAGGAGAAATTTGTATGAACGGATCTAATTTCAAAGTTGAAGTAAATTCCGAAATAGGAGAATTGGAAGCCGTAATGCTGCACACCCCTGGTCCGGAAGTAGAGAATATGACTCCAAAGTCGGTTGAGCGTGCTTTATACAGTGATATTTTAAACCTATCGGTGGCACAACCGGAATATACCCAATTGTCCAGCCTTCTGGGAACTGTTTGTCAGGTTTTTCAGGTAAAGGACCTTCTGGTAAAAGTACTGGACAATCCTGCGCAGAGAAACGCTCTCATTGGCAAAATATGTCTTACAGAAAATGTCAATGACTACTATGACGAATTAATGGAGATGACCTCCCGGACGCTTGCCTCTAAACTTATTGAGGGATTACCGGCCCGAATAGATAACCTTACTTCTTTTCTGAACGAGGATTATTATGCGCTCCATCCTTTGTATAATTTTTATTTCACACGGGATGCGTCTGCCATAATCGGAAATAATGCCCTTATCTGTCGCATGGCCAATAAAGTACGGGTAAGGGAATCGCTCATCATGGATGCCATTTTTTCCAATAATGCGCATTTCTCTTCCAATGTGATCAATTCCTATGACAACCAGCCTAATGACCGTTCCATACTAATGGAGGGGGGGGATCTCCTGGTTGCAAGGGAAGATATCCTGGTAGTGGGGAACGGCATGCGTACCACATCTCAGGGAGTGGATCTGCTAATAAATCGTTTGAGCAAAAACGCTCCGGAAGGAAAGAGCTATATTTTGGTACAACAGTTACCTCCTTCACCCGAAAGTTTCATACATCTTGACATGGTCTTTACTTTCCTCGATGTTGATAAGTGCATGGTATTTGAACCGCTTATCCTTGGGGATCATCAATATGGCACCATACAGGTTACCCTGGATAACGGAAAGGTTGAGAAAATCCGCCGTGTACCGGGACTTGTTACTGCACTCAGACGCCTGGGCATGGACCTCGAACCTGTTGTATGCGGAGGTACCGATGAATGGGACCAGGAACGGGAACAGTGGCATTCAGGCGCCAATTTCTTTGCCTTTGCACCAGGCAAGGTGATTTCATATGCACGAAACGTACATACGCTTAATGAAATGTCCAAACATGGTTTTGAAATAGTTACGGCCGATGACGTGTGCTCGGGAAAGGTTTCCATTAAAAAAACACCAAAATGTGTAGTGACTATTGAAGGAGCCGAACTTGCCCGCGGAGGCGGGGGCGCCCGTTGCATGACCCTTCCTCTGAAAAGAAAAAAAGTAAAATGGTAATAACTCAGAAATAATATGAAACTATTGATTGGTGGGGATATTGAAGGCATTGCCACGGCCTGTGACTGGGATTCCATAACACCGGGCCATCCCGATTATGAAAGAAACAGGATTCAGTATACCAGGGAAATGAATGCTGCTATTGCCGGTGCATTTGATGCCGGAGCAGATGAAGTATATGTAAGGGACGGTCATGGAGGGAATAAATCGCTTATCCCCGAGATGTTGGATAAACGTGCATTCCATATAAAAGGACGTTGTTCGGAAGATTACCGGGCCATGATCCTTACCATTGATGAAACGTATGATGCCGTTCTTTTTCTGGGATATCATGCCAAAGCGGGAACACCGGACGGAGTGATGTCGCATACCATGGCCCGTGTGGTAGATGAATTTACACTGAACGGAATCTCCCTTCCGGAAATGGGATATAATGCATTGGTAGCCGGAATGTACGGTGTGCCGGTTGTATATCTGGCCGGTGACACAGCGGCTTGCAGACAGGCCCGGGAGCTGTTCGGGAACATTGTAACCACTGCCGTTAAGAGAGGACTGTCCCGCTGCTCGGCTGTTTGCCTTCATCCTGAAGAAGCCTGTGCCCGCATCAGGGAAGACGTTAAAAAAGCACTGAATCAGGGCCATCGCTGTGTATACAAAATGGACGGACCATATGAGATGTACTGTTCCATCAGGCGTAATTACGATGCCCCCAATATTGAAAAAACACTCAAAACCGAATCACTGGAAGAGGCCTTGCACCTGTTCTGGACATTGACCTAATTACTACAAATATGAGGGAGAAGATAGAAGAAATAATGAATGAACTGGAAGAAATCCAGGTTAAGACAACAGGTGAAATAGAAGAACTCAGAGTCAGGCTTCTTGGGAAGAAGGGTTCTATTACCGGGCTTTTCGAAGAATTCAAAGATATCAGGCCGGAAGAGAAGCGTGAGATGGGACAGATGATGAATGTGCTGAAAAACAAAGCGCTGGAGAAAATCAATTCACTAAAGGAACTAATCGGTTCGTCCGTTGAAAATAACGTACCCAAGGCAGATCTTACGATGCCTGCCGAACTGCTCAATATGGGTTCACGTCACCCCATTTCTCTTACAAGATATCAGATTCTGGATATTTTTCGCCGGATGGGATTTGCCGTTGCCGACGGTCCCGAGGTGGAAGATGACTGGCATGTGTTTACTGCACTGAATTTCCCTCCGGAACACCCGGCCAGGGATATGCAGGATACTTTTTTCATAAAAACCGATACGCCCAATTCAATCCTTTTAAGGACACATACCAGTTCGGTACAGGTTCGTACCATGGAAACGCAAAAACCGCCCATCCGGGTACTTTGTCCCGGCCGGGTGTTCCGGAACGAGGCCATCTCGGCACGTGCCCATTGTATTTTCCATCAGGTAGAAGGTCTCTATATAGATGAAAACGTTTCGTTTGCCGACCTGAAACAGGCTATTCTTATTTTTGCCCGTGAAATGTTTGGAGCCGATACTCAAATTCGTCTTCGCCCTTCGTATTTCCCTTTTACCGAGCCTTCTGCCGAAGTAGATGTTAACTGTAACATATGCGGAGGTAAAGGTTGCAACATCTGTAAAGGTACCGGCTGGCTGGAAATAATGGGAGCCGGCATGGTAGACCCCAATGTGCTGGAAGCTTCCGGGATTGATTCCACCAAATATACCGGATTTGCCTTCGGTATGGGAGTAGAGCGCATTGCCATGCTCAAATGGCAGGTTAAGGACCTGCGTCTTTATTTTGAGAATGACGTCCGTTTCCTTCAGCAGTTCCAGACAGAATTCATTTAGGACGAGCCATTAACCGTATCTTCCTTTCCGCCCGGAGTTCGTGAAACAGAGTCCCCGCTGGCAGGCGGAAAGTGATACGATCAGGACCTGGAGACAGATTCTAAAAGACGACTTCATCCGGACCATTAGGTTCCCAGTTAACTATATCTATACTGATAGTGGCATCTTCAAATGTAATGGGCGTGTCCGGATCGTCAGATCCGGGACGCCTGATCACCACGTTGTATGAATAGGTGTTATTTGCTGTCATCCCTTTAATATTAATGGGATAATAATAAGTTTTTCCTCCCTGGAACTGAGCTTCTATCACGAGCCTTGTCATATTCCCTTCATATTCTGTATTGTTCTCATAAGCATAAAAGTAGTGTTTTGTGGTGTGCGGTACATCCGCTGTAAGCGTGCCAAGCGTATCACACAGACCGTTGGGAATACTCATATACCCCGATGCTGTCCGCCCGTCTGCAGGATAACTATTGACCGGGTTGTAGTTGCTGAGGGTTTTTTTATTTACTACATTATATAGAAAAGCCCTGACGTTAAGAAGATTTGTTCCTTCATACGCGGTGCCTTCGAAATCCGTGGATACCGATTCGAGAACCACTTTGGCTACAAAACGGGACATTTCTATAGTAACCGCTTCACTTTTTGTAAAAGATCCGGATTCACTCCCAATCATAGAGAAATCATCGAGTCTTTCATTGAAAAGACTTATTGTCTGTATCGTGAACCATTCCATGTATGTGAATCCGCTCCAGTCCGGTTGTGTCTGATTGTTGAGCGCATGAACGTTGGCCACTGCATAAATGATTTTACTTCCTTTTGATACTTTCAGCTGGATGGGATTGGTTTTATTATAATTTTCTACGACGTGATGAACATCAAGTGTTTTGTCTTCATCATCATTAAATACAAAGATATCCAGGCGATGTATGGATTCCTGCTCCCCAACGTTCAACGCGTTTATGGACTTTGTTTTGGGAGAGGTTGGTGAAACAGTTAACGTCAGTAAAGCTTCACGGTCAGGATCAATAACCGGAGGTGTTTCCCTTTCGCAGAAACACAGGATGAGCAGTGCCGATAGAAGGGCAGGGAGTAAAAGAACATAAGACTTTGTTTTCATGGCATTTGGTTTTATATTAAATTATTACAAAAGCAAACATATTCCAATGCAGCATAAAAACCGGGACAAAAGCAGTAAATCTGTTAATACGTGATTGTCCCTTTTTTTGGAGGAGAAAAAAAATTATCTATCTTTGTGGTCCGTTTGCAGAATATATGCGGAAATAGCTCAGTTGGTAGAGCATAACCTTGCCAAGGTTAGGGTCGCGAGTTCGAATCTCGTTTTCCGCTCGAAACCTCTCCTTCCGAGAGGTTTTTTTAAAGGTCTTTCTTTTATGGGCTCGGGTGGTGGAATAGGTAGACACGCAGGACTTAAAATCCTGTGAACAGTAATGTTCGTACGGGTTCGATTCCCGTCCCGAGCACCATTGATTTCTCCTGCATATTTATTATATTTGGTTCATCTAAATATTAAAGAGATGAAATCGGATATTGAAATTGCCCATGAATATTCCATGAAGGATATTCGTGAAGTGACGTGCCAAGCCGGTATACCCTGCCAGGATGTAAACCTTTATGGTAAGTACATGGCCAAGGTGCCTTTACAATTCATGCGGGAAGAACAAGTGCCCAGGAGCAATCTGATTCTGGTCACTGCAATAACTCCCACAAAAGCCGGAGTGGGAAAGACGACCGTTTCAATAGGCCTCGCGCTTGGTTTGAATCATATAGGGAAAAAAGCGATTGTAGCACTAAGGGAGCCTTCTTTGGGTCCCTGTTTTGGCATGAAAGGCGGTGCAGCCGGCGGCGGCTATGCGCAGGTGGTTCCCATGGAAGATATCAACCTGCACTTTACCGGGGACTTTCATGCGGTTACCTCGGCTCACAATATGATTGCCGCCTTACTTGACAATCACCTGTATTATAACAAGAATAAAGGATTTTGTTTAAAGGAAATTCTTTGGAAAAGGGTGCTTGACGTCAACGATCGTTCACTGCGCAGTATTATTACCGGAGTGGGTCCCAAAACCAACGGGATTACCCAGGCGGCAGGTTTTGATATCACTCCTGCCTCTGAAATCATGGCTATTCTGTGTCTTTCCAAAGACCTTGAAGATCTGAAACAACGTATTGGCCGGATTATTCTGGGATATACCTATGAGGACAATCCTTTTACCGTAGACGACCTGGGTGTCACCGGGGCTATTGCCGTATTACTGAAAGATGCCATCCATCCCAATGTCGTACAAACCCTTGAAGGAACACCGGCGTTCATACACGGCGGGCCTTTCGCCAATATTGCCCACGGATGCAACTCTGTCACGGCCACTAAGATGGCCATGTCCTATGCAGATTATGTCATTACCGAGGCCGGATTCGGAGCTGACCTCGGGGCTGAGAAATTCTTTAACATAAAATGCCGGAAGAGTGGTTTAAAGCCCAAACTTACGGTGATTGTGGCTACCATCCAGGGACTGAAAATGCATGGGGGAATGGATTTGAAGAAGGGTTTTGCCAACCTGGACAAGCACCTTAAAAATCTGGCAGGATTCGGGCAAACGGTTGTGGTGGCCCTGAACAGGTATTCCTCGGACCTTCCCGAAGAAATTGATATGGTGGCCGCTCATTGCGAACGAAGGAAAGTCAGATTTGCCGTAAATAATGCGTATGAAGAAGGAGGAAAGGGAGCCCGTGAACTGGCGGAGATTGTGGTCGATGCCATTGACAGAAAGCCTTCGGGGCCTCTGAAATTCACATACGACGATGAAGATCCCATAACAGAGAAAATTGAAAAGATTGCCAAAAACATATACGGCGCCAAAACGGTGTTTTACTACCAGGGGCTGAAAGAGCGGATTGCCCGGATGCAGGCCTCGGATCAAAGCCGCTTCCCCGTATGTATTGCCAAGACGCAGTATTCGTTTTCCACCGATCCCAAAGCCTATGGCGTGGCAAAAAATTTTGAGATGAATATCCAGGATATCGTAATAAACAACGGCGCCGGGATGATTATAGCCATTGCCGGTGATATCATGCGTATGCCGGGACTGCCCAAAGATCCCCAGGCCGGCCATATTGATATTGTTGACGGCGTGGTGACCGGGCTGAGCTGATGGTTACTTCATATCAGGATCCCTGTAGTACTTGGCCGCCTCGTCCAGACTCGCAGAAATGGCGGCTATTCTTTTGGTGTCTGCCGGATGCGTGCTCAGGAAATCGAACGACGATTTTTGATTTGCAGAGGTCATTTTCTCCCAGAACATGGGTGTCTGGTAAATGTCAAAGCCGGCGAGAGCCATGATATACAGCCCTATTCTATCCGCTTCGTATTCGTGTTTGCGCGAGAAAGGCAAGGCAACACCTACATTGGTACCAACAGCGAAGGCCTGATTGAACAGTTCCACATACTGCTGATTTTCACCGTATTTGGTACGGGCGAATACCTCGCTGGCAATTTGTCCTGCCGAGGTCAGGAGGGCTTGCTGGCTCATGCGTTCGTTCCCGTGACGGGCAACGGCGTGACCCATTTCGTGTCCGATTACAATGGCCAGGTGATTGGGATTGTCTGCAAATTTCAGGATCCCTTCGTAGAGAACAATCTTCCCGTTGGGAAGACAGAATGCATTTACAGCCTGGTCTGCAACGAGGGTGAAATCCCAGGACAACCCAGCCAGATAATCTGTCTGTCCGATTCCCTGAAGATAGCTTGTCAGGGCATCTTTCATTCGCGCTCCTACGGACTTGACGCCGGAGGCAGCCGAGGTGTTTTTTGAAATAACGGCAGTTTTCATGAAATCTGAGTACGATTCGTCCGATAAGGCCGAGACAGATTCGTCTGAATACATTAAAAATTGTTTTCTGCCGGTAAAGGCCGTAGTGCCGCATGCAACCAGAATCCATCCCAGAAGCAATGCAATGAATGCTTTTTGAATCTTTTTCATACGAATAAGGTTTAGAACACATCTCAAATATAATCATTTTTTATCTTTGTTTTTCTGAACGTTACGCTTTATGAAACACCTCTTTATTGTTCTCTTTTTTTTGATTTGTGTGAACTTTCCTGCGGTTGCCCAAAAAGCACGCATGAGGGATTACGGGATTCATACAGGGGTAATGCACCCCGGACCGCTGAACGCCATTACAGATGTGAAGGGAGTGAAGGTGGGGCAGGTGACCCTTATAAAAGGCAAAGAAATCAGAACCGGGGTAACGGCCATCATACCTCATGAAGGAAATATTTTCCGGGAAAAAGTGCCTGCCGCGTTCTGGGCCGGTAACGGGTTCGGTAAACTGGCCGGAGCTACACAGATCAAGGAACTTGGCAATATCGAGACGCCCATTATTCTTACCAATACGTTATCTGTTGCCGCAGGTATGGAAGGCCTGATAACCTATACACTGTCCCTGCCCGGAAATGAAGACGTAAAATCGGTCAATGCGGTAGTGGGAGAAACGAATGACGGAGGACTGAATGATATCCGGGGGCGGCATGTGAAGCCCGGGCATGTCCTGGAGGCCTTGAAAGAAGCCGCTACGGGTCCTGTTGCCGAGGGAAATGTCGGAGCCGGAACCGGTACCGTCTGTTTTGGATTCAAAGGCGGGATTGGAACCTCGAGCCGTGTACTTCCCGAAAGCCTGGGTGGTTATACGGTTGGGGTATTGGCTCAGACGAACTTCGGAGGCGTGTTGCAGATCTCGGGAGTGAACGTAGGAGAGCGGCTCGGCCGTTATTCTTTCATGAAACAGCTCAAAGCCGGTGAGATGGCCCAAAAAGATACCACCCCCGGCCCGATGCCCTCATCCGACGGTTCCTGCATGATAGTGATTATTACCGATGCACCCCTGAACGAACGTAACCTGGAACGTCTGGCCAAAAGGGGGATGATGGGATTGGCCCGGACCGGGGGTATAGCATCTAACGGTAGCGGTGATTATGTGCTTGCGTTATCGGTAGCGTCCGGTAACCTCATCCGGGAATATGACACTTCTCCGTCTTCTAAAACTTATACACCCACTTATCTTCACAACGATGAATGTTCCGCGGTTTTTATGGCAGCCATAGAAGCAGTGGAGGAAGCCATACTCAATTCTCTTTTTGCTGCAGAAACCATGACCGGTATAAACGGGAATACGGTTGAAGCATTACCTGTTCAAACAGTTGCCGAAATGTTTAATAATCAGTAAATATCATGAAAACAAGAACAACTCTTTTCCTTCTTTTCTCCCTGCTCACAATAATGTCTTTTGCCACCGGCAGAAACACTCAACAAACAGACCAAAATCTACAGAAAGAACAATCTACGAAAGAAGTATGTGATTTTTTAAGAACCTGCGGTGTGTATTATCTGGCCACCGTAGATGGTGACCAGCCCCGGGTGCGTCCTTTTGGAACGGCTGTCATTTTTGAACAGAAAATTTACATTCAGACCGGAAAGAAAAAAAATGTGGCAAAGCAGATGATCGCCAACCCGAAAGTCGAGATCTGTGCATATGATCAGAATAAAGGACAGTGGCTGCGTATTGAAGCTACTGTGGTTCCGGATGAACGGCTGGAGGCAAAGCAGTACATTCTGGATCAGTTCCCGCAATTAAAAGGCATGTATAAGGCCGAAGATGAAAACACATTTATCCTTTATCTGAAAGATGCAACTGCCACCTTCAACAGCTTTTCAAGCCCGGCCAGAGTTGTGAAATTCTGATTTTACAATTCTGCTTATCTTTATCTTTGGGCCTTGTATCCAGAAATTAATCCTATGAAGAAATCCATTGTATTATTAACAGTTCTTTTTTTGGCAGCTTCTGCCCAGGCACAACAACCTGCCAGTGTACAGAAAAAACCGCTGGACCACAGTGTCTACGATGCCTGGAAAAATGTCGGAGCCTTATCCATGAGCGAAGACGGGAAGTATGCCTCGTACCTTGTCCAGGAACAGGAAGGTGACAGTTATGTAGAAGTGCTCAATCTGGTAACCCTTAAAAAGCAACGTATTGAAAGGGCCAGCCAGCCAAAGTTGACTCCGGACGGCCGCTTCCTGATTGCAACCATCAATCCTTTTTTCAATGAAACAAAGGAAGCAAAACACAAGAAGCTCAAACCGGACCAAATGCCTAAAGATTCACTCGGCGTGTATAACTGTATTACCGGAGAACTGATAAAGATACCGTTCCTGAAATCGGTGAAAATCGCCAAATTGGGAAAAACCCACTTTGCTTTCCAGTGTGATATGCCGGCAGATACTACCGGTGGGAAAAAACCTGGTAAAAAAGAAAAGGACCAGGGAGAAGACTTGATGCTTTACCATCTGGCCACACGCTCCACAGACACACTGCCGGCTGTTTCTGATTATGATTTCAGTACCGGCGGGGATACCCTCTTTTTTGTCAGAAGGCCCCATTCCAAAGACAGCCTGCTGCAGGCGGGGCTTTTCATGTACACTGTAAAAGATAAGCTCCTGCGCTGCATCTATCCGTTTGATCTAAAGCAGAAAGTGAAACTCCCCGTTGTTAGCGAAGACAATCGCCACCTGGTTTTCTATGCCAATCTGGATACAACCCGACAGGGGAAAGATAATGTCAGCATTCTGTATTATAAACAGGAACTGGATAGTGCCAGGGTCTTGATAGACAACAATCTGAAGAATCTTGCACAAGACTGGGAAATCAGTATGAACCGTGCCCTGATCTTCAGCAAATCGGGACACAGGCTTTTCTTTGGCATAGCCCCTGTACTGCCGCAAAAGGACACTTCTATTATCCCATCGGAAGTAGCCCGGCTGGATATCTGGCACTACAAAGACAATTACATCCAGCCGCAGCAGCTACTGAACCTGAACCGGGAGTTGAAGAAATCCTACATGTGTGTAATGGACCTTGCGGAACAACAGAATCCTGACTCTGCACAAGCCCTGTCATGGCGGCAGCTTTCCAAAGACGAATACCACATTGTTCAGGTTCCACAGGAATACGATGCGAACTGGGGCTATTCGGTCAGCGACTACCCCTATCAGCTGGAAAGCACATGGAGCTCAAATCCCCGCTCCGACCTGTACCTGATAAACATAGAAGACGGTTCCGCCTCGGTTTTGCTGAAAGATCAGTACATTTCTGCGGTAAACGCTTCTCCCGAAGGCAAATACCTGATCTGGTTCAATAACCAGGATCAGAATTGGTATTCGTATGATGTACAAAGCAGGCAGAAAGTCTGTTTGACAGGAGGTATAGAGAATTCTTTTGCCGACGAACTGCACGATACTCCGGAAATGGCCTCTTCCTATGGGAACGAAGGATGGATGGAAGGGGACCGGGCAATTTTCATTAATGACCGCTACGATATCTGGCAAATAGATCCGTCGGGACAGATGCCCCCGTCAAACCTTACAGACGGGCTGGGCAGAAGGGATAACCTTACGTTCCGTATTGTAAGACTTGACAAGACGTTGTTGCCGGCAGGCACCCCGGGAGTTAAAAAAGATCCCATTAAGGCCAAAGAGACCGTTTATTTTTCTGTATTTGACAATACCACAAAGGAAAGCGGTTATTATTACAAGCAGATGGGTAAGAAACATCCGGTTATGACACCCTGGATTAAAGAACCCATGACCTTTGTCTATCTGACCCGTTCAAAAGACGGGAAAGTGATGATCTACAGCAAACATAACTTTGAACATTCCCCGGATGTGTGGTTTACCAAAGACAATTTCAAAACTCAGGTAAAGATCACAGACATCAACCCTCAGCAAAAAGAATACAATTGGGGCACCGCCGCGCTAGTCCACTGGAAATCTGCAACAGGCGTGGATCTTGACGGGATCCTGTTCAAACCGGAAAACTTTGACCCGGCAAAAAAGTACCCGATGATCGTGTATTTTTACGAAAGAACATCCCAGACATTACATACGTACAGAGCTCCTGCACCCAGCCGCTCTACCATTAACATTCCTTTTTTTGTAAGCAATGAATACCTGGTATTTGTACCCGACATTGTTTATCAGACGGGGCATCCGGGCAAAAGTGCACTGGATTGCATTGTTCCGGGCGTAAAGAAACTCATTGCCGAAAACAGTTGGATTGATGCAGACAACATTGCCATCCAGGGACAAAGCTGGGGAGGCTATCAGGTGGCTTACATGGTTACGCAACCTCAGGTTTTCAAATGGAAAGCAGCCGGTGCGGGAGCTCCAGTGGCCAACATGACCAGTGCTTACGGCGGAATCCGCTGGGGATCGGGCATGGTCCGGCAGTTCCAGTATGAACATACCCAGAGCCGAATAGGGAAAAATCTGTGGGACGGATTTGATCTTTATATAGAAAATTCACCCTTGTTCTTTGCTGAAAAGGTAGAGACCCCTTTACTCATAACGCATAATGACAAAGATGAGGCTGTTCCCTGGTACCAGGGCATTGAACTTTTCACCGCGCTTCGCCGCCTGGGCAAACCTGTGTGGATGCTCCAGTACAACGACGAGTCGCACAACCTTAAGGAACGGGTTAATGCAAAAGACTTGAGCATACGTCTGGAACAGTTCTTCAACCATTTCCTGAAAGGCGCACCCATGCCGGTCTGGATGAAGACCGGAGTACCGGCAACGCTAAAAGGCATTGACTGGGGACTGGAACTGACGGCCCAATAGCCGTAAGTTTAATTATTGTTTTACAAATTCTACCCGGCGGTTTCTGGCACGGCCTTCATCCGTGGAATTATCGGCAATGGGGCTGTTTTGGCCGAGGCCTTTGGCTGAGAGGCGGCTGCGGTCAATACCCATTTCCACCAGGCGGTCAACCACAGCTCCGGCACGGGCCTCGGAAAGTGTCTGATTTGCAGAAGCAGATCCGGTGGCATCGGTGTGGCCTTCCACGCTGAAGCGAAGGGTCGGATTTTCCTTCAACAGTTGTACAATGCGGTTCAGTTCGCCGGCCGATTCGGGTTTGATGACGCTCTTGCCTGTATCAAAGGTAATACCATAGCTGATAAACTTGCCGTCCTGCATCATGCGGTCGTACAGGGGCACGGCTCCTTTGGCAAGACGTACGTTGCTGATAAACGCCGTATTAGGCTGAGACCAGCCCTGACCTATAGAGAACCACATTGGAGCGGCGACATTGGGGAGATTAATAATACGGTTTCCGTTGATGTAAACTTTAAGCGCTCTTTTATTGAATGAAATGGCAAGATGGGTCCATTCCCCGAAATTTAATTCGAGTTTGGCCGTAGCGCTCCTGTCTTCATACGATGAAGTACTGTATTGGCATTCAATTTCTCCATATGGAGGGAACCAGTCCAGGGCCAACGTGTTGTTGTCTACATTTTCATATTCACCGGCCTTGTTGTCATAAAACAACACATGGTATCTGCTGAATCCCGAGTCAGAGTTTTCTTCTGTCAACTCATTCAGGAAGAAATCAAACTCCAAAGTAAAAATTTCCGGAAGAAAAGCCTTCGGATTTTCCATCAAAGGTGCCAAATCGGCATCGTCAGAAAACAGAATGGCGTTGGCCCCGTTAATTTGCGCCACTTCTGCATTGCCCTGCAGAATATCCCATTGGGAAGGAAACTCTCCCAACTTCTCACCTGTCAGGTTGTCTTCAAAAAAGATTTCGTCACCGGGCACAAAGTCAGATTTCGCCCATGCCATCTCGGTTTTCTTGGTCTGAGGCGCTTGAGTTCCCTGAGGGTCTTGTTTCATCACGGCCTTGTCTTCCCGGTCCATGTTCTCATCGTCTGATCCGGCTTGCTGATTGGAAGATTCCTTTTTGGTCAGGGCGTCATCCACGGCTTTTGAAACAGCCTCTTCCACTTTTTCTTCCGTTTTTCTTTCAATGGTGCGCTCAGCGGCTTCTTTGGCCGTTTTTCCAACGCGGTGAAGAATGGATTGAGCCTCCAGGGGAACAGCAGCTATTATAAGCAACGCAATGGCCAGGAATAACGATTTCATGATCAGTCCTCCAATTTTAATTGATTTAAAAGTTCCAGATGATTACAAATATAGGTATTTCTTTTTTTATCTTCGCAAAATGAAAAAAGCGCTGATAATACTGAGTGTGTATATGCTGGGAGCATGTACCGTCAACACGGAAGACCGGATTAACGATCTTATTTCACAGATGACCCTGGAAGAAAAAGTAAGCATGCTTCACGGACAGACCATGTTCAGTTCGGGTGGTGTTGAGAGACTTGGTATTGCTCCCATGAAATATGCAGACGGCCCTTTTGGAGTAAGAGAGGAACTGGAACCCAAGTCCTGGGCTCCAATTGGCTGGACAACAGACTCGGCCACTTTCTTTCCCACGGGATCTGCCCTGGCTGCCACCTGGAGTGAAGACATGGCATACAAATATGGTAAAACCCTTGCGGCAGAAGCACGTACCCGGGGTAAAGACATGATTCTGGGCCCGGCCATAAATATTCAGCGGATTCCCACGGGAGGCCGTACTTACGAATACCTGAGCGAGGATCCTTTCCTGAGTGCGAGGCTGGCAGTTGGGTATGTAAAGGGGGTACAGGAAAACGGCGCTGCAGCCTGTATAAAACATTATGCGCTTAACAATCAGGAAAACAGCCGGGGCGTTGTAGACGTCATAGTCAGTGAACGCGCCATGCGTGAAATCTATCTGGAGCCGTTCAGGGCAGCCGTAATGGAAGGTGGCTCCCTGGGCGTCATGGCTGCCTATAATAAAGTAGGGGGACGGTGGTGCTCGGAAAACGATATGCTTCAGAACAAAATACTGCGCGATGAATGGGGCTTCAGGGGCATGATAGTCTCTGACTGGGGAGGTACGCATAGTACGGTTGATGCCGCAATGAACGGTCTGGATGTGGAAATGCCCATGGGATGGTTCTTTGGTCAGGCATTAATCGACTCGGTTCAACAGGGGGTCATTCCCGTTGAGGTAATAGACAACAAGGTGAGGAATATCCTGCGGGTGCGGATGGCAGTAAAACCGGTACCCGAAGAAGAAGCTAATACAGCACCGGTCAATACCCCGGAAAACAGTACCGCAGTTTATGAAATTGCCACTAAATCAATAGTTCTTTTAAAGAATAACGAAGGGATGCTTCCCCTTGACACCGCAAAATACGGCAAGATAGCCGTCATAGGGGAAAATGCCGTATCTACCAATGCCCTGGGAGGAATCGGCGCCGGCGTTAAAGCCCGGTACGAAGTTACTCCGCTGGAAGGCCTGAAACACAGGATCGCAGACAAAGCCGAGATAGTTTATGCCCGTGGATACAAAGGGTATACCCGTCAGGACAGGGAACAAGGCGGTGTTCTGGGCGGCGTGGTCCTTACCGGAACAGGCGGAATGCTGGGTGGAGAAGGCATCCTGGGAGCCGGCCTCGATTCTGTATTGTTGGCCGAGGCGCTTGAAGCTGCCCGGTGGGCAGATGTGGTGCTTTTCTTTGCCGGAAATAACCGTGAAGTGGAAACCGAAGGGGCCGACCGCACCAATATTTTCCTTCCTTCCATGCAGGATGAACTCATCAAGGCTGTTGCAGCCGTCAATCCTAATATTGTAACGGTAGTTGTAACCGGAGCTCCGGTTGACCTGACCACGGTTGAGGCTTGCTCACCTGCCATGCTCGTCTCGTGGTTCAACGGTTCCGAAAGCGGAAATGCCCTGGCCGATGTGCTGCTGGGCACCGTTTCTCCCTCGGGACGTCTTCCTTTTACCTTCCCGGTAAGACTTGAAGATTCACCGGCCTATGCTCTTGAGTGTTATCCCGCTTCGGAAACAGCTGAGTATAAAGAAGGCTTCTATGTGGGTTACCGCTGGTTTGACCGGCAACAGATACGTCCCCTGTATGCTTTCGGGCATGGCCTGACCTATACCCGTTTTGAATATTCGGACGTTAAAACCGGTAAAGATGCCTACAAGGCAGATTCCAACATTGATGTTTCGTTTGTTCTGGCCAATACCGGGGACAAAGCGGCAGAAGAAGTGGTTCAGTTATATGTAAAACGTACCGGAAACAGTGTTGAATTTCCCGTTAAAGAATTAAAAGCGTTCAAAAGGGTGGCTCTTGATCCGGGAGAAAAGAAACCTGTGAAACTGACCGTCCCCGTTTCTTCCTTACAATACTGGGATGAAACTGCTCATGCGTGGAAACTGGAAAGTGGTGTAATTGAACTATGCATTGGATCTTCGTCGGATAATCTGAGTCTTTCAAAAAGCGTTACAGTATACCTGTAATTTGCTTTTTTTTCGTACTTTTGCCCGATTTAAGATTACACTAAATGACGATAAAAGCACGAATTATTCTTGAAGACGGGACAGTATTTGAGGGGAAATCCTTTGGCTATGAGAAATCTGTCGCAGGCGAGGTAGTTTTTAATACGGCAATGATGGGATATCCAGAGTCATTGACCGACCCTTCCTATGCCGGACAGATTCTGGTCATGACCTATCCGCTGGTGGGTAACTACGGCGTTCCTGAACGTTTTTCTCTTTCCAATGGCCTTTCCAGATACATGGAGAGTGAAAAGATTCATGTTGAGGCCCTGGTGGTTTTCGATTACAGTAAAGATTACAGTCACTGGAACGCAAAAGAGAGCCTGGCAGAGTGGCTTGCATCTGAAAAAATCCCCGGAGTGTACGATGTGGATACCCGGGCGTTAACCAAATTGCTGCGCGAGAAGGGATCCATGAAAGGTAAAATTATTATTGGCGACGATGCTGAAAGTATCGTCGATTTTGTAGATCCTAACCTGATCAACCTGGTGGACCGGGTGTCCTGTAAAGAGGTCATCCATTACGATCTGGGCCCGGATACTAAAAAAATTGTTCTGATTGACTGCGGAGTCAAGCACAATATTATCAGAAACCTTTTGTCCAGAAATATCTCTGTGATTCGTGTACCCTGGAATTATGATTTCAGAACGCTGGAGTACGACGGTCTTTTCATAAGCAACGGCCCGGGCAATCCGGCCATGTGCAAAGAGACTATTGCCCATATAAAAGAAGCCTTTAATGACAATAAGCCCATTTGCGGGATCTGCATGGGGAATCAATTATTGGGAGCTGCTGCCGGTGCATCCATATATAAACTCAAATACGGGCACAGGAGCCACAATCAGCCGGTAAGAGAAGAGGGAACCAATATATGTCATATTACTTCTCAGAATCACGGCTATGCACTGGATACAAAAGGTTTGGGAAATGACTGGCTTCCTCTCTACATCAACCTGAACGATGGCACCAACGAGGGTATTTGCCATAAGACAAAACCTTTCTTCTCTTCTCAGTTCCATCCCGAAGCCGCCAGTGGTCCTACCGACACAGTAACGGTCTTTGATAAATTCACAGCATTATTATAGCACGCCATGCAGCAGATCAGAAAAATTCTTGTGCTCGGTTCCGGAGCACTTAAAATAGGGGAAGCCGGAGAGTTTGACTATTCCGGTTCTCAGGCCTTAAAAGCGGTTAGGGAAGAGGGCATCGAGACGGTATTGATTAATCCCAACATTGCGACCGTGCAGACTTCGGAAGGAGTGGCAGATAACGTTTACTTTCTCCCGGTTACTCCTTTTTTTGTCGAGAAAGTCATAAAAAAAGAACGTCCCCAGGGTATATTCCTGGCTTTCGGAGGTCAGACCGCATTGAACTGTGGTGTTGAACTTCACCGGCAGGGTGTTTTTGAAAAATACGGCGTACAGGTTCTGGGTACGCCCATAGAAGCCATTATCGACACCGAGGACCGTGAGCTGTTCGTACGGAAACTCGATGAAATCAACATAAAAACTATTAAAAGCACTGCCGTTAATTCTCTGGAAGATGCCAAAAAGGCGGCAGCCGAACTCGGATACCCTGTGATCCTCAGGGCAGCCTATGCACTGGGAGGTCTTGGCTCGGGTTTCTGTGACAATGAAAAAGAATTGGAAATCCTGGCTGAAAAGTCATTTGCCTTTGCATCCCAGGTTCTGGTGGAAAAAAGTCTGAAAGGCTGGAAGGAGATAGAATATGAAGTGGTACGGGATAAATACAATAATTGTATTACCGTATGCAACATGGAGAACTTTGATCCGCTGGGCATTCATACCGGGGAAAGTATAGTAGTGGCCCCCACTCAGACGCTCACCGACACAGAGTGTCAGCATTTGCGTGAAATGGCTATCCGGATCATTCGTCATATTGGCATAGTGGGCGAATGCAACATCCAGTATGCATTTGATGTGGAAAGCGAGGACTACAGGGTGATTGAAGTGAATGCCAGGCTGAGCCGTTCTTCCGCCCTGGCTTCGAAAGCCACCGGTTATCCGCTTGCTTTTGTAGCGGCAAAACTGGCGCTTGGCTATGGACTGCACGAACTTAAAAACTCGGTAACGCGTTCTACACCGGCTTTCTTTGAGCCCGCACTCGATTACGTGGTCTGCAAAATTCCCCGCTGGGACCTTGGTAAATTTCATGGTATTGCCAAAGAAATAGGCAGCAGCATGAAATCTGTGGGTGAAGTGATGGCCATTGGCAGGACCTTCGAAGAAACCATACAGAAAGGGTTACGCATGATAGGCCAGGGAATGCATGGATTTGTAGAGAATAAGGAGCTGGTAATTGAGGATATAGACAAGGCCTTGCGCGAACCCACCGACATGCGTATTTTTGTAATCAGTAAGGCCATGCGTGCCGGTTATACCATTGACCAGATATACGAGCTTACAAAAATTGACCGATGGTTCCTCCAAAAGCTGGAATTAATCTTTAAGACCGGTACCGCATTGGAAAAGCTGGCTCCGCCTTCCAATGAATCCTGCAGTAACTGGGGCCGGAATGAGATTGAACTGCTTTGTCTGGCCAAGCGTCAGGGATTCTCTGATTTTCAGATTGCCCGTGCCCTCTGGAAGGGGAAAATGAATAACGAAAGTCCTCTTAAAATAAGGGAGATCAGAAAAAAGCTGGGCATTCTGCCAGTCGTAAAACAGATTGACACCCTGGCCGCCGAATATCCTGCCCAGACCAATTACCTGTATCTGACTTACGGAGGAGTAACTCATGATATTGAATTCGAAAAGGATGACCGCTCCATTGTAGTATTGGGCTCCGGAGCTTACCGCATTGGAAGTTCCGTTGAATTTGACTGGTGTGGTGTGCAGGCACTTCTGACTATCCGCAAGGAAGGATGGCGTTCTGTGATGATCAACTACAATCCGGAAACCGTATCAACGGACTACGACATGTGCGACAGGCTCTATTTTGATGAGCTGACTTATGAACGGGTGATGGATATCATTGAACTGGAATCTCCCAGAGGCGTGGTGCTCTCTACCGGAGGCCAGATACCCAACAACCTGGCAATGGCCCTCGATGCACAAAAAGTCCCCATCCTCGGCACGGAGGCCAAATATATTGACAATGCCGAAGACCGCCACAAATTCTCGGCCATGCTCGACCGGATTGGTGTTGACCAGCCCCGCTGGAAAGAGTTGTCTTCGCTCTCTGAAATAGATGCCTTTGTAAACGAAGTGGGTTATCCCATACTGGTAAGGCCGAGCTATGTACTCAGCGGTGCGGCCATGAATGTCTGTTCCAACCATGATGAATTGGAACGGTTTCTGAAGCTGGCCGCGAATGTGAGCAAGCAGCATCCCGTGGTTGTAAGCCAGTTCATAGAAAATGCCAAGGAAGTGGAGATGGATGCGGTAGCCCGCGACGGTGAGATAATTGCTTATGCCATAAGCGAACACGTGGAATTTGCAGGAGTGCATAGCGGCGATGCCACTATCCAGTTCCCTCCCCAGAAATTATACGTCGAAACCATGCGCCGTATAAAAAGAGTGAGCCGGCAGATTGCCATGGAATTACATATCTCGGGACCGTTTAATATACAATACCTTGCCAAAGGCAATGAGATCAAGGTCATAGAATGTAATCTGCGTGCTTCCAGGAGTTTTCCTTTTGTCAGCAAGGTGCTGAAGATCAATTTTATTGAAATGGCCACCCGCATCATGCTGGGTTTGCCAGTGGAACGTCCCGATAAAAATGAATTTGATCTGGATTATGTGGGAATCAAGGCTTCACAGTTCTCTTTCAACCGTCTGCAAAAAGCAGATCCCGTGCTGGGAGTGGACATGGCTTCTACGGGAGAAGTGGGCTGTCTGGCTGACGATACGCTGGAAGCTATTCTAAAGAGCATGCTTGCAGTCGGATACCGTATACCCAAAAAGAATATTCTTTTATCGACCGGTACCCCACGGCAAAAAGTAGACATGCTCAACGCTGCCCGTCTCCTGTATGAAAAAGGATTCACCCTGTATGCAACCGGCGGAACACACCATTTCCTTGAAGATAACCACATTCCAAGTACGCTTGTGTACTGGCCCAGCGAAGAGGGGAAAAAGCCCCAGGCTCTGCAGATGCTCCATGATAAACAGATAGATCTTGTGGTGAATATTCCCCGGGACCTTACATCGGGCGAGCTCGATAACGGTTACAAGATAAGGCGGGCCGCCATAGATTTGAATATTCCACTGCTTACCAATGCAAGACTGGCAGATGCTTTTATCACGGCTTTCTGTTCTCTTTCCATTGATGATATTCAAATTAAGAGCTGGAAAGAGTACTAATTTTTTGCATTTTAGAAAATTACGGCTATCTTTGCTGCCCGCAAATTTATGCGGGATAAGTTCATTTTATTGATAAACACCAAATTAACAACCAATGCCTGGATTAATTGGAAAGAAAATCGGAATGACTTCCGTTTTCGACAGCACCGGGAAGAATATTCCTTGTACTGTTATTGAGGCTGGTCCGTGTGTAGTTACGCAAATCCGTACGGAAGAACGAGATGGTTATGCCGCCGTACAACTTGCCTATGACGAGAAAAAAGAGAAACACACCAGCGCGGCTCTTAAGGGCCATTTTAAAAAGGCAAATACCACCCCTAAACGCAAACTGGTGGAGTTTCCCAATGACTTCAAAAAAGAATTGCAATTAGGTGACACTGTGACCATTTCTGACATTTTTGACCCGTCTGCAGTCACCGACTGGGCAGACATTACCGGAATTACCAAGGGTAAAGGATTCCAGGGTGTCGTAAGACGCTATGGATTCGCAGGGGTCGGCGGTCAGACACACGGTCAACATAACCGACTTCGTGCCCCCGGTTCTATGGGAGCATCTTCCTGGCCATCCCGTGTTTTCAAAGGAAAACGTCTTGGGGGCCGCATGGGAGGAGACAGAGTTAAAATTTTAAATCTTAGGGTAATTAAGATTGTCCCCGAGAACAACCTGCTTATTGTAAAAGGTTCTGTTCCCGGTGCGAATGGTTCTTATGTAATTGTGGAGGAATAGTCAATGGAAATCTCAGTTTATAAAATAGACGGTCAGGATTCCGGAAAGAAAGTTGTTCTGGACGATTCCGTATTCGGCATTGAACCGAATAACCACGCAGTCTACCTGGATGTTAAGCAATATCTTGCCAATCAGCGTCAGGGTACCCATAAAACAAAAGAACGTTGGGAAATTGCACACAGCACCAAAAAACTGATTCGTCAGAAAGGATCGGGCGGTGCTCGTCACGGCAGTCTCAAGTCCGGTATCTATGTTGGAGGCGGCCGTATCTTCGGGCCTCAGCCAAGAGATTACCGATTCAAACTGAACAAAAAGCTTAAACAACTGGCACGTCGTTCCGCTTTGACATACAAGGCACAGGAACAGGCTATCACCATTCTTGAGCCGTTCAACATGGAAGTTCCCAAAACAAAAGATTTTATTGCTATCTGCAGGAACCTTAAGGTAGAAGGCAAGAAGATCCTTATGGTGCTTCCCGATAATATCAACAATATTTACCTGTCGTCCCGTAATTTGGACAGAGTTAAAGTGGTGACCGTAAACGAACTTACCACTTACGATGTGCTCAATGCCCAGAGTCTTATTCTTATAGAAGGTGTTGAGAATATTCTTAACGAACAATTAGGGACCATTCAATCTGCCTAACGATGAATATATTGATAAAGCCTTTAATTACCGAAAAAATGACGATTCAGGGCGAGAAATTGAATCGTTACGGATTTCTTGTTGACCGCAGAGCCAACAAATTGCAGATCAAGCAAGCGGTTGAGACAATGTACGGCGTATCTGTTGTTGATGTTAACACCGTTAACTACCACGGAAAACGTAAAAGCCGTTATACTAAGGCAGGATTCCTTACCGGACGTGCCAATCACTTCAAGAAAGCGTACATTACGCTGGCAGGTGAAGACAAAATTGATTTCTACAGCAATATTTAAGCTATGGCAGTACGTAAATTTAAACCGGTAACTCCCGGTCAAAGACATAAAATTATTAGCGCATTTGACGATGTCACCTGCACTGTTCCCGACAAATCCCTGCTTGCTCCAATAAAAAGTTCGGGTGGTCGTAACAATCAGGGTAAGATGACCATGCGCTATATTGGCGGCGGGCACAAACGTCAATACCGTATAGTTGATTTCTTGCGTAATAAAGACAATTTTCCCGCAACCGTCAAGACAATCGAATACGACCCCAACCGCAGTGCACGCATTGCCCTGGTTGCTTATGCAGACGGTGAAAAGCGTTACATTATCGCTCCCAACGGTCTGAAAGTCGGACAAACTATTGAATCCGGTCCCGGCGTGGCTCCCGAAGTGGGCAACACGCTGCTTCTGTCCGAAATTCCTCTTGGAACACTGGTTCACAATGTTGAGTTACGTCCCGGTCAGGGTGCCGCCATGGCACGCAGCGCCGGTTCTTATGCTCAGTTAACCGCCCGTGAAGGAAATCATGCCATTCTTCGTCTGCCCTCAGGCGAAACACGTATGGTTCTGATTACATGCCGCGCTACTGTCGGTACAGTATCCAACCCCGACCATAGCCTGGAAAAACACGGAAAAGCCGGTAGAAAACGCTGGCTTGGACGTCGTCCCCGCAACCGTGGTGTGGTAATGAACCCTGTAGATCACCCGATGGGTGGTGGTGAAGGACGTGCATCCGGCGGTCATCCCCGTTCACGTAAGGGAATACCCGCAAAAGGATATAAGACACGTAATCCTAAGAAGAATTCCAAGAAATTCATTATTGAAGATAGAAGAAAAAAATAACCGGATAAATTTTGCATTATGAGTCGTTCATTAAAAAAAGGTCCCTTCATTGAAGCGCATCTCGAAAATAGAGTCATGGCGATGAATGAAGGCACATTAAAGAAAGAAGTCCTCAAGACATGGTCCCGCGCCAGCGTGATCTCTCCCGACTTTGTAGGCCATACGGTTGCCGTGCATAACGGAAACAAATTTATTCCGGTGTATGTAACCGAAAATATGGTCGGTCATAAATTTGGTGAATTTGCGCCCACCCGTAACTTCAGGGGTCACTCGGGCAATCGTTAAAAGTTTTAAAGGAGAACACTAATGGGAGCTCGAAAAAGAAAAATGGCCGAAAGCCATAAAGAAATAAGGAAACAGACAGCTTATGCCAAGCTGAATGATGTTCCTACTTCACCCCGCAAGATGCGTCTTGTTGCAAATCTTGTAAGAGGCGTTGAAGTCAACCGTGCTTTGGATATTTTGAAATATACCAAAAATCAACCCTCCGTACGTTTGGAGAAACTTCTCAAATCAGCCATTGCTAACTGGGAAGGCAAAAACGAAGGAGACCGTAAGGAATTGGAAAGCGGAAACGTAATAGTTAAAAGCATTACTGTTGATGAGGGCCGTACCCTGAAAAGGATTCGTACAGCACCTCAGGGCCGTGCAGCACGTATACGCAAACGCTCCAATCATGTGACCATTGTATTGGATAAAAAACAACAAACAGTAAAAGAAGCATAATATGGGACAAAAGACAAATCCTATCAGCAACCGAGTAGGTATTATCCGTGGTTGGGATTCAAGCTGGTGTGGGAACTTTTCCGAAAGATTGGCAGAAGACGCCAAGATTCGTGAGTACCTTACCACCCGTTTGGCCAAAGCCAGCTTATCACGCGTTGTGATTGAGCGTACCCTTAAGCTCATTACTGTTACCATCCATACGGCCCGTCCCGGAATTATCATCGGGAAAGGCGGTCAGGAGGTTGATAAATTAAAAGAAGAGTTAAAGAAGATATCCAACAAGGAAGTTCAGATCAACATCTTTGAAGTTAAGCGTCCTGAACTCGATGCCACTATTGTTGCCAACAATATTGCTCGTCAGATTGAAGGTCGTGTTTCTTACCGCAGGGCCATTAAAATGGCCATGGCATCTACCATCCGCATGGGAGCTGAAGGTATTAAGGTGCTTATTGGCGGTCGTCTTGGCGGAGCCGAAATGGCTCGTCGCGAGATGTTAAAGGAAGGTCGTACTCCTTTGCATACTTTCCGTGCAGACATTGATTATGCCCTGGCCGAAGCTCACACTAAAGTTGGCGTGCTGGGTATTAAAGTATGGATTTGCAACGGCGAAGTATACGGAAAGCGTGATCTGTCCCCCAACGTTGGTACCGCTGCTACAGCTGCCGGAAGCGCCAAAATGTCCGGCAACGAACGTGGTGAAAGACGTGGTGGCGGTGACCGCAGGGATCGCCGCGGCGGTGACCGCAGGGATAATCGCGGTGGAGATCGCAGGGACGGTGGAAGAAGGGAAAGAACACCCCGCCAATAATTATTTTCCAATAAAAAAAGTAAAAAAGCTGCCCCTATACCGGGTGGCTTTTTTTCTTATCTTCGTATCTTGATGTAAAAAATAAGGTTTTGAAAATAGCTTATTTATCCTCATTCCATCCGTATAGAGGCGGCATTGCACAATTTAACACCAATTTGTACGATGCGCTGCAGAAAGATCATCAGGTTTGGGCGTTCAATTTTTCCCGCCAATATCCCGGTATACTGTTTCCCGGCAAAAGTCAGTATGTTAACCCCAATGACAAGAATTGGGAGTTCTCTGCCACGAACGTTCTCGATTCAGTTAATCCGCTGACGTATTACTCAACGGCGCGCAAAATTGCTGCAAAAGGTCCCGATCTGTTGCTTATGAGGTACTGGATGCCTTTTTTCGCTCCTTCATTGGGGACTGTTGCCAGGCAAATAAAGAAAAAATGCCGGGTGGTTTCTATCCTCGACAATGTGATTCCGCATGAATCCCGCGTGTTTGATAAGGCATTATCCAAATGGTTCCTCAAACAAAACGACGGATGTGTCTGTCTGAGCGAATCGGTTCGGGACGATATGCTTTCATTACGGAAAGATGTTCCCAATATTTTAATGCCTCATCCCCTGTATGATCATTATGGAACCGGCATTGACAGAGAAGAAGCCGCAAAACAGCTGGGGATTGACACACGTCTGAAAACACTGCTTTTCTTTGGCTTCATTAGAAATTATAAAGGGCTGGACCTCCTTGTTGACGCATTCGGAAAGCTCGATGCCGGTTATCAGCTGATCGTGGCCGGAGAATGCTATGGGTCTTTTGACCATTACGAAAAACAAATAGCTGCCTCCCCCAATGCAGAAAGGATAAAAATCTTTAACCGGTATGTCAGCGATGCCGAGGTGCCTTTGTTCTTCTCGGCGGCCGATGTCTGCGTTTTGCCTTACCGTTCGGCTACTCAGAGCGGCATAACCGCAATGGCCTGTCATTTTGAGGTGCCCCTGATTGCAACAAACGTAGGCGGGTTGGCCGAGGCTATTGAAAAACCGGGATTGGGGCTGATGGTCCCGCAGTTAACTTCAACTTCCCTTGCCGAGACCATAACCCTGTTTTTTTCTTTAAATCGTAATGAGTTCATCCACAATATTAAAAAAGAAAAAGACATGCTGAGCTGGGCCCGTTTTGCTTCGGGGCTTACAGAGTTTGCCGCTAACTTATAATCTATATAACCTGTTCATATGAAACAAATACTTTTTATTTTATCTATGGGAATACTGTTTACCATGTCCTGTAATAGTCCGGATACAAAAAATCCTTTACTGGGAGAATATAACACTCCTTTTCAGACGCCTCCGTTCAACGAAATACAGCCGGAACATTTCCTTCCTGCCATAACGGAAGCCATTGAACAACATAACGCAGAGATTGAGGCCATTGTCACAAATCCCGAACAGCCGACTTTTGAAAATACTGTGGCTGCCTACGATCGTGCAGGGAAATTACTAAGCCGTGTTTCGTCCGCATTCAGTACCCTGAACGGGGCTAATACAACTCAGGAATTACAGGATCTGGACAGGGAAATAACTCCGCTGTTATCCCGTCACAATAATGAGATCAGCCTGAATCCCGTACTTTTTGAGCGTATAAAAGTGCTGTATGACAAAAAAGACAGTCTGGGCCTGAATCCGCAGCAGATGCGTACCCTTGAAAAGTATTATGACGATTTTGTACGCAATGGCGCCAATCTTTCAGAAGAAGACAAGACAGTCCTGATGGATATCAACACCCGTTTGTCCGACCTGAGTCTCCGTTACGGGCAGAACTTGTTGGCCGAAACAAACAGTTTCAGAATGGTCGTGGACGATGTGGCCCGTCTGGAAGGGCTTCCTCAGGAAAATGTAAAAGCCGCTGCCGCTCTGGCCACCTCTATGGGTATGGAAGGGAAGTACGTTTTCACACCTGCCAAACCTTCTTGGATTCCTTTCCTTCAATACGTCAAAGACCGGGAACTCCGTGAGAAATTATACAGGGGATATTTCATGCGCGGAGACAACGATAACGAGAACGACAATAAAGAGCTTATTGGTCAGATAGTTAACCTGCGTCTGAGAAAAGCCGTTCTCCTTGGATATCCCAGCTATGCCGATTATGCCCTGGTTAACAATATGGCCAAAGAACCGGCTGCTGTTAACGATTTCCTTGAGCGCGTATGGGCTCCGGCGCTGAAAGTTGCCAAAGAAGAACTGGCCCGGATGCAGCAAATTGCAGATGCCGAAGGTGCCGGTTATAAACTGGCCAGCTGGGACTGGTGGTATTATGCCGAAAAACTGCGTAAGGCAAAATACGATTTGGATGAACAGGAGATAAAACCTTACCTGCAACTTGAAAATGTACGCGACGGCATGTTCTATGTGGCCAATAAGCTGTATGGAATCACTTTTGAAAAACAGGACAATATCCAGGTATATGATCCTTCTGTGGAAACATTCGAGGTAAAAGATAATGACGGCAGCCACCTGGCCATTCTCTACCTGGATTATCCTACCCGTGACGGGAAACGTGCCGGAGCCTGGTGTTCCAGGTTACGTCGTTACATGAAATTTGCCGATGGCACCGAGCAATTCCCTCTGGTAACGGTTACCTGTAATTTTCCCCCAAGAATGGATGACGGGCCTGTGCTGTTGAGCTGGGACGAAGCAGAGACCCTGTTCCACGAGTTTGGTCACGCATTACAGGGCTTCTTCAGCCGCGGTGACTATGGCCGGATTTGCGGAAGCCTTCCCCGCGACATGGTGGAATTGCCCTCTCAAATTAATGAGCATTGGGCTTCACAACCCGAAGTTCTGAAGGTATATGCCAAACATTACCAGACTGGTGAACCCATGCCCGACGAACTGATACAAAAACTCGTGAACAGCAGTCATTTCAACCAGGGCTTTTCCACCGTGGAATACATCGCGGCAGCTCTGCTGGATATGAACTGGCATGCTGCATCTTCGGAACAGGTTTACAATGTGAATGATTTCGAAAAGGCTGCCATGGATAAATACGGTCTCCCCAATGAGATTATTCCGCGTTACCGGTCCACCTATTTTTCACACGTCTTTAACGGCGGATATGCCGTAGGTTATTATGTATACCTGTGGGCCGAGATTCTTGACGCCGATGCCTTCGATGCCTTCTCTCAATCCGGCGACCTGTTCAACCAGCAATACGCCGGAGCTTTCCGGAAATACATTCTTGCCGAAGGCGGCCTGGACGACCCTATGACCCAGTACCTGCGTTTCCGGGGTCAAATGCCTACGGAAGAACCTCTTTTAAGAAATCGTGGTCTTAAATAAAATTCAAAACATGAAAAAGCTTTTATTTTTCTGCCTTGCCGGCCTGTTGGCCGCCTGCGCCACAAAAGATCCCAATATGAATAATCCTCTACTTAGCGAATTCAACACGCCGTTCGGAACGCCTCCTTTTGAGCAAATCCGGATAGAGCATTACAAACCGGCCATTGAAGCGGCCATGAAACAGCATAAAGACGAAATCAAGGCTATTCTAGACAATCCTCAGGAGCCCGATTTTGAAAACACCATTGTTCCCCTCGATGCATCGGGACGCCTGCTGGGCAAAATCGGATCAATTTTCAGTAATCTGTACGGAGCCGACACCAATCCTCAGATGCAGGAACTGGCCATGGAACTCATGCCCATGTTATCGCAGCATTCAGACGAGATCATGCTCGACCCGCTTCTTTTTCAACGCGTAAAGGCTGTGTACGAAAAGCGGGAAACCCTGAATCTCTCTGCACAGGCTCTGCGCACCCTGGAGAAGTATTACAACGACTTTGTACGTGAGGGAGCCAATCTCTCCGACGAGGATAAAGCAAAGCTCATGGAGATCAACACGCAGATTTCCACCACCTCGTTGCAATACGGTGATAATATCCTTAAAGAGACCAATGCTTTCCGTCTTGTTGTGGATAATATTGAAGACCTGAAGGGATTGCCTCAGGAAAACATCACGGCTGCTGCCGAACAGGCCAAGGCAGAAGGAATGGAAGGCAAATGGGTTTTCACTCCCAACAAGCCCTCATGGATTCCTTTCCTGCAATACGTACAAAACAGGGAATTAAGGGAGAAACTATACAAAGGCTATTATATGCGGGGCGACAACAACAATGAAAACGATAACAAAGTCCTGGTTGACAAACTGGTTAACCTTCGTCTGCAACGCGCACAACTGCTTGGCTATAAAACCTATGCAGATTATGTACTGGAAGAAAACATGGCTAAGAATTCCGACAATGTCTACGGCTTCCTGGGACGCGTCTGGACTCCTGCACTTAAGGTAGCTAAAGAAGAACTGGCCCGGATGCAAAAGATTGCCGATGCCGAAGGTGCCGGATTCAAACTGGCCAGTTGGGATTGGTGGTATTATGCCGAAAAACTGCGTAAGGCAGAATACGATCTGGATGAACAGGAGATAAAACCCTATTTGAAACTGGAAAACGTACGGGACGGAATGTTTTATGTGGCCAACAAACTGTACGGGATTACTTTTGAAAAACGTACCGACATTCCCGTGTACAATAAAGACGTGGAAACCTTTGAGGTAAAAGACGCCGACGGGAGTCACCTGGCCGTTTTCTACCTGGATTATTATACCAGGGCAAGCAAAAACGCAGGTGCGTGGTGTACCGGATTCCGCAATTATTATAAGGAAGACGGAAAAGAAGTATTCCCTCTTGTATCGGTGGTTACTAATTTCCCCAATCCGGTGGGAGAGGCACCCGTATTATTGAGCTGGGACGAAACCGAAACCCTGTTTCATGAATTCGGCCACGCTTTACATGGCTTTTTCAGTCGTGGAGATTACGATAGGATATGCGGTTCCTTACCTAACGATATGGTAGAGCTGCCCTCACAGATAAACGAACATTGGGCTGCTGCCCCCGAAGTTTTAAAGGTGTATGCCAAACATTACCAGAGTGGCGAACCCATGCCCGACGCGCTTATACAAAAAATCGTGAACAGCAGTCATTTCAATCAGGGCTTTGCTACTGTCGAATATGTGGCCGCCTCGTTACTGGATATCAACTGGTATTCTTCGCCTGTTGAACAATCTTACGACGTTAACGCCTTTGAAAAGAAAGTGCTCGATGGTTACGGACTCATCCCCGAGATTCTTCCCCGTTACCGTTCCACCTACTTTTCACATATTTTTGACGGAGGCTATGCCGTAGGATACTATGTCTATTTATGGGCCGAGGTGCTCGATGCCGATGCCTTTGATGCCTATGAACAGTCCGGTGACCTGTTCAACAAAGACCTGGCCGATAAATTCCGTAAATACGTCCTGGCCGAGGGCGGATGGGACGAACCCATGACGCAATATGTCCGTTTCCGCGGGCAGGAACCCACAGAAACCCCGTTACTCAGAAACAGAGGACTGCTATGAAAAAGGTATGTTTGATTCTTGTTTTTGCCTCGCTTGCTTTACTGAGCTGCGACCGTACCGCTCCGGGCGGAGGCATTCCTTCCGCCTCGCCCCGGTCAGTCGGGATGGATGCCGGAAGACTGGCCGGAGTGGACCAGGTGATTCTCGACGCCATTGAAAACGGCGATGCCCCGGGAGCCGTTCTGGCTGTCGTACGTCATGGAAAGATGGTTTATCTTAAGGCGTACGGTAACAAACAGGTGGTGCCCGACACCGTGCCAATGACCGTGGAATCTGTCTTTGACCTGGCCTCGGTAAGTAAATGTGTAGGGACTACTTTATCTGTCATGCAACTGGTAGAGCAGGGCAAACTGCGTTTAATGGATCCTGTTGAACGGTTTATTCCAGGATTCGAACCCTGGACCGATTCATTATCGGGACAGACCATTCCCATCACTATCACAGATCTGATGACACATACCTCGGGCCTTCCTCCATACGGGCCTACCGAGGCTTTGGTGGCTCAGTACGGTTCTCCCGGTCCCGAAGGTCTTATGGAGTATATCTGTCACTGCCCCAGAGATTTCAAACCCACAACCGATTATCAGTACAGCTGCCTGAATTTCATAACCTTACAAAATGTGCTGGAAAAAATTACAGGTCAGCGCCTGTGTGATTATGCCAGGGAGAACGTATTTAACGTGCTCGGACTGAAACACACCATGTACATGCCCGAGGGAGAAACCCTGGCACTGTGCTGTCCCACCGAACTTCAGGCAGACAGCCTGCCGCTTGTGGGTCAGGTGCACGATCCGCTGGCCCGCCGTTTGAACGGGGGTAATTCAGGTAATGCCGGTGTTTTTTCAAATGCCAATGACCTGGCCGTAATAGCCGTTGCGTTGTTAAACGGAGGCGAATACAGGGGGCGGCGCATTCTCGGGCCACAAACGGTAAAGACCATGGCTCGTGTTCCGGATGAAGTAAAAGAGTTCGGACGTACACTCGGCTGGGGCAATGAAGGTTCCTGGAACGGCAATTTATTCGATCCTGCGACGGTTTACGGTCATACAGGCTATACCGGAACCTCCATAGTCATAGATCCCGATTCCGATACGGCCGTTATCTTGCTGACCAACAGGGTACATCCCTATGACGACGGATCTACTGTAAGATTAAGAACACTGGTTGCCAATATTGTAGCCGGTGCTATTATCAAATGAATATGAAGAATATCTTCGCAATACTAATTCTTTGTGCAGCAGGTTATACGACCGGCTACTCACAATCGGTTTTTCTAGAAATCGATACTACAAAGCCGTATACAGAATTGTATTATTTCAATGAATTTTCTCCAGGAACCATTCAATTCCGGGATGGAACGGTTTTTAACGGTCAGTTGAACATCCTGCTGGCTTCTTCAACTCTCTGCTTTTTGGACGAGGAAGGATTTCCTGATATTTTCAGCGATATCAGCCAGGTATCTGCCGTCTTGGTAGGCAGGAATTATTTTATTCCGTTGCTTGGTCATTACATGCAGATATTCGATACCGACGGTAACGTTATGTTTGGTGTAGAACAATACCTTGAACTCGAGGCGGAAAAACGTTACGGAGCCTTCGGCCGTGAAGAAAAATCGCCCAATGTGCCCATTGAGAAAAGGAACCTGCGCAATGAAGGTTTCAATGTTACCACAGGCGGGAAATTACTGGCGATAGAATCAACGCCGTATACTGTTCATCAGCAGGCATATCTTATCAGGGATAAAAAAGCATATACATTGAACGAGAAGAGTTTTAAAAAATTCTTTCCTTCAAAAAAGGCTATAATTGAACAATATATCATCGAAAATGCAGTTGATTTTTCCAATCCCGATCAGGTATTGCTGTTATTCAAATTTGTGGTTGCCAATTAGTATCAGCCTCATCTTTAAGGCCGCCCCAGGACAGCGATGTTTTGCGGGCGGTTTTTTTTGCGGCTTTTCTCATGTCCAGTTTAACCGGTCCGGTTATAAATTCGGGGATATTATAAGAAAAAAGTAAATTGGAATAATACATTGCCGGGTTTTTCTGAGGCAGCAGGAAAGGCTTGCCGGTACGTCCGTTCTCATCTATACAGGCAATATAAGGCCGTGTATATAGCCCGTCGTCTCTCCGGCTGGAAAAAACTATCCAGCGGGAATTACTGCCCCAGCTGTGATAACTCTCTGTCTCAGAACTGTTGAGACCTTCCATCAGATGCCATTCTCCGGTTTGCAGATCAAGCAAACCCAGATCGGCCTCGGCGTGCCATATCGGGAAGGTTCCGTAATCGGCCAGGGTGAACATCAGGTATCGCCCATCCGGAGAAGGACGGGGAAATGTAAGGCTCTTTCCCATGGCCGGTGCATTTATCAGCGTATCTGTCACACTCCCAAAAGTGCCGGATTCCGGATGAAACGCTATACGGCACAGCGCGTAGCGGACCTCAAGGTATTCATCGGGCATCTTTTTCTCATCGGATACACAGAAATAGAGGTATTTCCCGTCCGGAGAAAAAGCGGGAAAAGTTTCAAATTTATTTGTAGTAAGCTGTTTTGAAGAAATTAGGCTGTTTCCCCGGGTGTCGAACACCACAACATCAGATGCCTCGTCGTATACTTCAATTCTTTTGTCTTCACCCATTGGAAACATTTGCCGGGTTGTATTCACAGAATAGGCGATATAGCGTCCCGAAGGGTGCCAGTACGGATATACGCAATTGGACAGGGTCTGTGCAGTTTTCGTTTCATAGACAGACGTTTCGCCGTTTTTCTTAATGATTGTTCCGCCTTGCAGACCCCTCAGGTGAAGGTTAAAATAATCCGGATTCCCATAGTTGACTGCATGACAATTCACACAGGTTTCTTTCATGAGGGTATTTACAAAGATTTCTTTCTGGCTGAACGAATGCAATTCACGCTGGTATATACCCATACGGCTGTACAATTCATAACCGGGGGCAACAAGGCGGTACATTAGCCCGTAATCGACCGGATAACTGCTGATATATATGGAAAACGGGGCGTATTGCTCCCAGCGTTCTCCCTTCAGGGCGCATACTGTTACACAAATGCTGTCACCGATATTTGCCATTATCAGTTTTGCCCATTTTTTTGCAGGGATGGAAATTCCTTTCCTGCCGGTTATCTGGAAATAAGTTCCGTCCGGTCCGGAAAATTCCGCGGAAAGGGCTAAAAAGGAACTGTCTGTTAGCGTGAAATTCAGGGGGGCAATGTTATTTGGGACCGTGACCGTAGTATAGTCCGGCCAGATTGCCGGTTGCTGTGCTACCGGCACAGGATTTTCAGGGCCTGAAACACAGCCGTGTAAAATACACAGAACCATCCATTGCAGTATAAGAAAAACATTTTGTTTCATGGCCCTAAAATATAAAGAACAGGTAATACCAGAATGTATGGCCAAAAGGTTTTTCAAGAACAACCTTAGCCTGTTGCTCAGAAGTGACAGACAGGGTTTTCATGAATTCCTGAAGGCCTGTTATAATTGTGTCATCCAGTTTCCAGGGGACGGATGTGAAATTTCCTTTTTTTTGAAACCATTCAAAAGCCAGTGCCTGCTGGTAGGCCCAGGGAACAGATGTGAAGTTGTTACTGCCCAGGGTGTAATATTCAGAAATCTTATCCCAGTCTTTATTCAGCAGAGCGTGGGCCATCAGGTACCGGAATGCATCCCGGTTCCCGGGGTTGTGCTGTACCAGATTCTTAAGGATAGCCTGCATGTTTCCGGAACTGAATATTTCATCGTCGGGAAGCCGGTATTGTCTTAGTAGCGCCCATTCCGGATGGTTTTCTTCTGTTGCGCTGGCTGCCCATTTCCGATATAAAAGTGTTTGTTTTAAAATGCCCAGATATTTCTCTGCCACACTGAATTTTCCGTTAATGAAATTTGTTTCTGCCAGACGTTTTATACAGCGTGCACTTTTCTGGTGGTCGGGAATAGCTTCCATTGCCTCGAAAACATAATGCTGCGCTTCATTAATTAATCCCAGGTGGAAAAAAACTTCGGCAGTTGTAAGCGGCGAGGTGAAATCACCTCCGAATGAGGGAATTAAGCCTTCGGTACTGTTTTGAAAATAGGCAAAAAGCTTGTCCTCCGATGTACAGGTTTTGACCAGGGCAAGGTTTAGACAGGTAAGGGAAATGGGGGTAGAAGGCGATTTTTTATCGGACTGCCTGATAATTTGTTCCCATTCTTGTCTGGAAGCCATGTGATCGTATTCCAGAGCCTCCTCCAAAGAAGGCTCAATGGCTTTATTAAGCAGTAAAAAGCCTGCAAGAACCGCCATGAAAAAGCCTCCGAAGGTCACAACCGTCACGGTCCGCGCTTTTTTTGCCTGAGGAAGTAGCGGACCGGTGATCAATATCACAAATACAAGTAGCCAGAATATGTATTGAAAATGGTAGTTCTCCATTGGATACCGATAAAATCCTGTTCCCAGAAAAAGTTGCCCATAAGAATATGGAAGAAACGTTCCGGCGGCAAGGGGTAAACCGATTGCCAATAGCAGAGTAACGGAAAGAAGAAAAATCAGCTGCAACCATTGTTTTGTCTGACGGGCTTTACACATTTCATACAGCAAAACAAGAGACAGATAAAGCAAAAAAGCACCGCCTGCCGTAAAGTATACAATCAAGGCAATACCTCCTGCAAAAAACGGATACCAGCGTTTGTGACGTAAAGAAAGTACCGTCAGAACAGTACCTAATGATATAAGCTGAGCCACAATTCCCGCAATAAGATAATTCTCGTTACAGAGGAACCTCCAGGCCATCAGGGCGGGAAAAACGGATAAAAAAAGATATTCGGTTTTCGTTCCGGCTTTTTCCAGCAATTTCCCAACGCTTAGTTGTACTAAAACAATTAATAGGGCAGAGATAAAAGCTCCTGACCAGGCATAAACGTAGAATTGGGTAAGAAAAGCCCCCGCATATGATGCCAAGCCACCCGGATGCATTACCGTTTGCAGGGAATAGTCTATGTTATACAGGAAAAGCTGGTTTTGTTCCTGAAAATATATAAGCCCCGGTGCATGCAGAAGAAAATAGAAAAATACTGCTATTCCTAATACAAATGGGATCGCTGTTTTCGAGTATCTTAACAAATGCTCCATAAATAAAGGAAAATAGAGCGGTCATATGACCGCTCTATTCTAAAAACAATTTTAGTTAATTTATTCAGCTTTATCCCACCAAACAGGATCGCTCCAGATAGGACCGTTAGCAAAAGTCATTGCCAGCGGATTGGATGCTTCAACCTGGGTTTTGTTATAGTTGGTTTCGTGTGAACATTGACTGTAACGACGGAACCAGTAATTCTCCTGGGAAGGATCCGTTCCTGGAATCTTATTGGTTGCTGTAAATTCAGCAGGTCTTACATAATTTTTATATACCTGTCCAAAGCTTCCAATATTGCCGGCACCGTAATTGAAACGACGCATATCGTTCCATGTCTCAACATTGACACCCATGGCGATGGTCTTTTGGAGCATAATGTCGGCCATAGTCAGTTGAGCTGCGTTCTGTGCAACGGCACCGCTTGCCATATAGGCATTGATATCTGCCTGGCTCATGGGTTGCTGGTCGGGGTTAGCCGTTCCAGTTGATGCCCAGTCCTGCAGTTTGGTTTGCATGCGGGCAAAACTGGCTTTAATGCCTTCAAGATAAGCGGTATATGCACCGGCAGTATTACCCTGACGCATATAAACTTCGGCTTTGATGAAGCACATTTCGTAATAGGTCAGGATATCCGAATCTGAATCCGGACGGGTCCAGAATGAGCCGGTACCTGCAACAGCGTTGGAAGATGAACTGGGATAGAAATACATGTCGTTTTCTGCACGTCCGCCAGTCTGTGACTGGGCAAGTGCCCTCATGTTCACGTAGTTCAAATCCATAACCTGTTTGTAATCATTCGTGTTGATATACAGACAGCCTTTGGGATAGGTAACACTTACCTTGTCGCCTGCTATTGTGTAAGAAAATCCCTCTTCGTCAAAGAAAGCCAGGATGGTAGCTTTGTCGGCACTATTGGTAATTGTGTAACTCTTGGCGACATTGGATGTAGCTACGCTTGCGTTTGCTAAGGCTCCATAGATTCTGCGGGTGCCGTACATTACGTCCACGCCCTCGTCACGAGCCCATTTATAATCTACAATGCTACCTGCATCGTTGAGTTTTATGTTGCTCATACGTGCGGGGAACACTTTGCTCATACGCGGGTCAACTACACCGGCTCCTCTGAGGTTGGTGTGAAGATCGAGATACCATTTGGTATACCGTTGTGTAGCTCCCCATGCGGCGCAATCCCAGATCACACTGGTTTGGTAGGGGTCACCAACAGTAAAGTTAGTATCCTGGTCACCTGCATTACTGTGTTTCATAATGGTATTATCGTTGTTGGACTGAGGGGCCTGGGCAAGGGCATCCAGAACCGACTGGGGATCGTACAATGCGGATTTCTTGGAAAGCTTGTTAAGCCAGCGGGCTTTCAGTCCATAACACAGTTTGAGCCATTTTTGCACATCGCCGCCGTTCCAGCTGTCGCCTGCAGCAAGCGGGGTGGCTCCCTCTTCCTGGGTCATGTTGAAATAATCAATGGCCTGGTCCAGTCGTGCCAGACACCCGTTGAAAATAGTTTCACCACTGTCGTAGATAGGAGTTGGGTTGCTGCCAAGTGGCTCTGAATAAGGCATTTCACCGTACAAATCGGTCATAAGCATATAACCCATGGCGTGTATGGCGTGGGCAGCTCCAATATAATGGTAGGCGCCTGTTTTTTCTGCTGCCGCAATCATGTCGTCTATGTTACAGGCAGCCCCGATGAACCAGTTCTGGTAAGAAGTGGTGGTAGCGCCTTGTGCAGGATTCCATGCAGACAATAATCCGTTTGTACTTGTGGTAGAAGTTTGGGTCATCAGACCTCCAATGGTCACACCGCGCATACATGCAGAACCCCATGCGTACATATAATAATGTTGAATCCAGGGAAGACGGCTTTCTACCGTAGCGCTGGAGTTATTCGGATTGTCGGGGTCTACGTTCACGTCCAACCAATCGTTACAAGCGGTCATTCCAAAGGAAAGCAACAGACTTAAAGCTATATATAGTATTTTTTTCATAATCTGAGTTTTTAAATCCGTTTGTTATTAGAAAGTGATATTTAAACCAAATGACAAACCGGCTGTAGCAGGAACACCGCAATAGTCAATACCCGATGAACCGGCACCACCTGTACCGGATCCCGATACGCTAACTTCCGGGTCCATTCCCTTATAGTTGCTCCACAGGAAAAGGTTGGTCCCTGTTACGGTAGCCGACAGTCCCTTGACAAAACTTTGTTTGTTGAAAAGACCCTTGAAGTCATAGGAGAGAGACAAGGCACGCAAGCGCAGCCAGTTGGTGTCGGTCAGAAGATTATAGGCATTGTTTGCATAATTGCTGTAGTAGCTCTGAATCATGTAATCGCCACTCTTTTCGGCACCGTTAACCACGTACATCTGTCCGGCCTTATACGTATATGCAACCGGTTCTCCGGTTTTGCTGGAAACACCTTCTACGGTAACAGATTCACGGTTGAGGGTCTGAGGAGACAAACCGTTGGAGAGTAACATGTATTCGGTACCGTTGTAGATCATACCGCCCTTGCGGATATCAAACAGAACGGAAAGGCTTAGATTCTTGTATGTAAACGTGTTATTAAAGCCTCCAATAAATTCGGGCTCGCGGTTACCTATTATATTGGTGACTACACCGGTAGTTTTGTATAAACCGGTTGTTTCATCTACAATATAACGTCCATTGGGGATTTCAACCTCTTTGCCTTTTTCATCTATTACAACCTTTCCATCTGCATCTTTCATGGTTTCACGTTTCCAGTAGTCTCCGGTGATTCCCAGAAAATAACCTCCGTTGGGAACAGCAGCAGCTTTTACCCCGCCAATCTGCACGTCGGTCACATAGAACAGATCCACACCTTCCATGAATTCTCCCAGGCGTCCGCGGTTCCCCGAAAGGTTCAGCGTAAGGTCCCATGAGAAATTCTTGGTTTCAACTGGCGTAGCCGTGAGCATGAGTTCTATACCTTTATTCGATACAGAACCGGAGTTAATAGACATGAAGATGTATCCGGTGGATTGTCCCAAACGGGGAGCGGCAATCTGGTTGGTTGTTTCACTGTTGTAATAAGTAAAATCAAGTCCCAGGCGTCCGCCGAAGAAACGCATTTCGGCACCTACTTCCCACGAAGTCTGAATTTCAGGTTTAAGGAACGGATTACCGCGTGTCCAGTTGTTCCCAATACCAATGAAACCATCGCTGACAGCACCAGGCGACCACATATAGGTGTTGGTGGCATAAGCCGAGGCGTCTTTACCAACCTGTGCCCATGATGCACGGATTTTTCCAAAGGAAAGAATGTCATTCTTGGGCATCACTTCCGTGAATACAAAACTTCCGCTTACGGAAGGGTAGAAATACGAGCGGTTCTCGATAGGAAGTGTGGATGACCAGTCGTTACGTCCGGTAACGGTCAGGTAGGCAATGTTCTTGTATGCGGCACGGAATTCACCGTAAACCCCGATAAGCCGTTTGAGGGAATTGGCCTCGGTGAAAAATTTATTTTCGTTTGCAATATTGGCAAAACTGAGAGTTCCGGCAGTTACAAAATCGTAGCCCCAGTGGTTTTGTCTGACACCCTTTGTATCTTCCGAGGTTTGACCCAATAACAGGTTGAAGTCAAAGTCACCGAATGTCTTGTGAAGATTCAGCATAAGGTTCGAGGACAAATATTGGTAAGTCCTGTCGCTCTTTGCCAAACGGCCGTTCTGGTATTTTTCAGATACGGCGCCTCCGGGAGCAATATAAGTGTATTCATCATAGGTATACGTGTCAAGACCAACGCGGTAAACAAGGTTTAACCAGTCGGTTATATCCAGATTGGCGTTGATGGATCCGGTCCAGCGGCGTGTCTGGTCGCTCAGTTGGTTTTTGTTGATGATCCAATAGGGATTTTCACGGTCGTCGGCCAGATTCTGATACTGTGCAAATTCACGGTATTTGGTGCCGTCTTCGTTTAAATAATGGGTCATATCATCGCTACGGGCCCATCCGTATACAGCTGTCATTGTTCCGTTACCTCCACCGCCGTAAAGACCTGCGGTGGTAAGGGTCTTTTGGGTATTGGAAATGGAATAGGCAACGTTGGCTCCTACGGTCAGTTTGCCGTATTTCTGTTCACCGTTAAAACGGAATGTGGTCTTGTCGTATCCGGTGGTAGGAACAATTCCTTCCTGATCGAAACGCGAAGCGGAAAGGTAGAAACTGCCGTTTTTATTGCCTCCCGATACGTTCACACTGTTATCCCATATATTTCCACCCTGGAAAAAGGTTCCTACGTTGTCGTAAACCTTTCCGGTGTTCTTCTGGCCCCAGGAGTTGGTGGTATAATCACTGAACACCCCTGCCTGGTTGTAGTATCCCCGTCCGTATACATCCTGTAATTCGGGAAGAGAGTTTGCCCAAGAATAAGTGTATTTAGATCCGAAAGACACCCTTACAGTGCCGTCATTAGCCCCTTTCTTGGTTGTAATAACAATTACACCGTCAGCAGCACGTGATCCGTACAAAGCAGCAGCAGCTGCCCCTTTCAGAACTGACATTGATTCAATGTCCTCGGGATTGATGTCCATAACACGGTTACTGAAGGTTGTCGCATTTTTGGTCATACCGTCTGTTCCCGAGTTACCACCGACAACCGTAGAGTTGTCGTATATGATTCCGTCAACCACAAAGAGGGGTTGGTTGTCACGACCCTCACTGGCGGAGTTACCTCCGCGAATGATGATTGTTGATCCAGAACCGGCAGAACCGCCGGACTGGGTTACGTTAACACCGGCTACTTTACCTGCCAGCGAGTTAATAACGTTAGTCTGCTTGTTTTTAAGCAACTCTTCGGCTCCTACTTCGGTTACGGAGAAACCCAGGGCTTTCCTGTCTTTCTTGATACCGAGAGCTGTTACAACCAATTCTTCAAGAGCAACGGAAGAATCGGAGAGGGTCACATCGACTATTGAACGACCGTTCACCGGAACGATAGCGTCTTCAAATCCCATAAAGGAATACTTCAATGTGCCATTGGCTGGGGCGCTAATAGAGTAACTACCATTAATTTCGGTCGTTACGCCTGTTGTGGATCCCTGTACAAGAACGTAAACACCCATAAGAGGGTCTCCGTTTCGGTCGGTTACCTTACCGGTTACATTTACGTTTTGTGCCCACATTGGCCCTGCAAGAAGGACAATTGCCAAGGTCGCCAGGCAGGTTTTCAGGAGGCGGCCACTTTTCTTGTAAACATGCATAAGTAATGTTGTTAGGTTAATAGAAATAGGTTAAGTCTAATTGTTTCCAATTATAATTACGAAAGGTACGGAAAAAAATGAAAAAATATATGGGAAACCATGGAAATCGCACTCCTGTTTGATAATTCCACATTGAATTTCCCCTTTTGGTATTAATTAGTAATTCAAATCTGCCTTTAGTAATAAAATCGAAACTTAATTTACTTATATTTGTTTCACCAAACCTAACACTGTTCCTGCTTTTTTGTTCCATTTTGTACCATCTGAATTACAGATAGATATATCCCGGATTTAATCCGGTGAGCTATATTTACCTAATAACCCATTACTAACCTAACTAATTAATCTATGCTCTCAAGAAAATTTATCCTCATGGTTTGCGTAATGCTGATATCAGCTTATGCAAACGCGCAGAACATTACCATTACGGGTAATGTGTCGGATAAGGCCGGTGCCCTGGTAGGGGCGACGGTACTTGTTCAGGGTACGGAAACGGTTACCTCTACCGATCTTGACGGGAACTATTCCATTATGGCTCCCGCCGGTGCGACACTCTCATTTTCTTCTTTAGGCTACAAGACCGTTGCCATTCCGGTGAACGGACGTGCCAGAATCAATGTGACAATGGAAGAAGATGCGTTGTTGCTTCAGGACGTAGTGGTCGTCGGCTTTGGCGTTCAGAAAAAAGAAAATCTGACCGGAGCCGTTTCTTCTGTTGATGTTGACAAAACATTGATCGCCCGTCCTATTGCCGATGTGGGACGAGGCTTGCAGGGAACCACCCCGGGCTTGTCCATCATGATTGGCGGTGGAGAAGTCGGACAGGATCCTCTCATAAAGATTCGTGGACAGTATGCCTCCATCCAGGGAAGTTCCAGCCCTCTGATCCTGATGGACAACGTACAGATCCCCAGTATCCAGATGGTGAATCCGGACGACATTGAATCCATCTCGGTTCTCAAGGATGCCGCCTCGGCCTCCATTTACGGGTCTAAAGCCGCTTTTGGGGTAATTCTTATTACCACCAAGAAAGGAGCTAAAACCGAAACTGTGAATGTCTCTTATTCAGGTAACGTATCATTCCAGAATCCGTCCAAAGAATTTGTCATGGGCGGCGTAGACGCTCTGGAATATACTGTGCTGGCTGCCGAGCGCATTGGAACCACTACACCTGTAGGCGCTTTCTGGCTGATTGACCGCGAAGGTTACAACAAAGCCGTCACCTGGCAGCAAACATACGGGAACACCGTCAAGTCGGGCGATCCCATGGTTTACGGCCGTGACTGGTACGTTAATGCCAATAACCAGAAAATAGGCATACGTACTTACGAACCTTACCAATATATGTTGAGAGAATGGGCTCCTACCCAGACTCATAATCTGTCCGTCAATGGTAAGGCCGGAAAGACAGATTTCAACATTGCCCTGGGATATCTGGATCAGAGCGGTATGATGAAAACCGCAAAGCAGGATGATTTCAGGCGCTGGAACGGATCAATCAGGGTGAACACCCAGGTAAAGAAATGGTTATCCATCCATGCAGGAGCCATGTATTCAAAGCGTGATAAACGTTATGCCTATGCCACCAGCTCATCTACCGCTGACGTATGGTATTACATGTTCCGCTGGGGACCTACATTCCCCTGGGTAAACGAAGATAACGGCAATCCTACGCGTAATCCCGTTTACGAAACATCCTCTGCCAATACGGCCAACCGGACAACTAATTATACCAGCTTCAATGCCGGGCTGGTATTGACCCCTCTCAAAGATTGGAATATCGAACTCGATTACACCCATGCCAATCAGGAGTATATTCTCAATACACCCGGCTATAGTTTCACTGCCGGTAATACCTGGGGCAGTCCGGTAGTACGTAACAATACCGACGGAACCAGAATGTATGTAAACTCTGCCGGCGAAAAAGTGTCTGCTACTGATCCGGGTGCCATGCCGGCATATCAGCTCGACTATTATAATTATACCTCGCCGGGAGCCAATCCCGACCATATCTACCGGGAGACAGAAAACTCCATGCGCAATACCATTAACCTGACAACAAACTACAAATGGGTGCTGAATGAAAAGAATACTCTCGACTTCCTGTTGGGTATGAGTGCCATTACTTACGACGAAGCATCCCACTGGGCTCAGAAGACAACCCTTATTGATATTACTAATCCGCAGTTTAAGCTGGCCAACGGAACACAAACCAGCGGCGGTAATGTAGCCTGGGAGTCCCAGTTGGGTTATTTTGGCCGCGTGAACTATAATTTTGCCGAGAAATACCTGTTGGAAGCTAATATCCGTTATGACGGAACCTCAAAGTTCCCCGGCCATATGCAATGGAGATGGTATCCTTCCTTCTCTGCCGGATGGCGTGTGATGGAAGAGTCCTGGATGCAATGGGCCAGACCTGTCATGAGCAGCCTTAAGCTGCGCGCATCCTGGGGTAGTATCGGAGACCAGACAGTAAGCAACGCCCTGTATGTGCCTACCATGTCCAGCACGACTTCCCTTTGGTTACAGAACGGAGCCAAAATGGTCTATTACGGAACACCAGCAGCTGTTGCGGCATCCATTACCTGGCAGGACATCACTACTTTGGACGCAGGGTTTGATGCCCGTTTCTTTAACAGTGCTCTGGGAATTACATTTGACTGGTTCCAGCGCGATACAGAAAACATGATTGTTCCCATAGAAGGCATTCCCGCCACATACGGTACCGGAGCGCCTAAGGGCAATTTCGGGTCACTGCAAACAAGAGGCTGGGAAATTGCTATCGACTACGGGCATACATTCTCAAACGGGCTAACAATCAGCGCATTGGCAACTTTATCAGATGCTGCCACCAAGATTACCAAATACGGAAGCACTACCAGTATTGACGATTGGTATGTTGGCAAAACCTATGGTGAAATCTGGGGTTATGAAACCGACCGTTTGTACCAGAAAGATGATTTTGTATATGATGGCAGCGGCAATCTAGTGTTGATGAAATCTACCGACGGATACATGGTGTATCAGACCGTAGACGGAGTAACCCAGGGTAAGTTGCAGAACAGCTCCAATTTCAAATTCGGCCCGGGTGACGTTAAATTCAAGGATCAGAACGGAGACGGGGTTATTAATCCGGGAAGCCGCCTGGTGGATGACCACGGTGACCTGAAAGTGATTGGAAACTCTACTCCTCGTTATGAATACGGGTTCCGTCTCGGAGCCGATTATAAAGGTGTAGACGTGTCAGTATTTCTACAGGGAGTGGGCAAACGCGCATTGTGGGGCAACAGTTCCATGACCATTGCCGGTTTCAACTCTTCCGATGGTTCCATGGCCCAGGCTATTGCCGGTGATTTCTGGAAAGAAGACCGCACAGATGCCTACTATCCCAGACCGTATAATAACGCCAATAGTAATAATACCAACAACATGCAGATACAAACCCGTTACCTGCTGGATATGTCTTATTTCAGAATCAAGAACATTACCTTGGGTTATTCTTTGCCTGCGAAACTCATGAGAAAAGCTAACATCAGCAAACTCAGAGTGTATGCAGCACTGGAAAACTTCTTTACTTTTGATCATCTGAAAGGCCTCCCCATTGACCCTGAAGTAGTGCCCGGATATGCATTATTCAATTCCGATAATAACTATAACTCAAGCAGAACCGGTGTTGGAGTTCCGACATTCAAGAGTGCGTCAATTGGTATCCAGATTAACTTCTAAAGATTTACGACGATGAAAAAATACATTATACTTTTTGTGTCTTTATCTGCCTTCCTTATGGCAGGATGTAGTGATTTTTTGGATCGTCCGCAGAAGTCTGCAATGGACGATACCAACTACTGGACCAATGAGAACAATCTCAGGTTGTTTGCCAATGGTTATTATGTAAACTATTTTACAGGTTATTACTCGGGCTGGAGCGTGGATTACACTCCCCTGAGAGGATATTATTTCAGCGATGACTTTACCGGTGCAGGCACACAGAGCGCTTTTGAAGCTTCTGCTCCTGCTTCACGTACCGGGACCTCCGAGACTCCTTCGATGCTTATCCAATATGCCGGTCCTTCATGGAATTTTGCCTGGGTAAGGAAATCCAATCTGTTCCTGGACCGTATTAACACCATGAAAGAAAACGGATATCTTACCGATGATGCCTATAATCACTGGTCTGCCGTAGCCCGTTTCTTCAGAGGTTATGAATACAGTCGTCTTGTAAGCGTATTCGGTGATGTTCCTTATTATGAACGGGTTATTACAGATTCCGAACTTGATGAATTGTATAAAGACCGTCAGGACCGCACTATCGCAATGGATGCTGTTTACGAAGATTTTGTATATGTACTGGATAAAATTCGTGTGAACGACGGGACCAATTACCTGAACAGATATATTGCAGCCGGTTTTATTTCACGTTTCATGCTTTTTGAGGGTACATGGCAAAAGTATCACAAGAACAATCAGACACTGGCCAAGAAGTACCTCGAGCTGGCAGTTAAAGCCGGAGATATTGTAATTCAGTCAGGCAAGTATTCTTTCGATACCGATTTCCGTTCCCTGTTCGGATCTGAGGATCTGTCCAAAATGAAAGAAGTGCTTATGTACCGTCATTACAGCGATGCAGAAGCCGTACGTCATCACGTGGCTTCGTATTCCAATCTTAATGAAAGTCAATCTCCGGCACCCAACCTGGCATTGGCCAAATCGTTCATTTGCAACGACGGGAAACCGTATCAACTGTCTTCCGTTGCTAATGCAGGTGTTCTGGATCTTACCAATATGGTGGCCACGCGCGACCCGCGCTTTGAAGCTACTTTCTGGGATCGTCCAATGATTAGTTCGGCAACATTGCTCTATGCCTGCAAGTTCATTGACCGTGTTGGTGTAACCTATTACGGGAAGACTGTTCCCGCAAAATACGGTTCCAATACCAATACAAACGGATATCCTGTAATGCGTTATGCAGAAGTAGTGCTGAACTGGATAGAAGCAAAGGCAGAATTAGCCACCATGGGTGGAGCTGCAGTTACTCAGGCTGACCTGGATGCTTCCATAAATGCTATTCGCAACAGACCGTTGGATGCCACAGCAACTGCCAAAGGTGTAAAGAAAACGGCTCCCATGAGTATTGCTGCCATTCCTGACGATCCCGACAGGGACGGGGATGTTTCCCCGCTTATCTGGGAAATCCGCAGGGAGCGCCGTATGGAATTTGTATTTGAACATACCAGGCTTCTGGACATCAAACGCTGGAAGAAAATTGACTACATGAGCGGGACCTTGAACCCCGATATGCTCCTCGGCTTATGGATCAATTTCCAGCAGGAACTTCCCACCTGGCTAATTGCGTCTAAGGTAAATGTACTGAAAGTAATGAAACAGGATGGTTCCATTGTTACCTATAATGGATCTAACGGTGCCGATATGGTAGGGTATTATATTCCTCAGACCGTTAAGGACCGTGATCCTTTTACGGACAGGGTTTATCTTGCTCCGCTTGGTAATGCTCAGATTGATTCCTATAAAGACAAGGGATATGTGCTGACACAGAATCCCGGCTGGAATTAGCAGGCTCATTAGTTTAACAGGCTCATAAATTATTTGCTCATTGACTTATTGAAAAGAAAGACCTCGCGCCCCCGGAGGGAAGGACCCGTTTGCGAAGCAAATGGGAGGTGTCTTTCGTTTAATAAGTCAAGAGCAAATTAATCTAGAGCAAATAAAAAAGAGGCTGACTTTATGGGTCAGCCTCTTTCTTTTTATTGATATTCCTGTTATTAATCGTTCAGGGAGAAACGGTAAAAACCGGTAACTTTAACCTCAGGATCAATAGTCTTCAGGTATTCCTTAACGCTTATTTTGCCGTCCTTAACAAAGGTCTGGTCCTCGAGGGTGTATTCTTTGAAGAATTTATTGAGTTTCCCCAGAGCAATCTTTTCAACCATCTCTTCGGGCTTGCCTTCCAGGCGGATTTGTTCGCGGTAGATATGCATTTCCTTATCGATAACTTCCTGTGGGCAGTTATCACGATTCACAGAAACGGGCACCATGGCTGTGATTTGCATGGCAATCTCTTTTCCGGCTTCGGCAGAGATGGCTTTATTGAAACCAACAATGGTAGCCACTTTGTGATTCATATGAATATAAGTAGCAATATAAGGGGCTTCCAGCTTATTATAGAAAGGAATAGCGTGTTTTTCACCGCTCTTGCCGGTCTGCCGGGTAACGGCATCGGCAATGGTCCCATCTTCAAAAGGCAGGGACATAAGGGCATCCATGCTTGCGGGCATGTTAGCCAGAGCTACTTTGGCAATGCCGTTGGCTACATCCTGAAATTCCTGGTTCTTTGCCACAAAGTCGGTTTCACAACCCAGGCATACGAGAATGGCTTTGTTGTGAGCTTCGTTGGCAATGGCTATAACGGAACCTTCAGTTGTTTCACGGTCTGCGCGTTTGGCTGCAACCAATTTGCCTTTTTCACGAATGATCTCTTGTGCACGGTCAAAATCTCCGTTGGATTCAACAAGGGCATTCTTGCAATCCATCATACCGGCACCGGTCATTTTACGTAGTTTTGCTACGTCAGCTGCTTTAATTTCCATTATCTGTAAAAATTATTCGGGTTTATTCTCTTCTTTTGGCTCAACCTCTTCCGAAGTGGTCACTGCTGCGGCCTGGTTTTCATCGTCAGTTTTAGGTCTGCGAGTACGAATACGTTTGCCGGATGCGGGTTTGTCTTCATCAGAAGTTTCTACCGTCACTTCTTTGTCTTTTTCGAGTTTGCGCTCTTCAAGACCTTCCTCAATGGCCTGGCGGAGAAGATCGAGAATAAGAGAAATGGATTTAGCTGCATCGTCATTGGCCGGGATCACATAATCAATAGGGGTAGGATCGCAACAGGTATCAACCATGGCAATAACCGGAATACCAAGACGGGATGCTTCTTTTACAGCATTAACCTCTTTTTGTACGTCAACAACAAAAAGAGCAGCTGGCAAACGGTTCAGATCTGCAATGGATCCCAGGTTTTTTTCCAGCTTGGCACGCTGGCGGGTAACTTGCAGGCGTTCGCGTTTGGCAAGGGTTTCGAAAGTACCGTCCGCAATCATTTTGTCAATTGTATTCATTTTCTTGACTGCTTTGCGGATGGTGGGGAAGTTGGTGAGCATACCGCCCGGCCAACGTTCAGTTACATAAGGCATATTAACCGATTTTGCCGATTCGGCTACAATATCCTTGGCTTGTTTCTTGGTGGCTACAAACAATATCTTACGACCCGCCTTGGCGAGTTGTTTCATAACATTGGCAGCCTCATCTATTTTGACAACGGTCTTGTGCAGGTCAATGATATGGATCCCGTTCTTCTCCATGAAGATATAGGGAGCCATCCTGGGATTCCACTTACGTTTCAAGTGGCCGAAATGTACGCCTGCATCAAGTAAGTCTTGGAAATTTGTTCTGGGCATTTTTTTAAATTTTTAATCTTTTTAAATTCTCTGTAAGTCAATCAAAAGGTAGTGTTCTGTGAACAATCCGTTTTGATTTTCCGCGGCAACCGAAACGGCCGGCAGCAACTGAATGGTCTCGGCTGTTTTAATACAATTGCCGTGCATCTTTTCATCAGCTTTCTAACGTTTGCTGAACTGGAAGCGTCTGCGTGCACCGGGTTGTCCGGGTTTCTTACGCTCAACCTCGCGAGCATCGCGGGTAAGCATCCCGTTTGATTTCAAAACACCACGATACGCTTCGGAATCTATTTTACACAAAGCACGGGCAATAGCCAGGCGCAAAGCTTCTGCCTGACCTTTAATGCCGCCTCCGTCCAGATTGACTTTTACATCAAACTGGGAGGCAGTACCGGTCAGTTCGAGAGCCTGTTTGGCAATATACTGAAGGGTGCCTTCTTTGAAATAGTCTTCCAGGGCGCGATCATTGATAATGATGTTTCCTTTTCCGGCCTGAACGTAAACGCGAGCAACAGCTGATTTTCTTCTTCCAAGGGCGTTGATAACTTCCATGCTCTGTTTAGTTTTCGTTTAAATAAATTTGTTTGGGTTGTTGAGCCTCATGCGGATGTTCCGGACCTTCGTATACATACAGGTTGCGGAAAAGATCTGAGCCGAGGCGATTTTTGGGGAGCATGCCTTTGATAGCGTGTTCCACAAGAGCAAGCGGTTTGCGTTTCAACAGCTCTTTAGCTGTTTCTGTGCGTTGACCGCCAGGGTAACCGGAGTGCCGGACATACGTTTTTTCATCCAGCTTGTTGCCCGTCAAGCGAACTTTTTCTGCATTGATAATGATAACGTTATCACCGCAGTCCACGTGAGGGGTAAAATTGGGCTTGTTTTTGCCGCGCAGAATCATCGCTGCCTGCACAGCCAACCGGCCCAAAATCTGATTGGTAGCGTCAATAAGAACCCATTCTTTTGTAACGGTTTCTTTGTTAGCGCTCACAGTCTTGTAAGATAATGTGTTCACCTGGTTGATTTTTAGAATAATACCATAAATATTTTGCGATCCCTCCAAAGAAAGGGGCTGCAAAGATACTACTTTTTTCTAAAAATCAAAGCGATAGTACGTAAGCAATTTCAACCCAGCGCTTATTAAGCTCTGCATGGCGGGAACAGGCCTCTTCAAATGGCGTATATACAGTCTGGTTATTAACCTGTCCAACCATCACACCGGTCTTGCCGCTCAATAAGGCCGTAACCGCATCGTGCCCCAATACACTGGCCAGGATTCTGTCGTTAGCCGTTGGGGATCCTCCGCGCTGGATATGACCTAAAGTTGTTACCCGGGTCTCATATTTGGGCAGGCGTTCCTTAACCTTGGCAGCCACTTCCGAGGCACTGCCCAGTTCGCCTCCCTCGGCTACTATGATAATACCGGAGGTTTTATTCTTGCGGCGTTCGAGCTCCAGATATCCGCACAACTTGTCAATGTCGGCGTGAACTTCGGGAATAAGGGTAGCCTCCGCCCCGGTTGATATGGAAGTATGAAGGGCAATGAAGCCGGCTTCGCGGCCCATTACTTCAACAAAAAAGATCATGTTATGAGAGTCTGCAGTGTCGCGTAGTTTGTCCACTGCCTGAACGGCCGTGTTCACCGCGGTATCGAACCCTATAGTATAATCGGTCCCGTAGATATCATTATCTATGGTGCCGGGTACTCCTACTACAGGCAGGCCAAACTCTTTGACCAGCAGATCGGCACCCCGGAAAGACCCGTCCCCGCCGATGACCACCAGGGCGTCAATGCCCTGTTCCCTTAGATTGCGGTAGCATTCCGCCCGAACTTCTTTCTCTTTGAATTCCGGACAACGGGAAGATTTAAGAAACGTGCCTCCCAGGGATATTTTCTGTGCAACAGAATGAGTTTGCAACGGAATAAACAATTTTTGTAAAATTCCTGTAAACCCACGCTGGATGCCGGTGACGCTGCACTTGTTGTAAATGGCGGTACGTACCACAGCCCGTATGGCTGCATTCATTCCGGGGGCATCTCCTCCGGAAGTCAGGATGCCTATGTTAGTAATATTGTTCATACGGCACAAAAGTAGAAAAAAATTATCTTTGCGCTATGAATTTTGCCGATACCCAATTGAGAGACAGACCTCTTTTTCTGGCGCCCATGGAGGATGTCACAGACGCTTCGTTCCGGTTCATATGCAAGCAATACGGCGTGGATATGATGTATACCGAATTTGTTTCTGCAGACGGACTCATCCGCGATGCATACAAAACCCGCCTTAAACTGAATATATCCGACCTGGAAAGGCCCATAGGGATCCAGATCTATGGTCACATCCCCGAGGCTTTGCTTGAGGCCGCTCAGATGGCCGCCCAGGTACGCCCCGATGTGATAGATATAAACTTTGGTTGCCCCATGAACAAAATTGCGCAACGGGGAGCCGGCAGCGGCTGGTTGAGGGATCCGCAGGGAATGGTTGATATTACCAGGCGGCTGGTACAGGCTGTGGATATTCCCGTAACCGTTAAAACCCGTCTGGGCTGGGATGACCAATCAATTATTATTGAAGACCTGTCCGAGGCACTCCAGGATGTAGGGATTGCAGCCATAACCATTCATGGCAGGACCAAGACGCAGATGTACAAAGGTGAAGCCAACTGGGAGCCTATAGGTGCTGTCAAACGTAATCCCAGGATGAAGATCCCCGTTATAGGAAACGGCGATATAAAAACGCCCCAACAGGCAAAAGATGCCTTTGATAAATATGGTGTGGACGGGATTATGATAGGGAGGGCAAGTTTTGGCCATCCCTGGCTTTTCAGGGAGATACGGCATTTCCTGGATACCGGAGAGGAACTCCCGCCCATGAGCGTTACCGAGCGGGTGGCTCTGGCAAAAATGCATCTTTCCAAATCCATTGAAGTGAAAGGGGAAAGAGTCGGGGTACTGGAAATGCGCCGTCATCTGAGTTGTTATTTTAAATCGCTTACCGATTTTAAACCCGTGCGTTTGAAACTGGTGACCGAGGACAATCCCGAAGAAATATTCAGGTTACTGGATTTTATAGATAAAAAATGGGGTGGAAATTAAACGGTCTTATGTGGCTTTCACCTTATGCCTGGGTGTTGGCGCTGCGTCATAGAATGTATGATGCGGGGTGGTTCAGGTCTTACTCATTTGACTTTCCGATCATCTGTGTTGGGAACATTACCGTAGGTGGTACCGGCAAAACACCGGTGACCGAATACCTCGTTCAATTTTTTCTTGACAGGGGAATCAGCCCTGTGGTGCTTTCCAGAGGCTATGGCCGAAAAACAAAAGGTTTCAGGTATGTAGAAGCAGGAGACCCGGCCCGGGACGTTGGGGACGAGCCGAAGCAGATAAAGAACAAGTTTCCCTTGGTTAGTGTGGCCGTGGCAGAAGACAGAGTAGCCGGTATTTGCAGGATATGCGAGGACCTTACGCCGCAAGTGCTTATCCTCGACGACGCTTTTCAGCACAGACGGATTTCTGCCCGCTGGAACATTGTACTGGAAGATTATAACAGGCCTGTGGCAAAAGATACGTTACTGCCTTTCGGACGTCTGAGGGATCTACCCTCGGCCATCCGCCGGGCTCAATGCCTTATTATTACCAAGTGCCCTCCCGGCCTGACAGAAGATGAAATACTTCAGGACCGTGTGCTTCCCGGGAGCAACATCCCTGTATTCTGCTCGGGGCTCACATACGAAACCCCCATTCCGCTCACTCGAGAACATAAACCTTATTTGCCTATTGGTTCCTCTTTACTGGTTGTGACGGGCATTGCAGCTCCCGGTCCGTTTATCGCTTACCTGAAGGAACACTATGTGGTGAAAGAACACATGGCGTTCCCCGATCATCATACGTATACGGCAAAGGATTACAGGAAGATTAAAGCTTACCTGGACGAACACGTAGAATGTCAAATGGTTACAACCGAAAAAGATGCGGTTCGTCTGGTCCCATTCAAGTTACCGGGCTGGTTGTTTCCGGTAAGGATTTCCAACTTAAACCCCCGATTCAATTTTTTTGCAGCATCATTTTGCAGTCAGGAACCGTAACCGGATCTTTTCACCCGGCTCAAGAGTGGCTGTGGCCATCCCGTCCGACAGGCTGACGTTCCCTTCAGACCTGATTTTACCGGAGTAAGGAGGAATTTTGATTTTGAATGTTCCCGGTGAAATGGCGCGGAGAGTGATCTCCCGGATTCTGCCGTTTTCCCATTGACAACTTACTTCCCCGTTCCCCTCGGTTTTCAGTCCGCTGAATTCCCCTTCAGGCCAGGCATCGGGCAGGGCAGGCAGGAATTCAATGGAGCCGTCATGACTTTGGAGCAACATCTCGGCAATGCCCGAAGTGCCCCCAAAATTCCCGTCTATCTGGAAGGGCGGATGAGCACAAAACAGATTGGGGTAGGTGCTTTCGGGCGACAGGAGGTTTTTAAGCAGCCGGTAAGCCCGATTTCCGTCTCCGAGCCTTGCCCGGAAGTTGATCTTCCATGCCCTCGACCAGCCCGTGCCGCCGTCACCCCGACGTTCCAGAGTGTTTCGGCAGGCCTCGGCCAATTCAGGCGTACGGGCAGGTGAAATCTGGCGTCCCGGATGAAGTCCGAATAAATGGGATACATGCCGGTGGTGCGGTTCTGTCTCGCGGTAGTCTTCAAGCCATTCCTGCAAATAGCCTCCAGAGGCGATCCTGTCAGGCGGAAGGCGTTTTACGGTACTGTCCAGCCTGTTCCTGAAGCCTGCATCTGTGTCAAGCAGGACAGCTGCCTGAGAAGTATTGGTGAACAGTTCCCTTACTATCTGGTTGTCCATTGTGGATCCCATGCAAACGCTTACAGCCGTCCCGGTGCCGGGCATATAAAAAGCATTTTCTGGCGATGTGGTCGGGGCCGTTACCAGCCAGCGATGAGTGGGTTCTTCTATGAGCGATGAAAGGAAAAATTCACAGGCCCCTTTCATTACCGGATAAACCTCTGCAAGATAGGTGGTGTCTTTCGTGTACAGGTAGTGTGTCCACAAGTGCTGGCAGAGCCATCCGCCACCGGTATTGGTGGCCCCCCATGAAGGATGTTCTCCGGGTGCGGTGAAGTGCCAGGGATTGGAAATGACGTGAGCTGTCCATCCATCGGCGTTATAAAAGGAACGGGCTGTTACGGTTCCCGAGGCGACCAGCCCTTTTGTGAATTCCACCAATGGTTTGTGCAACTCGGACAGATTGCATACTTCCACGGGCCAGTGGTTCATCTGGAGATTGATGTTCAGGTGGTAGTCTCCGTTCCACGGGGTCTGAATGGAATTGGCCCATAAACCCTGCAGATTGGGTGGCAGCAGGTCGGGACGTACAGACGAAATAAGCAGGTAACGTCCGTAGTGGAAATAAAGTGCGGCAAAAGAAGGATCATCGCTCTGGCTAAAAGCCTCAAGCCTTTTAAGAGTGTTCTGCTTGTCGAGGGGGCTGCTTGCTCCGTTGTTGCCGGCTCTTGCCTGTCTGTCATTGGCTCTTGCCTGTCTGTCATTGGCTCTTGCCTGTATGTCACTGGCTTTTGCCGGGCTGCTGTTTTGACCCAAAGAAAGTGTCACCCGGTTGAACCGCTCCCGGTATGCTTTAATGTGCCCGCTCCTGAGATCACGGTAACTCTTCTGCCGCGCCGTTTGCATTAGGGAATCGCTCAGCGCTTGGTAATCGGGTGCATAATAATCTGTGGCCGCAGAAAAAAGAAGAGTCGCTTTGTGAACGTTATCCAATACCAGGCTGTCTCCCCGATACAAGACCGTACCATCTTCAGGAATAGCCGACAGTCTTGCAATGTAGCTCATGCCGTCTTTCCCCTGAACACCGCTGCTGAGGGTTCCCTTCATGATCAGCTGATCGTCCCCGGCTGTGGTCTCAAACCGCTCGGGTCGTTCCATCCGGATTACTGCGTTGATACCTTGTTCTGATTCCAGCCGGATAACGCCTACATCGTCTGAAAAAGAACAAAAATATTCATTTTTGGTGGTTTGGGTGCAGGTCGAGGCAACGGCACTTGTAAGGTCCAGCGACCGATGGTAATGCGAAGAATCCGGCGTAACCGGCTCCCGGTATTCAATGATCAGACTGCCGAGCGTCTGGTAACAGCCGAACGGCACCTTCGATCCCGTTCCATAACCCGAACCCGGCCCTCCGCATACAAAATGTTCATACATAAGTTCCTGTGCCAGGTCGTTCCGACCTTCCAGGAGTAGCTGCCTGATACGGGGCAGGTAGGCCTGAGCTGTAGGATTAGTGGCATCTTCGGGTGAACCCGACCAAAGCGTTATATCATTCAATACAATAACTTCACGGGACGGATTTCCGTCAGGCATAAGCCCCAGGCGCCCGTTTCCCAGCGGAAGAGTCTCTTCCCATACCGAAGCCGGAGCATTGTACCAAAGTTGCAGGTCCTTGTCCTGATCTGCAGTGCAGGATATTAAACTGCAAAGACCGCAACATACAAGAAACGAGAAAAATCTCCTGTTCTTATTCTTGAATAGCATGATCATTTTGTATTAAGATTCTATGAATGAATTGTCAGACTATGACGAATATAGGCAATAATTTGCAGATGGGAGATTAATGCGCCACTTTTCAACTTCAACCCACTTATGAGTTTCCGCAAGCTATTCAGCACGGGAAACGCCTCCCGGTTGCGTCTGCAACCGGGTCCTTCCCTCCGCGGGTGCGAGGTTTCCCTTACCTGAATAGCTTGTGGAGTTCTTTGTAGGTTGAGGCTTGATTTGGCCATCAAATGGCAAGCGCTTGCCTTAAGAAAAGCAATCAGTACAGGTTTTTCGGCCACCCGTGAACGTTTTTGGCCGTTTTTGTTCACGGACCGAGGGCTTTCCCGATTCGGTTGAGTTCCCGGGTTGCTTCCGGGAGCTTTCCGTGAAAAAAAAGGGGTGGCAAACTCGAAGTGCCGCGCAAGGGTGATTTTGAAATTTTCAAATATTTGAATATTAGGTACATAGATTTTGCTAAGTTGGCGCTGCGCGGTAAATCGAGTTTGCCTGCGCAAAACTCTTGCTATGCTTCCAAAAATTCCAGAAATGCCCCAAAAACCGGGGAAGCTTCCGAAAGCCTGCCAGTTTTCCATTTCCTTACCAGCGAAGAACACCACAAGATATTTAGAAAAAGGGAAACCTCGCGCCCGCGGAGGGAAGGACCCATTGGCACCGCCAATGGGAGGCGTTTCCCTTTCTAAATATCTTGTGAAGGTTCTTCCCCGTGTTAAATTCTGGTGAAAGGACATATTTAGAGTGTAGGGAAAATTAAGAGTGATTTCATGAATCGCAATGCAGTATTTGATCATAGAGTGCAATTATTATAACGAACCAAAAAAATAAAACATGAAAAATTTAATTTTTGCACTGTGCATTGCTGCACTATTTTCTTTTGCCGGCTGTAATAAAGAAAACCCGGACCCAAAGGAATTCATTTTTGATTTTCAGACCGATGCCGAGGGATGGACAGGAGATTTTGCCGATTATCCAAATGATCCCGGCGTAGAGGATTTTTATGGATTTGCTTTTGTCCACTCGACCTTACCTGCCCCGCTTGATATTACCAGGGGAGCACTCATGCAGTCCGGAAACAATCACAGCGACGATTTATTCATGTTTATCAAGAAGAAACTGACCGGTCTGGAACCTGATAAAATATATACTGTGGATTTTGAGGTTGAGATAGCCACTAATGCAGCCAGCGGGATGATTGGAGTAGGCGGAGCCCCGGGTGAAGCTGTAGTAATTAAAGCTGGAGCTTCTGCAAAGGAGCCTGTAAAGGAACTGGACGATAATTATTACAGAATGAATATAGATAAAGGGACTCAGAGCATAGGCGGAGAGAATGTGGTCGTAATCGGAGATTTTGCAAACGGCACTGAGGAAAATGTATATGTTTTAAAAACATTAAAAACAACAAACCCGGTTACCGTCTCTTCTGATTCAAATGGTGAAATCTGGATCATTATAGGGACAGACTCCGGGTTTGAGGCAACAACAACAATATATTATAATACAGTTAAGGTTACATTAAATTAAAACCCGATACGGTCACTATGGGTTTTTCCCCGCGTGTATCGCGCTGGCAGAAAGTCATAGTGACTGTTTTTTCTTCACCCGGCAGCAGGGAGAAATAATTGTCGCTGAAGAATACGGGTAGAATGCGTTCGCCGGTTTTCTTTCCTTTCACCTGCAGGCGGATCATCAGGCACGGCGTGGATGTATTGTTTTTCAGTACGGTAGTGATTTTCCAGCCGTTCTCTGTTTTTTCAAGAGTCGTTTTTCCCTTGAGCGTTACTTTGGGCATATCCTTCAGGGCCTTGTAATTGCCGTCTTCAACACCCCTCCAGTAGAAGTTGTCCGATACTGTTTTCCCGTTTTCTGTCAATATCAGTTTTATGAAATGAACCGGGGAAAGGGACTCGGGGAATTCAAGCCCGAAGCATTTTACGGTAGAGTCTTCGTAACTGTTCAGAAGAGTGTCTTTTTCCCACTGTACCGTTCCGTCCATATTTACCAGCATGGCTTTGGCAGTCAGTTCTTCGTGCCTGCCGGCGCTTAGGTTAACCACTTCTATGTCGTGGTAAACAGGATTCCACTGGATGTGAAGCGGTTCGTTTGCTTTCTTGCAACCAAAATAGGCGGCGGTGGGCTCAAAATAGTAGTCGTAGGTTTGCCATACCATGGAAGGCCAGGCCGGATGGCTCATCCACAGAAGCATCCCCCTGCGGAATTCGCTTCGGCCTTCAAAAATACCCCGGTACCCGTTGTAGTTGAACCACTGGGCGTATTCGGTGAACTGCTGCGCATTGTCCGCAGGTCCGAATCCTTCTTCCAGCATCTTGTTGAACGAGGCGGCTGTCTGGGCTCCTTCAAGCGTGAAGTCGTGCATGCCCCACTGGTCGTTTTGCGGCCAGAGTGCATCGGGGCTGAGGGTCTGCGACAGGCTTTCGAATGTCATCACGTTAGGCATGCCCCGTTCGCTGTGCATCCGGTCTTTACCATACAATAGGAAATAATCGCGGACAGGCAGAGCCCGGTAGGGACCGCCTCCACTTACCACTCCTGCGGCTGAATGAGATATGTAATGGATCCCGGGATGCAGTTGAGGAATCATTTGGCGGAGGGCATTGTCCAGTTCTGCGGGAGGATTGCCTTCGTTGCGGCCTACATAAATGGCAATTGACGGATGGTTCCGGATACGTTTCACCAGGTCTTTCGCATTTTTCATGAACAGGTCGTTATCGTATGGATCGGGTCCGTCCCAGGGATTGGCGAGCCAGAAGTCCTGCCAAACCATGATTCCGTGACGGTCACAGGCTTCGTAAAATTCGTCGTCACCTATCTGGCCTACCCAGTTGCGGATCATGGTGAAATTCATATCGGCATGATAAGCCACGGCAATATCGTATTCTCGGCCGCGATAATTCAGGTTCGATTCTGAAAAGCCCCAGTTGCCGCCTCTTCCGATAAACCGGCGACCGTTGATGTACAGGCTCAGGATGCCGTTGTTTTCGTCGAAGTTCATCTGTCGGACGCCCGATTGGAAGGCAGTCTGGTCACACACGACTCCATCTGCGGTGAATTGAATGTGTACGCTGTACAGGTTAGGATCGCCGTATCCTTTGGGCCACCATAATTTTGGATTATCCATGGTCAGGGTTGCCTGTACCGTTTGCATCGCATTCGGTTCAAGAACCACTTCCTGTTTGAAGGGGAGATCTCCGTAAGTTCCTTCCAGAATCCCGGAAACAGCTACATCCTTATGATTGCGCAGCAGCACTTCAATCTGAATATCGGCTTTTGTGGTATCGGGCAGGGCGAGGGTAGTCCGGACAAACGGGTCTTCAATGGTAACAGCTCCGGTGGTAGTCAGGTAAACATCATTCCAGATACCAATATTACGACCCCTGATGGTAGGGATCCAGTCCCATCCAACGGAAGCATGGAAAGTGGGATTGTCTGCGCCCAGGATACCGCCGTTCTGGTCGGGACTGATTGCGTTTTGTTCCTTGACGGCACCCACGTTATCGTTTTTTATAATCTTCACGGCCAGCACGTTGCTTTGTCCGGGAAGTAAAAGCTGCGTGATATTGAATTTGCCCCGAATGAAAGCGCCCTCCATTCTGCCGGCATTTGTTCCGTTGACAAACAGATCGGCTTTCCAGTTAATGCCATCGAGGTTCAGGAAAATCTCTTCTTTTCCAAAGTCTTCGGAAACAAAAAATTCCCTTCTGTACCAAAAATCAGACGTGAAAAACGATTCGGATATCTGTAATTGATTGGCTGCATAATTCGGATCGGGCAGCGCTCCCATATTAAGATAACTGCTTAAAACAGTAGCAGGTACGGTAGCTACTGGCCATTGGGCGGATCCGGAATAACCGGCAGAGGAAATGACTTCGCCGGTCTCGTTAACTTCAGAAGCACGTTGTATTTTCCAGTTACCGCCGTTCAAAGATAGTTTGTTTCCGGCAGGAACCGGGTCTTCAGAAGCGGCAGGCACCAGACCTCCTTTCCCAAAGACTTCCAGCTCGCTCAAAATATAACGGTTACCACCGGCCGGTTCTTCCATGAGTATCCTTACGTAACGTCCTTTTGTCCCGGGAGTGAGGGTGATTTCATCTACAAGTCCTTCTCCGCCGGGCAATCCGGCCACGTTCGTCCAGGCCGAGGAGTCGTCCGAAACCTGTACAGAACCTTTTACTGCTTTGTTCAGCCAGTGAAGTGTTACTTTATCCATAACGGCTCCGGCTCCGAGGTCCACGCAGATCCATTCGGTCCCGGTCCCGGCACTCATCCACGCACTTTGAAAATAGCCCGAGGGGAGCATGCACAACTTCTGGTTGTTGCAGTAAAAATTCCAGTCGGAAAACGTCCAGTTTTCGGCAGCGGGTACGTTAAACTCAACTTTGTAAAATGCATAGCGGACCGGCTGGGCAAAACGATAAGTTAGACGAAGTTCCCGTTCCGGTTTTGGGGGTGCCGGCATATTGGCCCATGCGGCGTATGGATTAGGTTTTTCGGTCCCGGGCAAACTGCTGCTTTTGTCAGTTTTTATGGGAATCCATACAACCCCGTCTTCCGATCCGAAAAACGCAACCTGACTGCCTTTGGGAGCTTTTGGGTTGTAGGTCATGGTCCCGATAAGTTCTACACAGTCAACGTCGGGGATATGGCTGTTCAGTTGCAGTTGCAGAAAGATATCCGTTCCCTTCATACGGTATTTCGAATCTGGTTTCCCGTCAAAGAACCATTCCTTTTCTCTTTTTTCAAGATCGCCGTCCTGGTCCGATACATTAATAAAACCGGGCATGCGGTCTGCTACGATACCGTCTGTGACGAGTTGTCCGGTCAGGTTATAATCGTAAGACGAGGAATGAAAGGTGACCCTGTTTTGGGCCATGTTCCGGTAAGTGTCATTGTCTGCGACAAGAGCCGGAGCAAAATTTTCCGCCGGATCTCCGGGGTATCTGCCAATCCCTTTTGTATAGGGCTCGTCTGTTTCACATCCGCCAAAAAGGAGCGTAAGAACGCCTGCGCAAGAGATAACGATAGATCTTTTCATAATTGTTAAACAATGGTTTTTGTAAAGTTATCTCAAAAATGATACAAAAGGGAAAGACAAAAAAAAACGCCAAGTCCTTGCTAATAAAGTATTAGAAGAAGCCATCTATGTAACTATATATAAATTAATTTTGGGAACTAATGTTTCCTTTAAAGTCCTTGGGATGGCCCGGCGAATGAGGTTAATTAGGAATAATATTTAAATTAGTGGGATGAAACATTCAGTCGTATTTCTCATGCCTGCTTTGCTGGTTGGGGCTATCTGCCTTTCATGCAGTAAAGACGAAACGGAACCCCTTGCCGGTGATTCCTTTACCCAATATGTAGATCCGTTGATCGGGAGCGGAGGGCACGGTCATGTGTTTGTAGGGGCCAATGTTCCCTTTGGAATGGTGCAGGCCGGTCCGGTGCAGTACAACGAAGGCTGGGACTGGTGCTCGGGCTATCATTACTCGGATTCCACAATTATCGGGTTTGCACAGATGCACCTGAGCGGAACCGGAATAGGGGATCTGGGAGATATTTCATTCATGCCGGTGGCAGCTCCCGTCCAGACAACCAGAGAAGGGCTTTGTGCCCGGTTTTCACATGAAAACGAAAAGGTCAGGCCCGGATATTATTCGGTCCTGCTTGAAGGCAGTGGCATCAAAGCCGAGATGACGGCTACCGCGCGTGTGGCTTTCCATAAATATACTTACCCGTCGGCCGCCGGTAACGGCAGCGTGGGCGTGGTCATAGACCTGGAGCACGGCATTGGCTGGGACGCTCCCGTGAAAGGGCATTTGGCAAAGGCAGGTGACCGTATGATCTCGGGATACAGGAAATCGAAAGGCTGGGCCAAAGAGCAGGCTGTGTTTTTCAACGCCGAGTTTTCCGTTCCCTTTACCCGGGTAGAATGGTTCAACGGGACGCAACAGGAGCAAGGCGATGAAATCTCGGCGGAGAAAGCATATGCCACCGTATGGTTTGACCTGCCTCCCGGAGGTGAAGTCATGGTTAAAATAGGATTGTCTCCCGTTAGTGAAGCAAAGGCGGCGGCAAACCTTAGTAAAGAACTGCCAGGCTGGGATTTTGAGGCCGTTGTGGCGGCTGCGGACAGCGCATGGAATAAGGAGCTTTCAAAAATCATCTATGAAACGGTGGATCAGGATCAGAAACAACTGTTTTACACGGCGCTGTACCATACCATGACAGCACCCTCGGTTTTTTGTGATTATGACCTTCCCGACGGTTTTACCAGGTATACCACGTTTTCTTTGTGGGATACTTACAGGGCGGCTCATCCGCTGGCAACCCTCATCCATCCCGAGAAGATGGAAGATTATGCTCTTACCATGCTCGAAATATTCGATAAACAGGGGAAATTGCCTGTATGGCATCTGATGGGCAACGAGACCGACTGCATGGTGGGTAATCCGGGAGTTCCGGTGCTGGCAGACATCGTTCTGAAAGGATACAAGGTAGATAAACAGCGTGTGTACAATGCCATGAAAACCTCTGTCATGCTGGATGAACGGGGCATGAAATGGCTTAAAGAATACGGATATATTCCTTTCGACAAGGATTCCACTAATGAAACGGTAGCCAAGACCCTGGAATACGCTTTGGCAGACTGGTGCGTGGCCAGGGTGGCGGAACAACTGGGAAATACTGCCGATGTTGAATATTTTGACAAGCGGGCAAAGGCCTACACGTATTTTTTTGATCCAAAAACGCGTTTCATAAGGGCCCGTTCTTCCGAAGGGGCATTCCGCGAACCGTTCAATCCTTTTCACTCCTCCCACAGGGTAGACGATTATACCGAGGGCAATGCCTGGCAGTACACCTGGCTTGTGCCGCATGACATACAGGGCCTCATGGAGCTTTTTGGCGGCCCCGGAGCGTTTGTGGACAAACTCGATTCACTCTTTGTCGTTCAGGGCGACCTGGGTGAAGATGCATCACCCGATATTTCGGGTCTCATAGGGCAGTATGCGCACGGTAACGAACCCAGCCATCATATCGCCTATATGTATGCCTGTGCCGGATATCCGGACAAAACGGCCGAAAAGGTCCGTCAGATACTGACCACCTTGTATCACAACGGACCCGATGGTCTGAGCGGGAACGAAGACGTGGGGCAGATGTCTGCCTGGTATGTGCTGTCTGCCATGGGAATTTACCAGGTGGAACCGGCCGGAGGAAAATATGTTTTTGGTTCTCCGTTGATGGATAAAGCGGTTCTTCGGGTGGAAGGGGGCCGTACATTCACCATACTGGCCCGCAATAACCGTCCCGGCAACTATCGCATCAAAAGTGTCCGCCTGAACGGAAAACCATATCACTTGTATTACATTAATCATTCGGATATCATGGCCGGCGGCATGCTGGAGTTTGATATGGGAGAATGAATAAAACCGATATGAATTAAAAACAGATAAACTATGGATTTTTCATCTTTCTTTCCTGCGCTTGCCTCTTTAACGTGGCAACATCTGATCATGATAGCCGTGGGGGCTGTTTTGATCTACCTGGCCATTGCCAAGCAATACGAACCCACACTGTTGCTCCCCATGGGCTTTGGTGCTATCCTGGTGAATATTCCTTTCAGTGCCGCGTTAACACAAATTGACGGCAGAACAGGTGAGGTTGTTGAGGGAGTGCTTTCTTTGTTTTACGAAGGAGGTATTGCCACCGAGATTTTCCCTCTGCTCATCTTTATTGCCATTGGCGCCATGATAGATTTTACGCCTCTTTTTAACAATCCTCATTTATTGCTCTTTGGAGCGGCTGCGCAATTCGGGATCTTTCTGACAATGGTCCTGGCTGCCGTTTTTGGATTTGATCTAAAAGAAGCTGCCTCCATAGGCATCATTGGAGCCGCAGACGGGCCCACGTCAATTGTCGTAGCCTCCAAACTGGCGCCACGACTGCTGGGACCCATATCGGTGGCGGCCTATTCCTATATGGCCCTGGTGCCCATAATACAGCCGCCAATCATCCGCCTGATGACTACACGCCAGGAAAGGTTAATAAAGATGAAATCAAATACAAAAAAAGTATCCCGTACCGCTTTGATATTGTTCCCGATAGTTGTTACGGTACTGGCCGGTATCATTGCGCCTTCTTCGCTTGCACTGATTGGGTTCCTGATGTTTGGCAACCTGATACGCGAATGCGGCGTGTTGAATAAATTATCACTGTCTGCCCAAAATGAACTGTCCAGTCTGGTAACCATTTTGTTGGGAATCACCATTGCCAGTACCATGACTGCAGAACGTTTTGTCCGCTGGGACACGCTCATGATCATTGCTCTGGGGCTGGTGGCGTTTATTTTTGACACATTTGGCGGAGTGGCTTTTGCCAAACTCATGAACATTTTCCTGCCCAAGGACAAAAAGATCAATCCCATGATCGGGGCCTGCGGCATATCTGCTTTCCCCATGTCAGCCAGGGTTATCCACACCATGGGGCAGAAAGAGGATAAGACCAACTACCTGCTCATGCCGGCTGTCAGCGCCAATGTAGGCGGACAGATAGGATCTGTGGTGGCCGGAGGTATCATACTATCATTAATTGGATTATTTTAAAAAGTGCAAATTATGAACGCAGCCGTTATATCATCACTCCAAATAGCAGGAATAGGAATATTGCTCATATTCCTATTCATGCTGCTTTTCTACTTGGCTATCAGGGGAATCATGAAAGGATTCCCCTGGAAAGAATCAGGAACAGAATCCTGATCTGTTGTTACTCGCGGTTACGCGAAGGTCTCCGGTCGGAGCGGTCGTGTCCACCGCGGCTGCCTCCCCGGCTGTTCCCACGATCTCCCCGGTTGTTACCGTAGTCTCCGGACGGGCGGGGTTTGCGTTCGGGTTCGACGTAGCCTTCCGGTTTCTCAATGAGCGCTTTGCGTGAAAGGCGCATTTTGCCGGACTTTACGTCAATTTCAAGTAGTTTAACGGTGACCATTTCACCTACTTTCACCACGTCTTCTACTTTTTCTATTTTGTGCCAATCAAGTTCCGATACGTGCAACAGGCCTTCTTTTCCGGGCAGGATCTCAACAAAGGCGCCGAATTCCAGAATGGAAACCACTTTGCCTGTGTAAACTTCTCCGACTTCCGGAACGGTTGTGATGGCCTTGATGGTTGCCAGGGCTGCATCCATGCCTTCTTTGTTCTCGCCAAAGATATCCACAATACCCACTTCACCCTGTTCGGTAATGGTTATGGTGGTGCCTGTGGTCTTCTGGATTTCCTGGATCACCTTGCCTCCGGTACCAATAACGGCACCAATAAAGGTATTGGGAATAATGATCTGAACAATGCGGGGAACGTGTGGCTTGTAATCTTCACGAGGTTCAGAGATGGTTTTCATCATCTCGCCCATAATGTGCATGCGTCCCTGACGTGCCTGTTCAAGGGCTTGTTCAAGCACCTGGTAAGGAAGTCCGTCCACTTTGATATCCATTTGGGTGGCGGTGATACCGTCGCGTGTGCCGGTCACTTTAAAGTCCATGTCGCCCAGGTGGTCTTCGTCACCCAGGATGTCGGACAATACGGCAAATTTCTTGTTGCCTGTATCTGTGATCAGTCCCATGGCGATACCGGAAACGGGCTTTTTCAGTTTCACCCCGGCATCCATCAGTGCCAGCGTACCGGCACAAACAGTGGCCATGGAAGATGAACCGTTGGATTCCAGAATGTCTGAAACCACACGGATAGCATACGGATTTTCTTCGCCTACCGGCACCATGGGCTTCAATGCTCTGTGGGCCAGGTTGCCGTGTCCAATCTCGCGGCGGCCTATGCCCCTGCTCGGTCTGGCTTCTCCGGTGGAGAAGGGCGGGAAGTTATAATGCAGGACAAATTGCTCGGTTCCCTGAATGAGAACCTCGTCCATTT
>CAZRJC010000005.1:0-151277 GCA_964600385.1 uncultured Muribaculaceae bacterium
AAAAAAGCCCCGCAATCTTTTGATTGCGGGACTTATGCTTGTGATCCGGTTGGGATTCGAACCCAAGACCCACAGCTTAGAAGGCTGTTGCTCTGTCCAACTGAGCTACCGGACCCCTTGTATGTAAGACGCTCGCTTGAGCTTCAACAAAGCACTTTTGAGCGGGCAAAGATAATAAAAATGCTAATAAAAATCTTAATCGCCCGTTATTATTGTGTTGGTTTCGTAATCGTACTCAGATCCCGAAAGGCTGTGGGGAATGCTGTAAACGGCCAGGGTCAGGAGTGCGGCAAGCACGTAGAGCAGTTTCCAGCGGTTCAGTTTTCTTGCGGCTCTTTCGGCAGGTGTTTCCTCGCCGTCTACAGCAAGCCCGGCTGCAGCAAAAGCACCGGCCGCGCCCTCCGTGTCTTCGGCAACGTGCTGACCGGGAGTCTGTGCGGCAATGTATTCGCGCGCAGGTTTCCCGTATTTTTTAACCATAGCCCGGTTCACGATATAGGCGGCCAGCCAGAACAGCAGGGCTACCATAGTCTTGGTATCGGTCAGGTCCTCTCCGAATGGCCAGCCAGTCCAGTATTCACCAAAGGCGAATTTCTGCACAATGGGCCCAAAGATGAAACCTCCGGCAAAAAGGGTCAGGATGGTGGTCACAACGTAGGAGTTCACTCTCGCGTTCCTGCACAGGGCAAACAAGCCGGAAAAAGTGGAGAACAGCATGGCCGCAAACATGAGCAGCACGTGAATAATCAGGATTCCGTCCGGCACTCTGTCCCGGAAGCGCAGGGTAGCCTGTCCCGGGTTGACCATCGATCCGTCCCTGGCAATAAGTTGCACGTAGTACACGATCTTGCCGGCAGCCGGCTGTACGGGTACATTTGCGTTTATGAGAAGTTTGTTGTCTTCGACGGCGAAGGAGGGTACAACGGCTTTGAAAATATAGTTGCCCGGATATCTTTTGTAATAAACAACTGCGCCGATAATGCTTTCGCGTGCTTCTTCGCTGCATTTGACGGGGATGCTCAGCAGAGCGCCTTCGGAGAGGTCGGCGGGCCGGACCAGGCTTCTGGGCAGCGACAGGTTAAAAACTTGTCCGTTTACTTCCGTTTTCAAGCGTTCGGGATTGCTCGGCCCGGTACGGCGCTGAAAAACAACGGACGTCAGGGTTATAAGGACGGCAAGCGCCCAACAGATGGTTCCTTTCATAATGTTACCTCCAGGGTGTGACTCCGGCCATCCCGCAGCACGACAATGGTGATGGTCATGCCTTTTTCCAGGGTGGCCAGTATTTTCATGTATTCTTCAATGTTTTTTACGGGTGTATTCTCAATGGAAATCACCACGTCTCCGTTTTTCATGCCTGCCCGTTGGGAAGGACGTCCTGCAATAACCGTTCCGGCGCAGAATCCTTCGCCTTCGTAAGTGAAATCGGGGATAACGCCCAGGCTGGCCTTAAAAGCGGCTTTGGGAGTTCCCATGTCGGGGACCTCGGTCTCGAGGTACGAGCAGGTGAAGTTCCCTTCTGCAAATCCCGCGGCTACACGGGAAACGTACGCTGCAATGTCAACCATTCCCTGATAGTTCAATTTGTCCGGAGTGTCAAACGGGGTATGATAATCTGAATGGGGGCCGGTGGTGAAAAAGAGAACGGGAACCTTTTGCGTGTAAAAAACCGCATGGTCCGAGGGACCGTAACCGCTCTGCGATGTTTTCAGCTTGAGTGGGAACGGCTCCATGCGGGCCGAGGCGAGGAGTGAATCGGCCTGTGGAAAAGTTCCCGTGCCGCTCACCTGTAAAACGCTGTCTTTCAGTCTTCCTGTCATGTCCAGGTTGATCATCAGGCCCGGAAGTTGTCCCAGGGCGGCCAGCGTATCGGCCAGTTTTTTGGATCCCAGCGTGCCGGCTTCCTCGGCGCCAAAGGCGGCCACCATGATATTTGCCTTGAACAGATCCGATTCCGAACGGGCACGTAATGTCAGGAGCCTGGCTGTTTCAATGGCCATGGCCACCCCCGAGGCATTATCATCGGCTCCGGGATGTATGGCCAGGGTGTCCGGTTTCAGGCTGCCCGATCCTTTTCCGCCCTTGCCCAGGTGGTCGTAGTGCGCGCCAATGAGCAGCGTGCGGTTGGCGTCCTTCACCCGGTATATCATAACGGTATTGTACGAGTGGAGAGATTTAATGGTAAATGGCTGTAACGGTCCGTTCTCGAAAAACGGTTCGAATCCCAGAGCGCTTAACTTGCCGGCCAGCATCGATACCAGCAGGGAATCTCTATCATTACCGGCCTGACGGCCTGCATACTCAGGGGAGCACAGTTCGTTGACCGTTTGTTGCATCTGTGCGGTATCGGGACCCGGAATCCTGTGCAGGGCGGAGCAGGATAAAAAGAGCACGGCAGATGCAAACATTGCCGTGCTGATTTTTATTGTATGATGACTCATTTCTTAGCCAGAACCTCGTCAATTTTAGCTTTCATGGCATCTCCGCGCAGGTCGCGGGCAATGATGGTGCCGTCGGGGCCAAAGAGAATGATATGAGGAATTCCGTTTATGCCGTAAATATCGGTGGGAATGGTCTGAGCATTGATGATGCACGGCCAGAGAATGCCCAGATCGGTAATGGCTTGTTTAGTGTCTTCGGGCTTGTCCCAAACGGCTACACCCAGAATGGTAAAGTCTTTACTGTTATGTTTCTTGTAGATCTCAATAAGGTTAGGCATCTCGGCTTTGCAGGGTCCGCACCAGCTGGCCCAGAAATCAACCAGAACATACTGTCCCTTGCCTACGTATTCAGAGAAGGAAACTGCTTTGCCGTCGGAATCTTCAATGGTAAAGTCCTTGAACATCATGCCTTCGGCTGTTTCAGCAAGGGCTTTTCTTTGTTTGATAATACTGGCAATTGGGCCGCGTGATTTAACGTTTTCGCCGGCCTGTTGAAGTAATTCCTCGAATTTTTCGGGAGTGCCGTAGTGGGAAAGATTCATGAGAGCGAGCATGGCCAAGTCGTTGTTGGCATTGGCGGTCACATAGGTACCAATGGTGTCGGTGAATTTGGGCTGCCATACATTCTCGTAGTATGTGTCTTCGTCTTCACCTTCGGCCGGCTGATAAGCCATGATTTCATCCATGAGTCCCTTATAGGTAGTCAGCAGATTTCCCAGCTGGGTGTTCAGGGGCGTGCCTTCTCCATAATTAACGGCTCCTCTTTCACCGCTTATGTTAAGGGTAATGTTGCCTTTTTCAAGCATGATCTGACCCCTGGTACGTTCGTTGGCCACATTACACAGTATGGCGGTGTCGGCTTCTCCCTGAAATACAGCCTTTTGTTCTGCAATAACGGCGCTGTCAATTATACTCCCGTCGTGTGTGGCGGAAAGGTATGCGGTCTTTCCGTTGAATGATTCGTCGGGGAATGTGGCGGTAACAGTATAGGTGTTGGAAGTACAGGCGGACAGATAGACCAATCCGGCAGCCAGTGTCATTAATAATGTTCTTGTTTTCATTAGTTTATGTAATAAATGTATATATTGCAAATATAGGTGTTATATTTGTTTAATTAAGCATGTTTTAGAATGAAAATACTATTAAACAGCGCTATTTTAGCTTTCCTGCTGGCCATTGGAACAACCTCTTTGGCCCAGCCGCGTCAGACGGCAGAATCAATCGCTAAAGCCGCTACTGACCAAATGAAAGAATTGGTCAAACTGGATAAAAAACAGTACGAAGGTGTTTATGCCCTTTACCTTAAGGAAGCGCGCAAGTATATATCCGGCCGGGGCAACAAGAAATCGGGCGATCCCATCATGTCCGGCGACCCGATCATGTCCGGTGACCCGATCATGATCAAAGACAACAAGCTGCTGGATATCATTACGGTGAACCAGTTCAAAATCTATAAGGCCCACAGGGATAAAATGCAGAAGGAACGGCAAAAGGCCAAAAAACTGGAGGGCGCCTCACAGCCGGCAAAAATGCTCCGGTAGGGCGGTTGCTCCGCCAGAGCAGCAGATCCGGCAGGGCGGTATCAGTGGACGTCCAGTCCCATTCGCATGTAAACCAGGTGTTTCAGGCACCGGGCTATCTCGGTGAAATATTCTTCCACAGCCCTGACGCTTCCCGGAAGGGCAAAAATCATGGTGTTTCCGGATAATCCGGCCAATGAACTGCTTATAAGTGCATTGGGGTTTTCACTCCCGTATTTATTCCTGATATAATCCATTATGCCGGGAATCTCCCTGTCTATCATGGGCTTCAATACCTGAGCCGTGATATCCGTCGGTCCCATGCCGGTACCTCCCGTAGTGAAGATCATGTCGTATCCGGCATGAAGTAATCTCAGGACTTCGTTTTCGAGCAGCATCTCGTCGTCGGGCAGCAGGGCGTTGGTGATTTTGTGCTTCCATCCTTCTTCCTTGCAAAACGACGATATGAGTCCGGCCAGCCGGGGCCCACTCTTGTCTTCGTACGTCCCTTTATAAGCCCTGTTGCTCAGTGTGATGACACCAATCCGGTAGATTTTTGGTTCGTAAACAAGCTGGTCACCCACAGAAAGAGTACCTTCCGAGAGGACCCTGGCAAAGATGCCTTCCAGGGGCATGACACAGTGTCCCGTTTGTTGCATGACCGCACAGCCCGGACCGTGGCATTTTTTACCTATCTGTGTGACTTCAAGCACCACGCGGCCGCAACGGAAAAGATCGCCGGGACGGCAGCTCTTCAGGTCAGGCGTCTCGGGTCCCGGGGCGCCCAGTGTGGTAATGTTTTCTGCGAATATGCCATAGGGCAGAGGCTCTTCTTTGGAAAAACCCGACCCCGCATAGGATTCTTCTCCCAGCAGGCTTATCTGGCGGTGCCAATCGCCGGCATGTGCGTCGTCTTCAATGCCTGTCTTGTTGATATTTACGCTGTCAACGGGCTTCTTGACCGTTCCTTTTTCTTCCGATATATTAAGAGAACGTATTATCATTGTGAATTAACGGGTGTTTTGGTCTTTGAGACCAGGTGAATATCTGTTATGGTCATTGTTTTGTCTACTGCCTTGCACATGTCGTAAACGGTAAGCAGGGCAACGCTTACGGCAGTGAGAGCTTCCATTTCCACGCCGGTCTGTCCGGTGCTTGTCACATGTGAAGTGACTTCAACGCCGCTTTGGGTAAGCCGGGGCGTCACTTCAATCCGGCTCAGCGGAATGGGGTGGCACAGGGGAATCAGCCGGGAGCAGTCTTTGGCTGCCGATATGCCGGCAATTTGCGCAACCGTGAGCACCGATCCTTTTTTCATCTGGTCCTCCCTTATCAAACGGCAGGTTTCGGGTTGAAGCAGAATCCGGCCGAAGGCTTCGGCCTTTCTAAGGGAGATTTCCTTGCCCGATACGTCTGACATTTTGGCCTCGCCTTTGGGGTTGGTATGACTTAATTCGTTCATTATTATTGAATTATCCTCCTAATGTGTAGAATGAGTCTTGTGTGTTGTACAGCCCTTTGGGCGGTTTGTTTTGCAGGGCCAGGTCCAGCGCCTTTTCTGCCCCAATCAGGCGGATGTCGTACCCCAGTTCGTTGAAAAGGCAGGGTTTAAGAATGCCTGTAGCCGTAAGCCTCAGCCGGTTGCAGCGTGCGCAGTCGCCTCCTTCGCCTCCTTCCACACGCGAGAACGTGCCGGCTGCCAGGTCCATGCAATGAATGAAACGCAGTTCCAGATCGTTTGACTGCGCATAGGTCTTCAACGTGTTTTTTTCCTGTTCGTCAGTATCGGGCAGGAGCACGCAGTTGATTTTTATGGGAGAACCCTTTTTCCCGAAACCGGCCGCTTTGGCTGCCTGAATGCCATCAAACACAAGTTGCAGATTTCCTCCCCGGCTCAGGCGGGTGTATCGTTCGGGATCCACTGTGTCCAGGCTTATGTTCAGCCGGTGCAGTCCGGCCTCACGCAGTTCTTTGGCCATTGGGCCGAGCAGTTGTCCGTTAGTGGTCATGGACAGGTCTTCAATGCCCTTGATGGCCGCCAGCTGGGAAACAAGAGTGGATATCCCTTTCCGGACCAGCGGTTCGCCACCTGTGAGCCGTATCTTGTTTATTCCGCACTTTACGGCATACCGTGCAAAATCTTCTATTTGGTCGTATGTGAGTATATCGGAGTGATGGAGCAACGGGATGCCTTCCGGCGGCATGCAATAAATGCAACGCAGGTTACAACGGTCCGTGACGGACACGCGCAGGTAATTTATTGTTCTTCCAAAAGAGTCGGTCATTCCGGAATCATTGATTTAATATAATAACAGTGACTTTTTCACCTTTTTTAATTTCGGCAACGCCTGTTGGTATCCGTACCAGAGCATCGGCCCCGGCGTAAGCAGAAATATGCGCCGAGCCGTGGTAGGGAACGGGGATGCATGTGCCGTCACCCGAAAGTCTTACCGGGATATGGGCGGTCCGGGAGGTGTTCTTTCGCTTATAATCCTGAGCCATGGCAAGTTCCATGGTGACGGTGTCGTCTGTGGCGCCCTGCAGGGCGGCCAGAAGTGGTTTCACAAGCAGCAGGGTTTGAACGAAAGAAGAAACAGGGTTCCCGGGAAGTCCAAACAGGAACTGTTGTCCGTCTTCCGATACGGCAAAGGTGGTAGGCTTGCCCGGCTGTACAGCTACCCGGTCAAAAACAATCCGGAACCCGAGCTGTCTGATGACCTCCGGCACAAAATCGAAATCGCCTTCAGACACTCCACCCGAAAGCAGAATCACCTGGTTCTCAGATATGGCGGAAGATAACAGGGCAAAGGTATGCTCCGGGGTATCCAGGGCAATGCCGTAGTAAGAAGGTTCAGCTCCCATGGTTTTCACCAGTGAATACAGTTGCATGGCATTGCTGTTGTAGATTTGCCCCGGGGGCAGTATGCCGTCCGGGTCCAAAGATCCCGGTTCTGATAATTCACTGCCGGTGGAGATAATGCCCGTTTTGATTTTTTCCGATACCGAAACACGGCTTATCCCACACGAGGCAATAATGGCAATGTGTTGCGGTTTAATGCGTATGCCGCGTTTAAGCAGGCAATCTCCCTTTTTCTGATCCTCGCCTTTATAACATATGTTGTCGGAAAGTGATGCGTTCGCAGAGGCGTAAACGAGCCCGTCTTTCTCTATAGTGTCTTCTATCTTCAGGACCGTGTCGGCTCCCTGCGGGAGAATGGCTCCTGTCATGATCTTGCTGCAAGTCCCCCGGGTCACTTCCAGTGCCGGCAGCTTACCGGCAGGAATGATCTCAACAGGACGAAGCCCCAGCCGGATATCTTTCTGGCGGCAGGCATACCCGTCCATGGCAGATTTGTTGAAAGGAGGCATATCCTGTTGCGTGACAATGTCTTGCGCAAGGATTCGCCCGCATGCCTGTTCCAGCGGAACATCCTGAGTTTCCACACGAACGGCACAGGCAGATACTTTTTGTAAAGCAGAGTGGAAGTCAATCATCTCACAAAGATAGAACGGTTTTTTGTATCTTTGCCCGTAATCAGACAAAGATGCAGAGAGGCAACACGTATACCTGGACCCGGCTGGCATTTATTTTTATGTCGGGGCTGGTGCTTTTGTTTCTGGTGGCGCCTCTTCTGGGATTGTTCTTTTCCACCTCGCTGCCCGATCTTTTTCAGACGGCTGCCGATGTTCAGGTTCAACAAAGCATAGGTCTTACTCTGGGTGTATCTGCGCTTACCACGCTTGTTGCGGCCGTTTTCGCACTGCCTCTCGCATACCTCATGGCAAGAAAAGAATTCAGGGGAAAAGCCCTGTTGCAGGGACTCATTGACATTCCCATAGTGTTGCCGCATTCTGCCGCCGGTATTGCGGTATTGGGCTGTATTGCAAGAGATTCCGCACTGGGCCGTCTGGCAGACCTGTTTGGGCTCAATCTGGTGGGAAGTCCTTTTGCCATTGGAATGGCCATGGCTTTTGTAAGCATACCTTTCCTCATTAATTCCGCCCGGGACGGATTTCAGGCTGTGCCGCTGCGGCTCGAGCAGGCTGCCCTTACCCTGGGTGCCTCGCCTTTCAGGGTTTTCAGACAAATATCACTGCCCCTGGCAAAGCCTTCGGTACTTTCTGGACTGGTGCTCATGTTCGCCCGGGGCATGAGTGAATTCGGAGCGGTGGTGATTGTGGCGTACTATCCCATGACCACACCGGTGCTTATTTTTGATCGGTTCAATTCCTTTGGACTGGCGTACGCACGTCCCGTTGCCGTACTGTTTGTAATCATATCCGTGCTGGTTTTCATTGGCTTGCGCCTTATGGGACGGAACCGGAAAAAGAATAATGATGTTATCCTGTAAAGATATAGAGTATTCAGTGGGACGTTTCCGCCTGCGCCCGTTCTCCATAGAACTGGAAAAAGGGGAGTATTGCGCCCTATTGGGCCCTTCGGGATCGGGCAAGACAGTCATCCTGGAGCTGATTGCCGGGTTGCGGCGCGTGCACATGGGCAGGATCGTGATTGACGGAAAGGATTATACTCAGGAACCTCCGCAGAAACGTCCCGTGGGAATATTGTTCCAGGATTACGCCCTGTTTCCGCATATGAACGTGTACGACAATATTGCTTACGCACTAAGAATCAATGGGATGTCAAAGTCTGAAATTTCCCGTACCATACAGGCTTCCATTCAGGGACTGGATATCGTTCATTTACTGGACCGTTTTCCGGACACGCTGTCCGGAGGAGAAAAACAAAGGGTGGCACTGGCCCGGACGCTCATGACACATCCTTCCGTTTTGCTGCTCGACGAGCCCCTGTCTGCACTCGATGCCGGGTTGCGCGATGCATCGACCGCGCTGCTTAAAAAACTGTCTTCAGGCGGACTGACTGTTTTGCATGTGACACACGATCCCAAAGAAGTGGAATTGCTGGCCCACCGGAGCGTGACTATTGCCCCATGTCTCGGAGAATCTTTTGTCCTCCCGCCGGATCAAGCACAAAAGCAACAAATTTAGCCGCAAGTTCCGGATTTTCTGCGTTATGCGGTATGGTCAGGCTGTAGATCATGGGGGTTCCCTTTATCTTAATGCTGTCAGTGGGGGCAGCTCCTCTGATCTTCACGCTGGCCGTAGCGTATAATCCGGCCAATGATTCTTCGCCCAGGTTGATTTCCCCGGGCAGTTCAATGTATTTCAATTGGTGCTGCTGTGCCAGCGAGCGGTAAAGGAATATGTAATCCACGGCGTGGCTTTCCAGTAGTGACAGCAGGTCCACTTCCTTGGGCCGGATGAACCGGGTGTCTTTATTGACAAAGTCTTCCAGCAGGAACGGCGCGTTCCCGTCCGGCAGGCGATAGTGCTTTTGTGCCAGTTGGAGCATGAGCAGGGTACGGTATCCGCACGGATCGGCGTTCGGGTCCGAACGTCCGAAAAAGACATCGTCCCGTAGCAGTATCTTATGCCAGTTCTCCGGAGTGATTTCACTGGCATGGCGTGAATCCGGAGTGAAGACGATAGCCATCCGGTTGGAGGCAAAAGGAATGTTTTCCGAGGCATGTTCGGGAATAAGCAACTGATCAATGACCGAATAGTCGGCCGAGGCCAGGATGTCGCACGAACGGCCCAGTTCGGTGATTTTTCGTGCGCAGTCCAGGCTTCCCGATGCCTCGGACAAAAATTCCGTTCCCGGATATATGGTTTTGAAACTGTCTGCCAGTGCTTTCATGGGCAGAGAAAGACTCCCCGCATGGAATATGACCAGCTGGCGCGATTTATTGGCATTATGACAGCTGGTGGCGCCAAGCAAGAAGGCAACCAGGCACAGCAGGACAGTCAGGCGTTTCACGGCTTAAAACAGATTAAAACGGGTTAATAAGGCGTATCTCGCTGAGTCCTTTCACCGAACGGTCTGCAAAACCGTCGCATGCGGCAAAAAGGGAGAACAGGCTGTCTTTGAACATGAGCAGCGGTTCCTGTTGGTCGCAGCGGTTCATGATTTCCGAGACGGAAAACGATACACGGTAACCGTCTACGGCAGCCACACTCAGCATGCCTTCACGCAGCAGACGGTAATTGTCTGTCGGAAAATACGGGGCGATTACTTCCCTGAGTATCTGTCCGGAAAACGTGCGGATTCCCTTGTATCCCATGCTTTTTCCGTAATAGGCAACGGTGTTGGATCGCGAGGCAGGGCCCTGGAATGGAGCCAGCAGCACGGTGTCCCTGCCCAGTCCGGTAATGCAAAGATCGGATGGGGCGTTGTCGAAAACAGTGGAGTCTCTGTTTACCAGGTAATTGCCTTTCAGCGATTTAACCGTTATGCGGGTAGGAAAAGGTATGTTCCTTTCCGAGATCAGGTCAGATTCAACAACCAGTTGCATTTGGGGAGGCAGGTTCCACAGTTCGCCGGTCTTGCCGGGAATGACTCGGGTAACCCTTTTGGCAATGACAATACCGTACATGTTGTTGGAATAAAAGAGTTCACCCCATGAAAACAACGCGCGGTCGCCCCGGTCGTTGCTTACTTCTATATACAGATCCACGGGCGGCCAAAAATCTTCCTTGCTGTCTTTGTCGACTTTCAGCGAGCTGAGAATGTCACATAGGGCGTACCCGTCGTAACGGAAAGTGCCCTTGAAAGACAGCGAATCGCCTGCCTGGTCGTATCTTGCTTCACGTACCGTAACCGTGCGCAAAGGCATTTTGGACAGTTTGATCTTGCGTTCCTGTTCAACTTCTCCGTCCAGGATTATGTATTTTGTACCTTCCAGGGTTGTGGAGGCCTCCTGGTTGAAATAATTGTTGGATCCCGATTCCCATACCAGGGTGGATCCGCTGATGGCGTCAATGGAAAGATACTGACAGGAAGACAACATGGCGATTGCCAGTGTGGGGAAAGCAAAAGAAAGAAATTTTTTAAGGTTCATAGTTTGTGGAAAGATATTATTATCCGCCGCTGACCAGGTGTATGATCTCCAGGCGGTCGCCTGATTTTACTACCGTGGTGGCGTAATCATCACGTTTAATCAGTTGATGGTTCAGTTTTACAACCAGCATCCGGAAATGGAATGATTTTGCCTGCATGATTCCGGCTATGGTCATTTCCTGCCCGGTAAAGGTTTCTTCTCTGTTATTCAGTGTGATGGTCATGGTCAAGTTCTTTTAACAGGATTCCCAGTACGGTGTCTGCCTGCATCATGGCTACCATGATCACACGCGGTGCCATTAATACAGAGTGGGGGAATGCCTCACTTTCCTGGTCCCCGCAGACGTACAGGTTGTCCGACTGTTGTATTATAAGACGCTCAAAGGCTCCCCATCCGGCAAGTCCCGAACCCATTACCAGGGGAATGTGGGGAAAGCGTCCGGTCATGTATTCGGCAAACCAATTTTTTTCCTCTGCACTGTCAAAGGCTTCCACTACAACGTCGCAACCGGAAAAAAGTGTTGCGGCGTTTTGAGGCGTCACCCGGCAGTCATGAACTTCAATCCGGGTCCGGTCGCTTATGGCCAGCAGGTTTTCTTTTAGCGCAATGCACTTTTTCATGCCTGTCTGGGCAGAAAAATAAAACTGCCGGTTTAAATTGGTTAACGAAACGGTATCGGAATCGGCAATAACCAACTTGCCTATACCACTGCGAACCAGCGCTGCAGCAACATTGGAACCCAGTCCGCCGGCCCCTGCAATACCAACTGTTTTTACACTAAGTATCCCCGATATTTTTGTGGAATAGGTCATAATGCTTAAATTCGCGGAACAAAGATACAACAAAAACACGTTATGGATAATCAGAAAACCAAAGCTTCCAGAAAGGTGCTGGCTAAAATTCCCTACGTCTGGAAACCGCTCGACAAGGGCTATTCGGACCAGAGTCTGTATGTTAATGTCACGACGCTTACTACGGAGGTCAGACCCGTTGATCCCAGGGTAAAAGAGTTGTTTGTGGGCGGTAAGGGATACGGGCTTCGCATGTTGTGGGATGCCGTGACTCCCCGGACAAAATGGTTCCATCCCGAGAATGAAATAGTCATATCCGGCGGTCCTGTTTGCGGTATTACACAGTATTCAGGCACGGGTAAAAGCATATGTGTGGCTCTTTCACCTGTTACCGACAGGGTGGTGGACTCCAATGTGGGAGGCCATTTTGGTCCCCATCTGAAATTTGCCGGTTTCGATGCCTTTGAATTACAGGGGATTGCCAAGGAAGAGGTGATTGTCTATATTAACGGTGTAGACCATGAAATCGAGTTTTTTGCTCCTCCCGCAGGAATGCATGTAGATTCTCACCTGTTGGCCGAAGAACTGCACGAAATGTTCTCCGATGACGAGAAGGACAAAATAAACGTATCGGTTGTTTCCGCCGGTCTCGCAGCGGATCATTCCCTAATTGGCATGCTTAATTTCTCGTTCTACGATCCCAAACGCAAAAAGATCCGTCTGAAACAGGCAGGACGAGGCGGAATCGGAACGCTTCTGCGTCAGAAGAACGTGCGGGCCATTGTGGCAAAGATCCCGAAAGTGTCAGGAAATCTGAACAATGTGGTGGACATGCCGGCCATTATGGAACGCGGGAAACGTTTCAACAAGGAGATGAGAGAACTGGACGACATCCAGTGCCAGATGCGTAAAGTGGGAACTGCCCATCTCATGGGGATAATGGAAAAATACGACATCCTTCCCGTGATGAACTATAAATTCGGAGATCACAAGGATTGCCCTAAAATAGATAAAGACGTATGGATCAGCTATTTTACCCAGAATGTCCCTGACGGATGCTGGACCGGCTGTAACATGATGTGTGCCAAAGGAGTCGACGATTTTGAATTGCGTACCGGGCCTTACAAAGGCACCAAAGTGATCGTGGACGGACCTGAATACGAAACGGCCGCAGCACTGGGTTCCAATATGGGCGTTTTTGACCCGCGCGACATCATTGAACAGAATTTCTATTGTGACACCTATGGCATTTGCACCATTTCCTGGGGCAATATCATGGGATTTGTTATGGAATGTTGGGAAAACGATATTTTGAATGCAGAACGTACCGGAGGACTTGACTTCACATGGGGCAATGCAGACGATGCGCTGGAATGCATGCACCAGTGTGCCAGGGGAGAAGGATTCGGCCTTATAGCCGGCCTTGGGGTGAAGAAAATGAAAGAAATGTTCGCGGAGAAAGGGTGGGGAGATCCCGCTTTCCTGAAAGACATTGGCATGGAGAACAAGGGAATGGAATACTCCATGTACATTTCAAAAGAATCTCTGGCTCAGCAGGGCGGTTATGCCATGACCAACAAGGGACCCCAGCATGACGAGGCCTGGCTTATATTCATGGATATGGTAAACAATGCCATTCCCACTTTTGAAAACAAGGCCGAGGCGCTTCACTATTTTCCCATGTTCCGTACCTGGTTTGGACTGGCAGGGTTCTGCAAGTTATGCTGGAACGACGTGGAACCGGCAGACAACGCCACCACTGACGAACCGTCCAAAGTGCCTGAACATGTGGATAATTACGTTACGGTTTTCAATGCAGTAACCGGACTGAATATAGACAAGCACGAACTGATAAAAATGTCCGAAAGGGTTTATAATTTTCAGCGTATTTTCAATATCCGCATGGGATACGGTCTGCGTGAACACGATGCCCAACCTTACCGGGCGGCCGGGCCGGTAACGGCAGAAGAGTACCTTTCAAGGGAAGAACGCTACGATAAACAATTGCGTGAAGAAGTGGGTGTCGACCCCTCAAAAATGACACTTGACGAGCGTCGTGCCGCATTGCGCAAATTCAGGGAAGATAGGTATGAAAGCCTTCTCGATGCCGTTTATACGCGTCGTGGATGGAATCTGAACGGGGTGCCCAAAATAGGATTCCTGAAGGAAATCCACATGGATCTGCCCGAGTTGATTCAGGTGGTGACTCCGCTACAATAGCAGGGATTTCATGGTTCCCAGCATTTCCAGATAGAACAGCACAGCGGTAGAGGTATGGGTGCCGTAACGGTCATCCAGCACCACATCGCATCCTTTGGAAATGAAATAGTCATAAGCTGCCTGCACGTTTTCATATGGCACCGCCTCGTCGTAGATGCCGTGCATCATATAAATGGGCGAGGCCGGCGTCCAGCCGTGGGTGGTACTGTTCCGGTAAGCGGCATCTATAAGCTTAAGGATATCCGGATTCTTTTCTTCTGTGAAAAAGTCTGCATGAAGGAATTCTCTGGCGTCTGTCGTGCCAATGGAGTCGTTTATACTGCTGGTATCGTATTTCTTACTCAAAATCCATTCGGGATAGTTTTCCAGTAACCGGCCCGAAAACAAATTGTTGAAATTGAGATTCAGATTTTCCGCATAATTCAGACCTATGGGAACCAAAGCGATACCCACCGGATAGCCCGATACGGTATCTCTCATGACGGTATTCATACATACATTCAGATCCAGTGGCGCCCCTCCTATAAAAGCTTTCTTTATCTGTATTTTGTCTGAATAATCCCGCTGGACCACTTTCATGAAATCTATGGCCGAGGCTCCGCCCTGCGAATATCCTATTACATAAAGCCCTCCGTAGCTGGTTATGTCTATGTCGTGCTTGCTTTTAAGGTACTCACCGGCAGCGAGCACCATATCTGCCTGCACCCGGCCCGTGTTTTCCACATGAAGATAGGGGTGCGTAAGGTTGACCGTACTTCCGTATCCAACGTAGTCAGAGATAATGACCACGTAATTAAGCAATGCCATGGTAATATCGGCAGTCATCATGGTGATTGAAGGAGCTTCTGAGGCATCGGTAATGGTATGGTGCAGTGCAGAGATGACCCCCTTTACCGGCTCGTCTTTTGGACGCGCAATGAGCCCCGAGGCGTATACCCGCCTGCCGTTGGGGGACACAGTCTTGTACCGGATGGATTCCACAATGATGCTTTTATTGGGTAACAGGCCGGCAATGATCTGAGCGGTGGCCAGGTCGGTGTTTTTCAATGTGTCAATGGCTGCACTTGTGGTATAGATCAGCTGGCGGGTAACGTCAGCAAATCTATCGTAATGAAATGAATCCGCTATTCCCGTGCAGGCTGCGACCGGAAATAGCGGACTGATAATCAGGATTGTCCGAATTAATAACCTGGACAAATGCTTCATTGAATAATATCTACACTTCGTTTTATAAAGGAATCGAGCGCCTGGCCTTTGAGCAGGTTATTGGCCAGCAGGGCCAGATCGCATACCTGGCTGATAAGCCTGGGCTCTTTGGTTTCTTTAATCTTTTTTATGAGGGGGTGTTCGCAGTTGACAACCACCGAATAAGATTCGGGCATGGATCCCATGAAGTTCATTCCGCCGCCCAGTGCCGACATTTCACGGTATCGGCGCATCCATTCGCTTTGGGTTATGATAACAGGCAGGTTGTTGTCTCCCATGTTTTCGAAACTTACTGTAAACCGGGAGTCTTTGGGCAACACTTCCTCGAATGCGGTACGCATTTCTTTTTCTTCTTCTTCGGTGAGATCGGGTTTTACGAAATCTGCCTTGGGAATCAGTTTTTCAGGCGTGTCTGAATCTACGCGTACGAACCTGGAGTCTTTCAGCTTGGATTCCAGTAGATTGACATAATGGGCGCATAGCGGGGAATCCAGAAGAAGCACGTCGTAACCTTTATTCTTTGCTGCCTGAATATAGGCATACTGTTCTTCCACGTTGGTGGAATAGAGATAGACCAGCTTGTTGTCCTTGTCTTTCTGATCGGTTTCAATGAGTTTCTGGTATTCTTCAAAGCTCAGGAACTTGCCGTCTGTGTTTTTGAACAACGAGAATTTAGCTGCCCGGTCGTAGAACTTATCTTCTGTGAGCATTCCGTATTCAATGAACAACTTGAGATTGTCCCATTTTTCTTCCAGGCCTTTGCGGTCATTATTGAATATTTCCTCCAGACGGTCCGCTACTTTTTTAGTAATGTGTCCCGATATTTTCTTCACGTTGGGGTCGCTCTGCAGGTAGCTGCGCGATACGTTCAGGGGAATGTCCGGTGAATCGATCACTCCGTGCAGGAGGGTAAGGAAATCGGGCACGATACTTTCCACATTGTCTGTTACAAAGACCTGGTTGCAATAGAGTTGGATCTTGTTGCGGGTAACTTCGAGTTTGTCTTTGATCTTTGGGAAATAGAGTACGCCGGTAAGATTGAAGGGATAATCCACGTTCAGATGGATCCAGAACAACGGTTCTTCGGCCATCGGGTATAGTTTCTGGTAGAACTCCTTATAATCTTCTTCTTTCAGATCTGCCGGTTTGCGGGTCCAGAGGGGATTGGTGTCGTTGACAATGTGATCTTTATCGAGTTCAGTCTCTTTGCCGTCTTTCCATTCCTTTTCCTTGCCGAACGCAATTTCCACAGGTAAGAAGCGGCAGTATTTTGTAAGCAGTTCGGTAACCTTATAATCTTCTGCATAGGATTCGTACTCGGAATACAGGTAAAGGATGATATCGGTTCCCCGGTCCGCTTTTTCTGCAGGATCCATACTGTATTCGGGTGTGCCTTTACAGGTCCATTTCACGGCCTCGGCCCCTTCCTGCCACGATTTGGTAACGATCTCAACTTTTTTAGCCACCATGAAACTGGAATAAAATCCCAGTCCGAAATGGCCTATCATGTTGTTCAGTTGGTCTTTGTATTTTTCCAGGAATTCTCCGGCGCTTGAAAAGGCTATCTGGTTTATGTATTGGTCCACCTCTTCTGCCGTCATGCCAATACCCCGGTCCGATATGGTAAGGGTATGTTTGTCTTTGTCTGCGCTAATGCGGATGGTCAGATCGCCCAGATCCTCCTTGAAATCGCCCTTAGCAGCCAATGCCTTCATTTTTTGTGTGGCATCCACCGCATTCGATACCAGTTCTCTGAGAAATATCTCGTGATCTGAGTACAGGAATTTTTTAATTACAGGAAAAATGTTTTGAGTGGTAACTCCTATTGTGCCTTTGGTTTTCATAATAGATCTGTTTATTTTCTTTCCTGTTGCTAAACTCAAAAACTATTCCACTGAGGGGCAATATGACTATTTGTCAGTATTAAAGAAATACAGACACTGACTTATAAGCTGTGCCCGTTCATCCGGTGTGGACAGGGTCTCGATGGGGAAGCCGAGCACTACGGTTGAATAAGCTCCCCTGTAGGCCACTCCGGCACTGAAGCGGTTGTCTCTGTAGCGGAAAATTGTGAAGGCTTCGGGGCACGAAGGTTCCAGGGCGTCGGGCGATTCCACGGCATAAACGGTGCTGTTCAGGCGGGTATTGAACCGGAAAAGAGGCTGGCTGGACAATTCTCCGTTGTAGAATGCCTGGAAAGGAGAGGGGGCGTTAATGATCTCTCCGCTTTCAGATGCATGGCCGCTTCGCCATTTGAACTTAAGTACATCCTCGGCAAAATGGATACAAAGGCTGTCCCGTTCCACTCCGTCCCAGATATCGGAGGCCACATAGGCGCCGCTGATAATCATGTTGCCTCCCTTCAGGGCATATTGGGAAAGGACGTGCTGGAGATCGGGAGAAAAAGCATGGTAATGGACTCCAAACGCACCGGTTCCGCCTCGACTTATCTGTTTTTGCTTGCCCAGAATGAGGTCCACGGCAAAATATCCGTCAGGCCGGATGGCTCGTTCTTCTGCCGTAAATGCCTGCAGGCTGGTAGAAGTATAACTGTACCCGGTACGGACAAAAGCCTCTCCGTGAACCAGGGGATAATCGAACGTGTTACCCGGAAGTACCGTAGTCTCATAAGTGGCGTGTGATGCTCCGAATCCGGGCGAATCGTCATCCATCCAGGGAATTATCCTGCGGAATTCGTACTGCGACCCAATGTATGAAATGTCTTTTTTATAGGGAACCCCGTGATCGGACTGGTCCGTGAAACCTCCGTATAATGAATCTGATGAGGCGTAACTGTCCGGCGCAGAGATTCTTGTGAATCCGTTGATAATGAGTATTTTCCCCTTTTCGTCCGGTACTTTGCATATACTGAGTATTTCCGAAGGGAAGCTTTCTCCGCCCCGGTTAACGGCTGTAATCTTAAAACTGTAGTGTTGGCCGTATTCAATGGGCAGAGTAAGTGAATGACCGGTTACATATTGTCCGTTGTCAAAGGCTTGGTCAATCCCTCCAATGCGGGTATAGACCATGAATCCGTCCGAAGTGGCAGTCGGTTCCAGTTCATCTACCGTGGGCAGCCATGAGAGGCGGGCTTTGCCGTCTTCTGTGAATGTTATGCTGAAAGAATTCACCGGCAGCGGTTGAACCACATACTCGAATCCCTGTGTACTGCTCAGGTAACGCAACATACCTTTATATATGGCGCGGCTGACGGTAAATCGGAAGTTGGGATCGAGACCATATCGCATGTCAGCAAAGTTTTGATGTGAAAGAAGTTCCAGCAGCATGGCCGGTACCTGAGGCAGTCGGCTTTCCGCATAGGACCTGTTCCAGATGCCGCGTCGCGTCCAGTCTGGGTTCCAGGTGGCACGCAGGTCGTTGACTATTTGCGTCTGGACCAGATCTGTATAATCTCTGGAGGTGCTCCGTTCGTCTCCGGTAGGCAGCAATTCGGTGCCCTCGCAGGCACGGGTGTATATGGCCAGCGTACCTATAATACTGTCGTTCAGGGTAGTTCCGGCATCGGTATGGAATGCGAATGAAAGATCGACGGGAATCTTCAGTCCGGGATTCAACGGATGTTTCTCCGATCCGCCGGCCAAAGCGTTTACCCAGCGTCCCCGGGATGAATAATCATCGGTATAGTCGTTGCGGCCTTCATAGAATGTATATACAGAATCGGCAAATCCGGCCCACTGCAGCCAGTAGCGGGAACCTTCGGTAAAGCGGGGGTAATTGCTGGTCAAAGGAGGAAAATCGGCATCGCCAAAGAGGGCTGTCTGTATACTGTCTTCTGCATAACGTCCGATATTCCCCATGCCGCCTCCGAACCTGACGGCATCGGCGGTGATTATGGCGTCCTTTTCTTCGCTTTGGTTGCTAAGCGTGACGCGTCCGGAAAGGTTCCTCCCGGCCTCGAACATGAAGGTACCCAAATAGATCCAGGTGCCTCCGCCCATTTGCTGATTGACCCTGAACCGGGTTTCGCCGCCCATGTGGTGTACGGTATAACGGGCGTCACGGGCACTAAGGGGCAGGCTTTTGTATGAAACGTACACGGCATATTCACCGGCCTCCGGAATATCTGGGGTCCATTCGGCTTCAGATGGTTTTTCATTGCGTCGGGCACCGGATGATTTAAGTGTTCCGGTTTGGCGGAAAGTGCCCAATTTGAAGGGGTTGTCATAACCGGAATATATCTCTTTTGCATTAGCAAATCCCTGAGCGTCTTTTTTATCCCTTGTCCAGCTGTAATACCCGTTCATCTCGCTGTAACCGCTGTCGGGATTGTCATTGTCCACAATAATCTCGTTCAGTTGTGTGTCCCGTTCACGGGGAAGCATTACCACGGCTCCGGCATTTTCCAGCATGGGAGTGAGATAAGGTAAAACGTAAGACATGGTATAGAGATCCTCCACTGTCTGAAAAATCCGGGCGCGTTGCCATTCCCATCTGGCCAGACGTTGTTCGTAATACAGCCCGTGGCTCTGCCACAAAGCAATATGCTTGTTTTGCAGACCGTTTGATATTTTGTACGGCATGTCTTCACGCATTACAAGGGGAGTAGGTCCCAGGTCGGGCCAACGGTGCTTGTCAATGATCCGCTTGTCCTTTTTCATTTGCCCGAGCCGTGTCGTTTTCTCGGCATTTATCCCATCCAGCCTTTTCTGCAGCCTGTCGGCGGCGGGTTTCTTTGCAGGTTCTACAGGAGTTATATGTTCCTGGTATTCCTTGCGGTTCTTTTCTTTCTGATGTTTGGTAAGTTCTTTGAATTCCGGGTTGAAATAGGCAGGTATCAGTTCTGAGAGTTCCTTTTTGTCAGTTATGATTTTGAGCTCGTAGTGTCTGTATTTATCGCTAAGCAGGGAGCGGACCGCACTGTAAACGGCCCGGACCGAAGCGGGTCGGGCAGGGTATTCGGCAAGAGCCGCATTGAAATTCAGGGTAAGTGACTTATGCCTGTCGTCGCAGTCGGCACTTGTTATACGCACAGGATTAATGTGCATTACTCCGTCTTTTACAATGGAAGTGATGGTGTCTGTTACTTTTTTTGCCTGCAGGCTGTCCAGTACCGGATAGAATCCCGGTTTCTGGGCATAAGCGCAGGTAAGGAACATTGGAATAATGAAAAGAAATAGGAGTGTTTTTTTCATTGTGCGGATAGTGTAGTTGAATCATACAAATATAAGGGATTTAGTACAAAATAGTAACTTTGTAAATCAAGACTTTATATGCAATGAAAACAAAGATAATTAAGTGGTTGCCCTATAGCCTCCTTGTGCTGGGGTTCATTGTGCTCGGACTTTTCCGGCTTTTCCCGGAAACCATGGATACAGTATATTCCGGATTTATATACAAGTGGGTGGCTCAGGGAATTTCTGTTATCATGTCCGCCATCCCGTTTTCCATGGCCGAGCTGACCTGTTTTGCCGGAGTCCTGCTTCTTCTTTACGGTTTGATCAGCGGATATATTTTTAAACATCCAAAGGTATTGCTCAGGGCAATTGTCTATGTGGCAGCTATATTCCTTCTTACATGCGGAGTAAATTATTACCGCATGCCGCTGGAAAAACATCTGGACTATACATTGGAACCTTCTTCGGAAGAAGATCTTGTTGATATGGCGGAAAATATGCTGCAACGTACAAACATTGCGGCCGGTTTGGTCAGGCGTACAGCAGAGGGTAAAATCAATCCCGACTACACGTTCACTCAAATGAAAAAAGAAGTGTTTCTGGCTTATGATTCTCTTGCATTAAGCGTTTCAGGCAAATTCGGGGGGCACTATCCTTCGGTGAAACCGCTTGTGGTGTCCGGTCTTTATTCCTATTCATATATAATGGGATTCTTTTTTCCATGGACACTGGAAGCCAATGTGAATAAAAACGTGCCTGAATTCTGGATCCCGGCGCTCATGGCCCACGAGCAGGCCCATGTGAGGGGTTTCATGCGTGAGAACGAGGCTAATTTTATTGCCTACCTGGTGGGATGTCACACCAATAACAGAGAATTAAGGTATTCGACGCTGCTTCACAGTTTTTTATATGTTTTGAGCGCCTTGCAGTCATACGATCCCGAAGCTCACAAGCAGATAATTGAAGGGTTGTCTCCCAAGGTCATACACGATCTGCAGGAGAATAATGAGTATATAGAGGCCCACCGCTCTCTCTGGGGTGAAATGTCTAACAGGGTGAACGATGTGTATCTGAAAGCGAACGGGCAGGACGAGGGAGTGAAGAGTTACGGGAAAGTCGTGGACCTGTTACTGGCAGAATTCAAAAAAAACAAGTCTGAGATGCAGCAAAAAACAAATACGTCCGTTTATATTAACGAAGCACCGGAATAGTGGATTGATTTATGGACCAAAGAGCCCTGTACAGGGATTATCACCAACCGATTTTTTACGCTTGTCTGAGAATTCTCCGTTCAAGTGAAGAAGCAGAAGAATGTATGCAAGATGCATTCATCAAGCTTTTTACAAAAGGGGCTCCTGTATTTGCAAATAATGCAGCCTGTTATGCCTGGTTACATAAGGTAGCCGTCAGGGGAGCGATAGACCGTCTGCGCTCTCTGGATTTCAGGATGGGTCTGGAATCTGAATCTATAGAAGGTAATCATCAGTTGCGGAATGCTCCTTCCGAAGAAATGATAATAGGTTATGAGGCTGAGGAGGGAGATACCGCACAGAAAGTGAATGTGATAAAGGAAGCGTTGGTTTCATTGCCCGGCGGCTACCGCACCATATTGAGCCTCCACCTTTTTGAGGGATATGATTTTGACGAGATTGCCCAGGTTACCCGTCTTCGTCCTTCAACAGTAAGAAGCCAGTATGCAAGAGGAAGAGAAAAATTACAGAAACAAATAAATACGTTATGGACCCGCTAAAATCATTCATTCAGGAAAACAAAGATCTGTTCTGCGAAGAGCCCCTGGCTCCGGGCCACGAGGAACGGTTTGAAAACCGACTGGAGAGACGATTGGCCAGGACAAAAAGAGTCAGACGTAATTATATGATATATATATCATTGGCAGCCTCATTTGTATTGATTGTTTCTATAGGATTTTTGAGCTCTCCCTGCCCGGGAGGATCAAATGCCTGTTACTATAACGAGATACTCAGGTTGTCTGAAGAAATAGAAGTCAACAGCCGGAATATGCCGGAATACCGCCGTCAGGAGATCATCATGACCTTGAACACGCTGGTTCCGGGAAGTGAAAATGAATTCTCACAGTCTTTACCTGACTACCTTTCCGAAAACGAACTCGAGCGTCTGAATAAAGAATACTATATGAATATATATAAGGGAATAAAAGAAGTTGCAGCTTTAATAGAATAAAAATTAATTAGTTATGAAGATGAATAAGAAAATTGTTTTACTTGCTGTTACCCTGTTGACAGGGCTCGGTGCCTATGCTCAGAATAATATTACCCGGACTTTCAAACTGGCAGATTTCAATGCCATTGATGCTTCCTATTTTTATGAGATTGAGGTTACCAAAGGAAATAAGTGCGCTCTTACCATAGAAGCCCCCGAAGATATAATGGATGAGCTGTCAGTTACTGTATCTGACAATGAGTTGAAAATGGGTGTTTCACGCGAATGGTGGAGAACATTCGAACGGAGCTGGAAAAAGGATCATAAGGTAAAGGCCTATGTTACAATGCCCGATCTGGTTTCGGTAGATCTGAAAAGTGCCGCTACATTACGTACCGTAACCCAGTTTTCTCCAAAGAACTTTGATATAGAACTTTCCGGTGCTTCATCTGCCAATGTATCAATTATGACACATACAGCAAAAATTGAAGTAAGTGGTGCTTCTGAATTAAATATCAACGGATTGGCTACTAGGTCCGAGGTATATGTGAGCGGAGCTTCAACGTTGCATTTCAGACAGGATGCAGATTATATCAAGGTTAAAGCTTCGGGGGCATCTACTGTTATCATGGACGGTTCTGCCACAACCGCAGATATGCAGGCAAGCGGTGCCTCTAACATCAAGGCCTTTAATTTTGAGACAGATCGCATGACGGTCATATGCTCCGGTGCCTCCAACGCAGATGTACTTGTAAAGAAAACTGTTGATGCTAAAGCCTCGGGCGCTTCCAATATCAGCGTCAAGGGGAATCCAAAATTTTCGGGCTCCCATGCGAGCGGAGCCTCTTCAATAAAAACAAGATAAATGATTTTAGCTATGAATAAAATGATTACAGTTGGATTAATGTTGCTGGTCAGCACATTGTCCTTTGCCCAGAACCGCGGTTTGGAATCCAGAAACTTTAAAGTATCTTCTTTTTCCGAACTTGAAATTTCAGGTGTCTATGATGTGACACTGGTCAAAAGCAATAATTTTTCCGTGAAGGTAGAAACGCATCCCGAACTATTTGAATACCTCGAAGTTACTGTTAAGGGAAACAAGCTTCATCTGGGATACAAAGACGGCGGAATTCCCAAACACCTTCAGAAAAAGTACAATAATATGGAGATAATAGCCAGTGTATCCATGCCGGTGATATGTAATCTGGAGATGAGTGGTGTTACCAAACTCACAACAAAAGATACATTCAAGACCACAGATATGTCCATTGAGCTCTCAGGAGTGACAAAGGTGGATTTCGGATTCCTCGAATGTCTGAATCTCGAAGCCGAACTTTCCGGAGTATCCAAAATAGAGATGAAAGTAAAAACAGAAGAACTGGATCTCGAAGCCAGCGGTGCCTCCAAGGCTTTCTTTACTTTTGAAGAAAAAAATATTACATTTGCTGATATAGATATTAGCGGAACCAGCCATGCTACAATTACAGGGCGTGCTATAAGGTCATCAGTCAATGTGAGCGGAGCTGCTTCGTTCAATGGACTGGATTTCCAGGTGGAAAGCATGAAAGCTGTAGTTAGCGGTGCTGCCAAGGCAGAAGTCAAGGTGTTGGGAACCCTTGAACCCGAAGTATCGGGAGCCTCAAAACTCCGCTACAACAAGAACGCCTCATTGCAGAATGTGCGCACCAGTGGCGCCTCGCACATGACTTCTTATTAATAATAAAAATATGACACCAAAACAGATTCACGAAAAAGCCCTTGTACTTGATTCACATTGTGATACACCAATTATGTTAAGAAGAGGTGTAGATATTGGAAAACGTTCTGACAAGGGCCATGTGGATCTGGTAAGGATGAAAGAAGGGGGCGTTGACGCCTCTTTCTTTGCTTTGTATGTGTCCAACAAATGGGAGCCGCATGAATGTACTTTCAGGGCTTTGTCTGCTCTGGCCTCTGTCTATGATATGCTGGCTGCCTATCCGGATAAAGTGGCTCTGGCCACAACTGCACAGGATGCTTACTTGCTGAAGAAACAAGGGAAGATTGCGCTGTTTTTGGGTATGGAAAACGCAGGTCCCATTCATAAGGATCTTTCTTTATTACGTCTCTTTTACCGTATGGGAGTCCGCTATGTCACACTCACCCATGCAGGAAATAACGAAGTATGTGACAGTTGTGCTACAAAAGATAAAAGGTGGAACGGTCTGAGTCCGTTCGGCAAGGAATTGGTTGCCGAAATGAATCGTCTGGGCATGCTCATAGATGTTGCGCATATCTCGGACGAGGCTTTTTATGATGTGCTCAGGTATTCGGCCAAACCTGTCGTCTCTACGCATTCCTGTTGCAGGGCCTTGTGCGATGTACCCCGGAATATGACCGACGATATGATCCGTGCCATGGCAGCCAAGGGCGGAGTCATTCAAATCAATTTCTATCCTGCTTTTCTGGATAAACAGTATTCTCTGGATGTGGCTCCCCTGATAGATGTGTACGAAAAAGCCGAAACGCTATATAACAGCGATTCAAAAATGTACGAGGGGTTATTGAAAGAAGCGGGTGAACAGATAATGGCCCTTCCCAGACCCTCATATAAGAGAATTGTGGACCATATCGACCATGTAGTGTCCCTGGTGGGACCAAAACATGTGGGCATTGGTTCCGATTTTGACGGTATTGAAATGTGTCCGGCCGGGCTTGAGGATATTTCGTATATGCCGGTGATTACAGAAGAACTGTGTGCCCGGGGCTATTCTGCCACAGATATTGAAGATATTCTGGGAGGAAACTTTCTGCGGCTCCTATAAGCATTCTGCCCGCTTCATGATTTGCTCGGCTTTCTCAACAGTGCTTTCACGGGAAATGTTCCTGGTGGAAAAAATCAGAAAAAGCACTTCTTTTTCCGGATAACGTCCGGCATAAATCTGATAACCTCCGTTATCGCCGGTATGAAATACCTTTTTTGTAAAGCCGGGTCTTTCCTCAATAAACCATCCGTATCCGTAACCGGTATGGGGAATATCCGTTGCGATTTTGGGTGAATGAGCCTCTCCGGTCATCTTAGGGCTTATAAACATATTGTTGCGCAATGCCTTTTCCCATTGAACAAATTCTCTTACCGAGGTATAAAGTCCGCCGTCAGCTTTTGAGGCAAAGAAAGACGTTTCTCCGTAATCACATTCATCCCATTGCCCCGTTGTTTCATTCCATTCATATCCGTGAGACATTTCCTGAATGGTTCTGCCTTCTTCAAAATAGATACTTTCCTTCATGCCGGCCGGAAGGAAGATGCGGGTACGCATATACTCCTCGAATGGTATTCCCGAAGCTTTCTCAATGATGGTGTACATTAGCTGGAAAGTCGGGTTCATATATTCGTACTGTGTTCCGGGCTGGAAGTTCAGAAACGAAAGGGTGTCCAGGTACGAGTATGATTCAACGTCGGTAGAGTGATATACATAGAGGCTGTCTGTCCTGGGACGAACGTCGGGAATGCCCGATGTATGTGACAACAGATGACGCAATGTGATCTGTTTGAAGAAATCTGCCTTAAAATGAGGAAAATACATGGATACCGGATCGTCAAGGGAGAGTTTTCCCTCTTCGGCCAGTTGCATGATGGCAACGGCAGAAAACTGCTTTGAAACGGAAGCTATACAAAAGAAGGTTTCCGGCCGGGCAGGAGTATCGGGCCGAAGGGTTGCCAGACCGTAAGCTTTTTCAAAAACAACAGAATCTTGTTTTAATACCAGTACAACGGCACCGGGCTGGTCCTTTTCCCAGGTGGATGAGAATAGGGAATCGAGCTCCTTGATGGCCGATTCGTCTTTGCCCGGAGTACAGGAAACAAAAGCTGTCAGGAGCAATAATGCCGGCAGGAACCAGTTATTTTTCATCTTTCTTTATGTTTTTCAGTATTTTACGAATGAATGCAGGCCCCTGGTAAATGAAACCTGTGTAGACCTGAACAAGGGATGCGCCTGCATCCAGCATGTCTTTGGCATCCTGTGGGGTCATGATACCGCCGACTCCGATAATTGGAAGGTTGCCGTTGGTTTTCTCATGAATGTATTTAATGACCTTAAGAGCTTTCTCTTTCATTGGAGCCCCGCTTAATCCCCCGTCTCCGATAGCGGCCAGTTTTTCTTTATCCGTTACGAGATCTTCTCTGGAAGTTGTGCTGTTGCAGGCAACTACACCGTCCAGACCCGACAGCATTACCACTTCAATCATCTGATCAAGCATGGCGGGAGTAAGGTCCGGGGAAAGTTTCAGCAGAATAGGCCGGTATACGTCGCAATACCTTCTGATTTCAGTAAGATGTCTGACAATAGTTGAAAGATTGTCTGCAGATTGCAGATTCCTCAGATCCCTTACATTAGGGCAACTTACATTTATTACAAAATAGTCTACATAGTCATACAATTGAGCAAAAGCCTTTTCATAATCCCTGTATGCCATATCGTTGGGCGTAGTGGCATTCTTGGAGATATTGCCCCCAATAATCACCCGGGGATGACAGCGCTGGATATTTCTTACTATTTGCTTGACTCCCACATTGTTAATTCCCATCCTGTTTATAATAGCCTTGTCTTTTACCAGGCGAAAGCATCTGGGTTTTGGATTTCCCTGCTGAGGCTTGGGTGTAACGGAACCGATTTCTACAAATCCGAAACCAAGGTCGGCCATAGAATTATAGGCAACCGCGTTTTTATCCATGCCTGCCGCCAGCCCCACTGGATTTGGAAAATCAAGTCCAAGCACTTCGCGTCTGAGAGACGGGTGGCTATAACAAAAAAATTTCCGCATGAGGAGCGGAACAAACGGAATGAATCTGGCTATACTAAGCAGTTTAATAGTAAACTTATGAGCTGTTTCTGCAGACATCAGAAAAAGCAGGGGTCTGATTAGACGATACATATAATTTAGTATTGATTATGCAAATATACTAAATGCGCGGAGAGTATTCAATAAAAGTGTTGTCTGAATAAAATAAAACTACTTTGGCTATCTTAACAGATTGTTTAGATTCGGTATTGTATTTATCTATATTTATGGTTTTTGGCTGTTCTTCAAAAGAAGGCTGATCTGCTGCAGATTCATCTGAATCTGCCTCTGGCAATGCGGTGGCAGGTGCGACAAACTGTGCAGAAGGAGCAGACACCTCATCAAAAAGAGAAGCAGTCCTGATTTCCTTGAACATTTTTCCTTTTCCGGTAATGAGCCATTCAGCGTTGAGTGAAGGGTAGCACCGGAGCATTTTTTCTATAAAGTCAAATCCCGGTTTATTCCGTCCCGCCAAAATGTGTGATACTCCTGAGCGTTGAATCCCAATTTGGTCTGCAAAACGGGCAGGAGTTATGTTTTCTGCCTGTAAAAATTGCTGTAATCGGCTTTGCATAATTGTAAACTTTATTAATACAAATGTAACATATAAAATGTTTACATAAGTAAATATTTGCAAATATACATTTGTAATTAGTAAACAGGTTTGATAAAAGAATCTTTTTTATATGCAGCTATTTACGAGTATTCAATATCTATACTCTTTATATGGTAATTTACTTTAATTATATCTTATAAAGAACTGGTAAATAAGTATATAAAGTATTAAAAACATGTATTTCATGCCTGTTTTGCTCTTTTTTACCGTAAAAAGCAGTTCATTACCTTATTTAATACTTCCGTTAGATTTATTAAAACACTGGTATACAGTATTATAATAGTATATAATTTTCTTGTTTACATAATTAAATCAGCATACATGGATAATTAAATAGAAATAACTAATTATTAGTATAAAACGTTTACAAATGTATGCAATTAATACTACAAAAGTAAATTACATTTGTAAATTATAACCTAAAGTAAAACTTTAAGTATATTTTTGGCTTAAATGAATATACCTTTGTGCCCAATTATGATATCAACGGATTTTTCTGTACCATCTCTGCGCATAAGCGACTATACTTATATTCTACCTGAAGACCGGATTGCCAAATATCCTCTTCCCGAACGTGATGCCTCCAAACTTCTTGTTTACCGTAATTACCCCCAAAGCGGCAGTTCAGACAAGAGCGAGAGTTCAGAAATCCGGGACGATATTTTTGTCAATCTTCCCCGGATTCTTCCGGAAGACAGCCTGCTTGTTTTCAATAATACCAAAGTAGTTCCTGCCCGTTTGTTCTTTACTAAGGAAACAGGGGCCCACATAGAGGTTTTTTGCCTGGAACCGGCTTCTCCCAGGGAATACATCCTGGCTTTTTCACAGCATGCATCGTCTCTCTGGTATTGTGCTGTGGGAAATGCTAAAAAATGGAAATCGGGAGCTCTTCCGCTGTATAATCCGGCAAATGACCCAGGTCTTGCTTCTCTTGGCCTTTCTGCAACCATGGTCGATAAGGAAGGTGACCGTTACCTGATCAGGTTCAACTGGTCACCCGATGTGCCTTTTTCGAGGGTTTTGGAACTGAGCGGTAAGGTCCCCATACCTCCATATCTTAAAAGAGAAGCCGAAGATTCTGATATTGAACGATATCAGACCGTTTATGCAAGAAACAGGGGATCGGTGGCCGCTCCTACGGCCGGACTTCATTTTTCTTCCCGGGTAATCCGGGAATTGCAGGAACGGAACATTAAAATTCAGGAATTGACTCTTCATGTGGGTGCCGGAACCTTCAGGCCGGTTAAGAGCCATTATATAAAGGATCATACCATGCATTGCGAGCCTTTCTCGGTGCCCGTGTCATTTCTTGAAGCACTCAGGGACCACGGGGGACCGCTCGTTTCGGTAGGGACCACTTCCTGTCGCTGTATCGAGAGTTTATACTACCTGGGACTTCAGACCATGTCGGGGAAGGATCCTTCCTTCGTAGGGCAGTGGGAACCTTATTTTACCCGGTCTGAAATTTCCTATAAAGAGTCTTTGGATGCCCTCATAGGGTACCTGAAAAGGAACCGGATTGAAACGCTGGAAGCTTCCACGCAGATCCTGATTATCCCTTCTTACAGGTTCAGGGGAACCGATATTCTCATCACAAATTACCACCAGCCGAACTCGACTTTGCTGCTTCTCATAGCTGCTTTTACAGGGGATGACTGGCGTCGGATTTACGATCATGCACTTATGAACAACTACCGTTTTCTCAGTTATGGCGACTCTTCGGTTCTTTTTAGTGCAAAGTGTTGTAAATAAAGGGAAAATTGCAAGTTGTAACAATATAGTTATATATTATAACATATATGTTATATAACATATTAAATAACTGATTAGCTAATAGTTAGGAAATTATCTGTAAGCGTCTATTCCCAGGTTCTCATACGTCTCTTTCAGAGCCTTTTCATCGTCAGAAATGATAAGCAGACGGTCACCTTCTTCGAGTTCAGTATTACCTCTCGGAATAAAAAATGAGTCGCCCCGTTTGATCATTACAACAAGAGTTTTGTCGGGAAGCGGAATGTCCATCATCCGGTTCCCGAACCTTAAACTTTCGGCCGTAACGATGACCTCGCTCATGGCAGATTTGATATCTTCCGAAAACTCCATTTCAAACTCAGAACGTTCTCTTTTTTTCTGGGGGAATGAAAGGTGAAGGTGCTTTGCCACCCATGGGATGGATGTACCCTGGATAAGCAGGGAAAGAATGGTTATGAAGAAAACTATGTTGAAAATGATACCTGCCTGCGGTACGTTATGCAACAGAGGGTAGGTGGCAAAAATGATGGGCACGGCTCCCCTGAGCCCGACCCATGAAGTGAACAGCCGGCTGTTCAGGTTCAGTTTCCGGAATGGGAGAAGTGAAATGAATACGGCCAGGGGGCGTGAAAAGACAATCATGAACAGTCCAATCAGCAGGCCTATACCGGCCACCGGCCACAAGTCGGATGGATTTACCAGAAGACCCAGTGTGAGGAACATGATGATCTGTACCAGCCAGGTAAGTCCGTCAAAAAAATTCCTGACCGTCTTTTTATGCAGAAAACGGGCATTTCCGACCACGAGCCCCCCAACGTATACTGCAAGATATCCGTTACCCTTTATGAGGTCTGTAAAGGAGAAAATGAAGAAAGAAAAGGCCAGGATAAGGATGGGGTAAAGCGAATCGTTCCCGATATTGGTTTTCCTTAGAAAGTAGGTACATAATTTTCCCAGCAGGAAACCCGCAATGAGTCCCGTTGCCATTTGATACAGAAACAAAAGGACAATCTTCCATATGCTGGATTCATCCGGCATGCTGATATATTGAATGAGCGCAATGGTGAGCATGTAGGCCATAGGGTCATTACTTCCGCTTTCGAGTTCAAGCAGCGGACGCAGATTGTGTTTGAGCTTAAGCCCTTTTGATCGCATGATGGCAAAAACAGAGGCGGAATCGGTCGAAGACATGACGCTGGCCAGCAGGAGAGACAAGGGATAGGATAATTTTACTCCCGGCAGCAGCATGGCCAGAAAGTAAATAAAAGTACCAGTGATGAAAGCAGTCAGCAATACCCCGAGAGTGGCCAGGACAAGTCCTTCTCCAGCCACAGGCTTGATTTCGTCGAAATGGGTGTCCATACCTCCGGAAAACAGGATGATGCCCAGAGCGACCATTCCAATAAACTGCGCCGTACGGGGACTGGAAAATTGAATGCCCACACCTTCACTGCCAAAGAGCATTCCTACAATCAGAAATAATAAAAGGGTGGGGACTCCGAATTTATAGCCTGTTTTACCTGCTAACAGACTGAAAAAAAGCAGTATGGAACCGATTAAAAGTATGTTTTCGGCTGTTATGGTCATTGTGTTTCTGGTTTTGATTTGTAAAAATAGCACTTTTTTCACTGAAAATTCGCTATCTATCCATATATTTGCAGGATATATATTTGTTACTTTTTGGGTGCATTTATTTAAAAATCATAATAAAAATTAATCAAAATCCATCATGAGCAAACAAATTTCAATTAATGAGGCGGTTTCTCAGATAAAAAGCGGCATGACCATAATGGTCGGAGGTTTTTTAAGCGTGGGAAGTCCCAAAAAAATATTGGACGAATTACTCCGGACGGAAGTAACAGATCTGACCGTTATCACCAATGATACAGCATTTCAGGACAAAGGCGTAGGAAAACTTATTGCCGCAAAGAAAGTAAAGAAGGTGATTACCAGTCACATAGGAACAAATCCCGCAACGGGTGAACAATACAACAACGGAACCCTTCAGATTGAATTTGTACCCCAGGGTACGCTGGCCGAGAGGATTCGTTGTGGCGGTGCCGGTCTGGGAGGAGTGCTCACTCCGGTGGGTTTGGGTACCGTTATTGAAGAAGGAAAACAGGTGGTGAATGTAGACGGAAAAGATTATCTTCTGGAAAAACCTCTACGTGCCCAGGTCGCTTTAGTAGGAGCCTCGGTTTCGGATGCCTCAGGAAATCTTTACTGGAAGGGTAATTCAAAGAACTTCAACCCTGTAATGGCCACTGCAGCCGACCTGGTTATCGCAGAAGCAGAAGAGATTGTTCCCGTAGGGAGCATTCTCCCGGAAAACGTTCACCTGCCCTATATTTATGTTAATTATATTGTAAACTGATCCTGTATGAATACAAAATCTGTTATCCGTCTGAGAATGAGTTCTCACGATGCCCATTACGGGGGCAATCTTGTTGACGGGGCTAAAATGCTCCAGTTGTTCGGCGATGTCGCCACTGAATTACTTATCCGTCAGGATGGCGATGAAGGCTTGTTCCGTGCCTATGACAGTGTGGAGTTTCTTGCCCCTGTCTATGCCGGTGATTATATAGAAGCCACCGGTGAAATCATTCATGTGGGAAATACAAGTCGCAAGATGGTTTTCGAGGCACGTAAAGTGATCGTGCCCCGTCCCGATATTTCAGAATCTGCTGCGGATATACTCGATGAACCCATTGTGGTATGTCGTGCCAGCGGAACTTGTGTTACGCCTCTGAAGTGTCAGAGAAAAAAGGAATAATGCCATGGAAAAACTGATTATCACGGCTGCCATCTGCGGGGCCGAAGTATTGAAAGAGCACAATCCTGCCGTACCTTATACGGTAGAGGAGTGCGTGCGTGAAGCAAAATCGGCTTACCTGGAAGGAGCCAGCATCATTCACCTGCATGTACGTTACGACGACGGTACCCCCACCCAGGACCGTGAACGTTTCCGGGCTGTCATGGAAGCCATAAAAAAAGAGTGTCCCGATATTATCATACAGCCTTCAACCGGGGGAGCCGTGGGAATGACCAACGACGAACGTCTTCAACCCACCGAGCTTCATCCCGAAATGGCAACACTCGATTGCGGTACCCTGAATTTTGGCGGAGACGATATTTTTGAAAATACCGAGAATACCATTAAGTATTTTGGCCAGAAGATGATAGAACGGGGAATTAAACCTGAACTTGAAGTCTTTGACAAAAGCATGATAGAAATGGCACTTCGTCTGCACAAGCAGGGATTCATTCAGAAACCCATGCATTTCGATTTTGTAATGGGAGTGAACGGGGGCATTGGAGGCTCTTTGCGCGATTTCATTTTCCTGCGCGGAAGCATTCCTCACGATGCCACCTATACGGTTGCCGGCCTCGGCCGTTACGAAATGCCTCTGGCCACTGCCGCCATCATTGACGGAGGACATGTCCGCGTAGGCTTCGAAGACAACGTGTACCTCTCCAAAGGAGTACTGGCCAGGTCCAACGGCGAACTGGTCGCCAAAGTGGTAAGGATGGCAAAAGAACTCGGAAGAGAGATAGCCACTCCGGCCGAAGCGCGCACCATACTTGGGCTGCCTGCTAAAAATCAATAATAAACCAACCAAACTATGTCATATGAAAAAAGGAAATAAATACGGACTGCACCGGGTCATTGAACCCAAGGGAGTACTCCCGCAACCTGCCAACAAACTGGACAATAACATGGATGAGATTTATGATAATGAAATCCTCATTGATGTCAAGACATTAAATATAGATTCTGCCAGCTTTACTCAAATTGAAGAACAGGCCGGCGGCGACAAAGAGAAAATAGCCGCCATCATGCTCGACATTGTTGCCAAACAGGGTAAACACCGCAATCCGGTAACCGGATCGGGCGGCATGCTCCTGGGTGTTGTCGAGAAGATTGGAGAAGCACTTGAAGGCAAGATTGACCTGAAAGTGGGAGACAAGATTGCCACGTTGGTTTCTCTTTCCCTTACTCCTCTTAGAATAGACAAGATCAAGGATATCCGCTCGGATATAGATCAGGTGGATATCGACGGCAAAGCCATTCTTTTTGAAAGCGGCATTTATGCCAAGATACCCGCCGATATGCCCGAAAACCTGGCCCTTTCTGCACTTGACGTGGCCGGAGCTCCCGCACAGACAGCCAAACTGGTAAAACCCGGAGATACCGTTCTCATTATCGGAGCCGGTGGAAAATCCGGAATGTTGTGCTGCTACGAGGCCAAGAAACGTGCAGGTGTTACGGGTATGGTCATAGGTCTCTGTCACAGTGAACGTTCTACCAAACGCTTGCAGGAACTTGGATTCTGTGATTACGTATTTTCCGCAGACGCCACACAGCCCGTGGCCGTTCTGGAAAAGATTGACGAGCTTACCAATGGCGGAATGTGTGACGTGACAATTAATAACGTGAACATTCCCGATACCGAGATGACTTCTATTCTCTGTACCAAGAATACCGGGGTGGTTTACTTCTTCTCGATGGCTACCAGCTTTACCAAAGCCGCTCTGGGAGCCGAAGGCGTTGGTTCCGACGTTACCATGATTGTTGGGAACGGATACACGAAAGGACACGCCGAGATCACTCTGCAGGAACTTCGCGAATGTGAAAAGCTCCGCAAGGTGTTTACCGAACTGTATGCATAAAAAAGTATTATATGGTTGAAACAAGGAGAAAACAACTCTTTCCCGAGGTAACCGACGAACAGTGGAACGACTGGAAATGGCAGGTGAAGAACCGCATTGTAAGCCTGGAGCAACTCAGGAAGTATATCCGGCTCACACCGGAAGAAGAAGAAGGGGTGGCCCAGTCTCTGAAAATGCTCAGGATGGCCATCACCCCTTATTATCTTAGCCTGATAGATCCGGACGATCCGTTCTGTCCTGTACGGAAACAGGCCATCCCGACGATTGCCGAAACACACAGGGCCGAGGCCGATCTTCTTGATCCCCTCCACGAGGACGAAGACTCTCCCGTGCCGGGCCTTACTCACAGATACCCCGACAGGGTACTGTTCCTGATTACGGACCAGTGCTCCATGTATTGCCGTCATTGTACGCGGCGCCGTTTTGCCGGACAGAAGGACCACGAGTCTACTACCGACAGGATCCAGGCTGCCATTGATTACATAGCCCGTACACCACAGGTGAGAGATGTGCTGCTTTCCGGCGGCGATGCCCTTATGGTGAGCGATGAACGGCTCGAGTCCATAATCAGACGCCTTCGCGAAATTCCTCACGTGGAGATCATCCGTATCGGCACACGTGTGCCGGTAGTATGCCCCCAGCGTATTACACCCGAACTGGTTGCCATGCTCAGGAAATACCATCCCATATGGCTGAACACCCATTTCAATCATCCCAACGAAATAACCGCCGAATCCATTGCAGCCTGCGAAAGGATGGCAGATGCCGGTATTCCTTTGGGAAATCAGAGCGTGTTGCTCCGCGGGGTAAACGATTGCGTGCATATCATGAAAGACCTGGTACAGAAGCTGGTAAGAATGCGTGTTCGTCCTTATTATATTTATCAGTGCGACCTTTCAATGGGACTGGAACATTTCCGTACGCCTGTTTCAAAGGGTATTGAGATTATGGAAGGACTGCGCGGACATACTTCGGGCTATGCGGTACCTACTTTTGTGGTGGATGCTCCGGGCGGAGGAGGCAAGACTCCGGTCATGCCTACCTATATAATAAGCCAATCCCCCGGAAGGGTTGTCCTGCGTAATTACGAAGGCGTCATTACCACTTATACCGAGCCGGCAGACTACACCAATGAATGCCATTGCAGATTCTGTGAGGAAAAACGCCGGCTGGAAGGTGTATCGGGGCTTTTGGAAGGACAGCAGTTATCCATGGAACCGGCCACACTGGCAAGAAAAGAAAGAAACCACAAACACTGACCTATGCCTTTTATTGACCGCATACGCAAGTATACAAGTCTGTCAATAGTAGGATTGGAAAAGAATACAGGAAAGACGGAGTGCCTGAATTATGTATTGCGCAGGATGGCGCAGACGCAAACGCAGGTAGCCGTGACTTCCATAGGAATTGACGGCGAGAGGGTAGACCTGATAAAGTCTACCCCCAAGCCTGAAATTTATGTAGAGCCGGGCATGTATTTTACCACATTGTCCCGTTATTACCTGGAGAAGAGATTTTGTGCGGAAATATGCGAAGTGGACAACGGGAGTGCGGTATCGGGAGGTCTGGTGACCGCCAGGGCGCTGGAAAGAGGTAAAATAATACTGGCAGGACCGTCCGATACGGTTTCCCTGGCCAGGTGGGTGGAACAGGCTCCCTTAAAGTGGCAGGTTGACCTTGCCCTGGTAGACGGAGCGCTTTCCCGGATGAGTCTGGCTTCTCCGGCGGTGACTCAGGCGATGATCCTCACCACAGGCGCTGCCTATTCGGCCAACATGACCCGGTTACTGGGCAGAACGCGCTTTGTGTACGATACACTTTGCCTGCCCGCCGTTCCAAAGGAACTGGCCGGACGTTGCGGGGAAGTTGTACGGGGTGTCTGGGCTGTTGATGAACGGGGTGAACTGAAGGATTTAGGCATCCACTCTGCCTTGCGTACGCAGGATGTGACTAAAATCATACATTCCGGAGAACGAAGAATATTTATTCCGGGAGTTGTGAGCAATACGTTGCTCGATAAATTGGGACATCAAAAAGAAGTGAACGGAATGGAGCTGATCATAAGGGATTTTTCCCGACTGTTCACAGAACCTGATGTTTTTTACCGTTTTTTGAAAGAAGGTGGAAAGATAAGTACAGTGCTGAAAACCAATTTAATAGCTGTATGCGTCAATCCCTGGTCCCCCGAAGGGTATCATTTGAATGCCACTGAATTGGAAACAAGAATGCAGGAAGTACTGGAACTTCCCGTATACAACATAAAAAGGCTTGAGCAATGAAATTCAGCCGGATGACTGAACATATAGACGGATTGAAATACCTGACCGGAAAGCTGGAACTGTCCGGTTCAAGGCCCATGCGTTACCTCATGCAAACGCCTTTCTGCACCAACAGGCAGGCGCTGGAAAAGGGATTTGATATCCTGCAGGCTGCTTTGGATCTGGTATCGGATCCGGCACGTTTGCCCGATTGCATGCGTCTGAATCATCTATTCTCGCAGATTCACGATATTCAGGGTACTTTACAGGCAGTGGCCGATAAAAGGATTCTCGACGAAATTGAATTGTTCGAAATCAAATATTTCGCCTTTCTCTGTTCCGATATCTCCGGGCTGCTCAATGACATGGGCTTTACTCACGAGCCTTTGTACCCTTTGAATGAAGTAAGGACCATGCTCGATCCGGACGGAACGGGAGTTGTATCGTTCTATATATATAACAGTTACAGCCAATCCCTTGCCTCGGCGCGTGATCGTCTCAAAGGCACGGATTCCGGTGAACAGCCCGGAGAATGGGAAAAGCTGCGGCAGGCCGTGGACAAAGCCGAGCTGGAAGTCAGAGAGGAGTTGAGTCGCAGGATGAGTGATCATTCAGAGAAGCTCAGGAAAAATTTTGATACCCTGGCCCGGATTGAAATCTGGTTTGCAAAAGCTTATCTGGCAAAACGTTACCGGTTGGTTCGTCCTGAGTTTATAAACGACGAAGAACCGGAATTCCTTGCCATTGAGGGAATGTTTCATCCGCAAATTGCCGATTCCCTTGAAGATTCGGGAAATTCATTCCAGCCGGTTTCCATTCGTCTGGAAAGCGGACCCTGCCTGCTGACAGGTGCCAACATGAGCGGAAAGACGGTGGTATTGAAGACGGTATCGCTTATTCAGACCCTTGCGCAATACGGATTCTTTGTTCCGGCCGGGAAAGCCCGTCTGAGCATGATAGAGGAGCTTTTCCTTGTGAGCGGCGACAGACAGGACCAGTTGCGGGGCCTTTCTTCATTTGCTGCCGAGATGTTGGAACTTAACCGTATTTTTGCCGCCGTGAAAAAAGGCACCCCGCTGCTTGTACTGATTGACGAACCTGCCAGAACGACTAATCCGAATGAGGGCATGGCACTCGTCTCTGCGCTGGCAGATTTTTTCACCCTTCACCGTATTACGGCACTCATAAGTACTCATTTTGGTGACATGAAGCTGTCTTGCAAAAAGTTACGTGTCAAAGGCTTTACAGGTCAGAGTGTCGTTCCCGGAGAAGTGAATGCACAGAATATTAACAAGTATATTGATTATAGTCTTGTAGAAGACATGGACGGACTGGTTCCGGAAGAAGCGTTGCGGATTGCCCGGTTGCTGGGCGTAGATGATTCTTTTCTGGAACTGGCAAAGAAATATGTAAAATGACAGAATCAAAATTAGGTTTGGATTTCGGTAAAGTACATTACGCCAAAAATGTGGCGCGTGATATAGCCGGTCAGGTACAGGAGTTTGTGGAACACTTTACGACCGTTGCCGTGGAGCGTACTTTATGCCGGCTAATGGGTATTGACGGAATTGACAAAAACGGTGTACCCCTGCCGAATGTGCTTACAGATGCATTGAAGGATAACGGGATGCTTTCTGCCGGAGCACTGCACTTCCTTGGAAATGCAATGATTCATACGGGCAGGACACCCGCGGACATTGCCGTTGCCGTATCTGAGGGAAAGCTTGACGTCAGGACAGTGCCGGTAAGTGACCCGCAGAAGATGCTTTTTGCGCTGAAACCCTTCATGGATAAAAGTATTGCACGAATCAGAGAAAAAAGAGCCCGTCGCGAGCACTACCTGAATACGATAGGCGAGGGACCGCGTCCGTATCTCTATGTGATTGTGGCCACAGGGAATATTTTCGAAGACGTTGTACAGGCTCAGGCCGCAGCGCGTCAGGGGGCCGATATTATTGCTGTAATCCGCACCACGGGACAATCTCTGCTCGATTACGTACCATACGGAGCCACTACCGAAGGATTCGGAGGAACCTATGCAACCCAGGAGAATTTCAGGATCATGCGTTCCGCCCTGGACCAGGTAAGTGAGGAAGTGGGGCGGTACATCAGACTGTGCAATTATTGTTCTGGGCTCTGCATGCCCGAGATAGCCGTCATGGGGGCCCTGGAAGGGCTCGATGTGATGCTTAACGATGCTTTGTACGGTATTCTTTTCCGTGACATCAACATGCAGCGCACACTCGTTGACCAGTATTTCTCCCGCATAATCAATGGATTTGCAGGGGTAATCATAAATACGGGAGAGGATAATTACCTGACCACAGCCGATGCCTATGACGAGGCACATACCGTACTGGCCTCGGACCTTATAAACGAACAGCTGGCCCTTATGGCCGGCCTTCCCGAAGAACAAATGGGACTTGGACACGCTTTCGAGATGGATCCGGCCATGGAAAATGCTTTTCTGTATGAACTGGCTCAGGCCCGCATGACGCGTGAAATATTTCCCAATGCGCCGTTAAAATACATGCCTCCTACAAAATTCATGACCGGCAATATTTTCAGAGGTCATATCCAGGATGCGCTTTTTAACCTGGCCGGCATCTGGACAGGGCAGGGGATACAGCTGCTGGGAATGCCCACCGAGGCCATACATACTCCTTTCATGAGCGACCGGTATCTCTCCATTGAAAACGCCAAATACATCTTTACCAGTTTCAGGAATATAGGTGACGAGGTGGAATTCAAAGAAGGAGGCATTATCCGCAGGCGCGCCTCGGAAGTTCTGCAGAATGCTATCGACTTGCTCGAAAAGCTTAAGAATGAAGGACTTTTCACTGCTCTTGAAAAAGGATACTTTGCAGACGTCAAACGTCCTAAAAACGGCGGAAAAGGGCTTTCCGGCGTCACTGAAAAATCGGGATCTTATATAAATCCGTTTATTGAATTACTAAAAGGGAATAAATAATTATGAGCGGCGGACTGTATTCAATGGATTCCCAGGATTTTGATAAAACCCTGGATCTCACAAAAATCAAACCTTACGGGGACACTATGAACGACGGCAAAGTACAGTTGAGTTTTACCCTGCCTGTGTCTTGCGGACCCGAAGCTATAGAGGCAGCCAAACAACTGCTGAAGGCCATGGGCCTGGACAATCCTCAGGTAGTTTTTTATCGCGAGCTCACACCGGGCTTCACTTTTTTCAACTGTTACGGAAGTCTCCTGCATACAGTGGATTTCACGTCCATTCGCGTGCCAAAGGTGGACAGTACTGTCATGGACATGCACCAGATTGACGAGTACATTAAGGAAAACATTGGCCGTAAACTCGTTATGGTTGGCGCCAGCACCGGAACCGATGCACATACGGTGGGCATAGATGCCATTATGAATATGAAAGGCTATGCAGGGCATTACGGATTGGAACGCTACGATATGATTGAGGCACTGAATATGGGTTCACAGGTTCTGAACGAGGAGATAATTGCCAAAGCCATGGAGATGAATGCTGATGCCATCCTGGTCTCCCAAACGGTAACGCAGAAAGATGTGCATATTAAAAACCTGGTGGAATTCATAGAGATGATGGAGGCCGAAGGATTGCGCGAAAGAATGATTGTTGTTTGCGGCGGTCCCCGGATCACTCACGAACTGGCCAGAGAACTGGGTTTCGATGCCGGATTCGGGATAAATACCTATGCCGAGGACGTAGCCTCTTTCGTAGCCCAGGAATATGTGAGAAGACAAAAATAGTATTAATCTAATTATCAGATATTAATCATTATGGACAAAAATCAGATCAGAGAAGTGATCGCACGTCGTGCTGCATTGGAACTGCATGACGGTGATGTGGTCAATCTGGGCATAGGCCTGCCTACCGAAGTGTTAAAATACCTGCCTTCCAACATTCACGTTGCCATGCAATCAGAGAACGGATGTATAGGTATGGGTAATCCACCGGCTCCGGGTAATGAGAATCCCAATTTGATTAATGCCGGAGGGGGACCTATAACGCTTGTACCGGGCGCTTCCTGTTTCGATTCGGCGACTTCCTTTGCCATTATCAGGGGAGGACACGTTAACGTTACTTTGCTTGGTTCTCTGCAGGTAGATGAAAAAGGCAATATTGCCAATTGGGCCATTCCCGGTGTTAAAGTCCCCGGTATTGGCGGTGCAATGGATTTGATTACAGGTGCCAGAAAAGTGATCGTGACCATGGAACACACGGCCAAAGGGCAGCATAAGATACTAAAAGAATGCACGTTGCCCCTGACTGCAGCCGGCCAGGTCAATACCATCATTACCGAGATGGGTGTGATGGAAGTAACTCCTGAAGGACTGGTTATTAAAGAGATACATCCCGAGTTTACCGTAGATCAGGTGCAGGCTGCAACCGGTTGCACTCTGATTATTCCCGATGATTTGATTCCCATGCAAAATGTTTAAAAAGTGAAATGATGAAAAAAGTATATATAGTTGCGGCCAAGCGTACGGCCATTGGTAAAATGCTGGGGTCACTCACCAGCGTACCCCCCGCAGAACTTGGAGCTGTGGTTATTAGAAAGATTTTGGAAGACACGGCTGTGGATCCTGCCAGAATTGATGAAGTGATTGTGGGCAATATTCTAATGGCTGGCCAGAAACAGGGTGTAGCCCGTCAGGCAGCCATTAAGGCCGGTATTCCCGTGGAAGTTCCCGCTTACGGGGTGAACATGATCTGCGGAAGCGGCATGAAAGCCATAATGAACGCATATCAGGCTGTTGTCAGCGGCGATGAGGACCTGGTACTTGCCGGAGGCGTAGAGAACATGTCCTCTGCAGGTTTTGTGCTCCACGGGGTGCGCGAAGGGGTTAAAATGGGCAATTTCAATGCTATAGACCACATGGTATGTGACGGCCTTACCGATGCTTTCAAGGAGTATCACATGGGTGTTACCGCCGAGAACGTAGCCGAGCAATGCGGCATTTCCCGCGAAGCGCAGGATGAATTTTCACTGAAATCACAGCAAAAAGCTATAAACGCCATTGACAAGGGCATTTTCAGGGAAGAAATCGTACCTGTAAATATTACCAGGAAAAAAGAAACGGTTGTGTTCGAAACCGATGAATTTCCCAACAGAAGCACGAACAGGGAAAAAATGGCCGGGTTACGTCCTGCCTTCAAGAAAGACGGAACCGTAACCGCAGGAAACTCCTCGGGAATCAACGACGGAGCTTCATTCGTCCTTGTGGCATCTGAGGAAGCCGTTAAAAAAAATAATCTGACCCCCATGGTAGAGATCGTTGCCACTGCACAGGCAGGAGTTGATCCTTCTGTGATGGGACTTGGCCCCGTACCGGCTATTGCCAGGGTACTCAAGAAAGCCGGCATGACCCTGAAGGACATAGATGTATTAGAGCTGAACGAGGCTTTTGCCGCACAGTCGCTTGGCGTGATTTCTCACCTGAAACAGGAACACGGGGTAGATGACAACTGGTTTGAGGACCATTGCAATGTGAATGGCGGGGCCATTGCGCTGGGCCATCCAATAGGTGCATCCGGCAACAGGATCACTGTCAGTCTTATATATGAAATGAAACGCCGCAATGCCCGTTACGGACTGGCCTCGTTATGCATAGGAGGAGGCATGGGAACGGCGGTTATCCTAAAAAAAGTATAGATAATGGATTTTGGATTTAATAAAACAGAAGAGCTCTTCAGGCAGATGATCTGCGAATTTGCCACAAGGGAAGTAAAGCCCCTGGCAGCGGAGATTGACGAAGAAGAGCGTTTTCCCGAAGAGACAGTTAAAAAAATGGCGGAAACTGGGCTTATGGGTATTTCGGTTCCAGTAGCTTACGGAGGAGCCGGAGGGTCTCATCTGATGTATATCATGGCAGTGGAGGAGCTTTCGCGTGTTTGCGGTACAACGGGCGTAATACTGAGTGCCCATACTTCTCTGTGCGTAGAGCCGATCCTCCAGTTCGGGAATGAAGCCCAGAAAATAAAATACCTGCCCAAACTGGCCTCGGGCGAATGGCTGGGTGCTTTCGGTCTTACCGAGCCCAACGCCGGAACCGATGCAGCCGGTCAGCAGACTTACGCCGTGGAGAACGGAGACAGCTGGGTGCTGAACGGAACCAAGATATTCATTACCAACGCCAACTATGCCGATGTATTCATTGTCATGGCCATGACAGATAAATCACAGGGCACCAGAGGCATTTCTGCATTCATAGTGGAAGCCGGTACACCGGGTTTCTCCATTGGAAAGAAAGAAAAGAAAATGGGGATCAGAGGGTCTGCAACCGCGGAACTGATTTTTGAAAACTGCCGTATTCCCAAAGAAAACCTTCTGGGTAAAACAGGCGCCGGTTTTAAAATTGCCATGATTACCCTGGACGGGGGCCGGATAGGCATTGCCGCCCAGGCGCTGGGCATTGCTCAGGGTGCCATGGATGAAACCATCCGCTACACCCAGGAACGTAAACAGTTTGGAAAACCCATCTCGGCTTTCCAGAATACCCAGTTTCAGATGGCCGGCCTGGAGACGAAGGTTCAGGCAGCGCGCCTGCTGGTCTATTCCGCTTCGGTAAGAAAAGGCCTCGGGCTTCCTTACGCCAAAGATGCGGCCATGGCCAAGTTGTTTGCCTCGGAAACGGCTATGGAAGTGACTACCAAGGCTGTGCAATTCCACGGAGGGTATGGCTATACCAGGGAATATCCTGTTGAACGAATGATGCGCGATGCCAAGATCACCGAGATTTATGAAGGAACATCGGAAGTACAGAAGATGGTGATTGCCGCCTCGCTATTCCCCAAAAAATAATTGAATATGAAGATCATAGTTTGCATAAAACAAGTTCCGGACACAACGGAAATCAAGATAGACCCGGTAACCGGCACACTCATCCGGGAAGGAGTGCCCAGTATAATGAATCCCGATGACAAGGGCGGCCTTGAGCTGGCTCTGCGCCTGAAAGATGAATTTGGTGCACATGTCACGGTAATCACCATGGGACCTCCACAGGCCGAGGCAATCCTCCGGGAAGCTTACGCCATGGGTGCCGACCGTGCCATTCTTCTTACAGACAGAAAGTTCGCCGGGGCCGATACGCTGGCCACTTCGCATGCGCTTTCGGGTGCCCTGCGTACTTTGGAGTACGATCTGATCATAGCAGGACGTCAGGCCATTGACGGAGACACAGCCCAGGTGGGTCCCCAGACTGCCGAACATCTGGATCTTCCCCAGGTATCGTACGTGGAAGAAGTTCACTACAGAGAAGGAGACCGGTTTCTGCGCGTTCGCAAACAGACAGAAGAAGGATATCAGGTACTGGAGGTGACGTTACCCTGCATGCTGACGGTTCTGGCCTCGGCCAACAAGGCCCGCTACATGCGTGTCAGGGGGATAGTTGAAGCCTACAGCAGGGAAATGGAAATCTGGACTGCAGACAAGATAGATGTGGATGAAAGCAAGCTGGGGCTCAAAGGTTCGCCCACCTGGGTAAACAAGGCTTTTACCAGGGGTGTCAAGCCGGCTGGCACAGTGCATGAGGTGACTCCGGAAGAAGCCGTGGACCTTATTGTGGGTAAACTGAAGGAAAAATTCATTATATAAAGGCAATTATGGATATTACACAATATAAAGACGTCTATGTTTACATAGAACAAAGAGGGGGAAGAGTACAGAGCGTAGCCCTGGAATTATTGGGGAAAGCGCGCGAATTGGCCGACACACTTGGGGAAAAAGTCGTCGCTGTGTTCCCCGGCTGCCACATATCGGAACAGGCAACCAATCTTTTTTCCTGGGGTGCCGATAAAGTTATATGCATAGATGCTCCCGAACTTGAAAACTACTTGACAGAACCTTATGCCCAGGCTGTATATAAGGTTATAACAACTTATAAACCATCTATTTTCCTTATCGGAGCAACGACCATAGGACGTGACCTTGGACCAAGACTTTCTGCCAGACTGGAAACGGGCCTTACGGCTGATTGCACAAAACTGGATATTTCTGAAGATAAACAGTTGCTCATGACGCGTCCTGCCTTTGGGGGAAACCTCATGGCAACCATCATGTGCACGCAGCGCCGTCCTCAGATGAGTACAGTAAGACCGGGTGTGATGAAGAAAATTACAAAGGACGAAACGCGTAAAGGGGAAGTTGAATTTATTGACATACAATTTGATAAGAAAAAAATTGAGCGGGTTCGCCTGGTAGAAACACATAAGATAGATAAGGGATTGAAGGACATTTCCGAAGCCAGGATTCTGGTTTCCGGCGGACGCGGAATAGGGAATAAGGAGAATTTTGAAAAATTACAATCCCTGGCTGCCGTGCTCAACAATGCCGAGGTTTCCTCTTCGCGCGCCATGGTGGATGCGGGTGTTATGACACACGACAGACAGGTGGGCCAGACCGGTAAAACCGTACGTCCCGATGTCTACTTTGCGCTGGGTATATCCGGTGCTATTCAGCATCTTGCAGGGATGGAAGAGTCTGAATTCATTGTTGCCGTTAATAAGGACAAGTATGCTCCCATATTCCAGGTGGCAGATCTGGGCATTGTGGGTGATGCCAATAAAATCGTACCCCTGCTCACAGAGCGCCTTGAGAATGAATTAAAGAAGTAATTAGTCACGGTAATAATTTATTTTCTAAATTTGGCATGCATTATGCCCCTTAGAATAAATTCATTTACCTAAACTGATTATTTATGAAAGAGCATTACCTGGCTTATATCCAAAACAGCATAACAAACTGTTGGGACAGCCCTGCATTGACCAACTATAAAAAGGATTCGTATACGTATGGTCAAATGGCCCAATATGTGGCCAAATTTCACATTTATTTTGAGAAATTACCTCTTGCAAAAGGAGACAAAGTCGCTTTGTGCGGTGCAAACAGTGCACAATGGGGCATTGCCTTCCTGGCGGCTTCTTCTTTTGAAGCCGTTGTCGTCCCGCTTCTGAACGATTTTTTACCCGAGAGCGTAATGACTCTGACCGACCATTCGGAAGCAAAAGTGTTGTTTATCAACAAAGAAATCTGGAATAAGATTGATATAGCTTCCATGCCCCATCTCGAGGCTGTCATCTCTTTGGATGACTATTCGCTGCTTTTTGCCAGGGATAAGGAGGATGAGGCACTTTATCAGCAGCTTGACAGCCTTTTTGAAGCCAAGTATCCCGACGGTTTTAAACCGGAGCACGTCAATTACCCCACCAACAACTTTGACAACCTGGCTCTGATCAATTATACCTCGGGTACAACAAGTGCTCCAAAAGGGGTCATGTTGACTTACCGGAACATCAGCTCCAACATCCAGTTTGGTCTCTGGGGCATTCCCAACGGGCCGGGAGACAAAATCGTTTCCATGCTTCCCATGGCTCACATGTACGGAATGGCTTTTGAGTTCCTCTATCAGCTGGCAGGCGGCACACAAATTTTTTTTCTGGGCAAGGTGCCTTCACCAAAAGTATTGCTCGACGCATTATCCATTGTACAACCGTACCTGGTGATCACGGTGCCTCTGGTTATTGAAAAGATTTTCAAGAGTTCTGTTTTCCCGACCATCAAGAAACCCGCCATTAAATTCATTCTGAAGACGCCTGTGATGGCCAAGGTGATTCATAATCAGATCCGTAAAAAACTGCTGAATGCATTCGGAGGAAAGATGCGCATGCTGGTTATCGGTGGGGCAGCCATCAATCAGGAAGTGGAAGACCTTATGAAAACAATTAAGCTTCCTTATACCGTCGGCTACGGAATGACCGAATGTGCGCCACTGCTTTCTTTCGAAGATAGCGGCAAGTTTATCAAGAGCTCCTGCGGTAAACCGGTTCACAGGATGTCACTCCGTGTAGATTCGGAAGATCCCACTCAGGTTGTTGGCGAACTCCAGGCCAGGGGCGATAATGTGATGATGGGTTATTATAAGAATCCCGATGCTACTGCTGCCGCATTTACAGAAGACGGCTGGCTCCGTACCGGTGACCTTGGACTTATAGATACCAATAATAATATATATATCAAAGGCAGAAGCAAGAATCTGATTATTGGGGCAAACGGTCAGAACATCTATCCCGAGGAAATAGAAGACAAGCTTAATAATCAACCCTTTGTTGTAGAATCCATTGTGGTGGAACGCGACAAGAAACTGGTAGCACTTGTATTTCCCGATTTTGACCGCGTTTCGCAGGAAAGTCTGGACTCCATGGGGCTGGCCAAATTAATGGAAGAAAACAGGATGCGTCTGAATATGTTGCTTCCTGTATTCAGCAGGATATCTAAAATTGAAGTGCGCCAGGAGGCCTTTGAAAAGACTCCCAAGCGCAGCATCAAGAGATTCCTTTACAAATAAAGGGTCAGTTGTTTGATTCACTAATCACGCATTCTGTTTCACTGCATTGCGAAACCAGGATGCGTGATTCGTTTTGGAAGGCAGAGAAGTCCTGCTCACAAAACCTCTTGCATTCTTCTGCCGTCGGAAACTGTACTTTGCCGGAAAATAAATTGTCTCCGTCCCGGCTAAGCCAGAGTGAATAGTTCTCAAAACGTTCAAAAAAGGGACACCAAGATATATTGGCGGCTGAAAGTCCAAGGTTGCCCTTTACGAAATAATCTTTGCCCGATACAGGTTTTTCCATCGGAAATTCATTCTCTTCCGTAAGGGGATTATTGTCCATAATGGCCGTTGCGAGCCGGTTCATCAGCTCACCGGTTGCTTGACTCCGGTCGCCGCAGGTTATGGTAACGTAAAGTTTTCCATGCCGGAATTGCATATATGTGGGGATATAGCATTCAGAAACCGTCAGGCTGTCTGCACGCCGGCATTTAAAGCAATGTACGCTGTAGATGCCGAAAGCAGCTTCGGGAGTATCCATGAGATAATACTCTATTCCAAATGTTTTGCCCGAGAAGGTGATGTGTTGTTCCGTCATGCTGATGAACCCGTATTCGAGGAACAATTCGGATCCTCCGTTCATGAAACCGTACAGACTCTGGCCGGGCCATTCCTTTTGGGTGTTAACGGTAAGTCCGGGTAACTGTGATTCCGTGAGCGGGTTAAGGCTTAACAGGAGAAAGACCAAGAGTTTCATCAGGCTTCAATCAGTTCAATGGATGCTTTGTCTGCAGTTCCCAATCCGTATTCCTGGGCCATTTTCAGTTTAATGATACCTTTTTCTGAATCTTCCCTTTGTCTGCCTTCGGCAATACGGCGACCAATGATGATATCGTGACCTATCCGGTCAACGGCAACCGCGTCGGTACCTACAAGGATTGTATTGTAACTGCAGAGGAACTGGGGATTGGCACCCGGACCGCCGTCGTAACAGCCTCTGAGGCCGTCGGCAATATTGAGCACTACTTTATCGCGAAGCGGAGGAAAAGCACATACCTGGGCACAAGCGTGATGCCAGTGGTATTTATGCAGCCGGCTGGTATTGGTTATGGATCCGAAAGCCAGGTTCTTCAGACATAAAGTAACGGCAGCGCCGGCATTTTTCATGATGGGAACATTAATGATCTTATCGAGTTCCTGAGTGCATATTTTAGTAAAATAGGAATACTTGCCCTGATTGGTCATATAGGGGAGGGTATAGGCATCGTATTCTTCCTCGACATCTGCATAATAGGCCCAATTCTTATCTATATTATTCAAACTTAACAGATTTCCGTCCTTTCCGTAAAAACTGTCATTCTCTTTGGTCTCTGTGGAGGCAATGCGTATGCCGGGGTATTTTTCTTCTGTAAATCCCGCTGCCGTGAGTTCTTCCTGACGTCTGTCCCAGATCACGATGTTCCGGCGTGGGATTCCCGATTCTTCAAGCTGACGGATAATAGCTCCCGTGACAGCGTGTGAAGTACTTAAGACAGGACCTCCAATAGGATTGACTTTGAGGCCAATCCGGTCTTCCGGAGATACAAAGTGCCTCCATGCTTTGCTCAAATTTTGTTCTCCGGTAAGCAGGAGCAGCCCTTTGGCCACCATATCGTAGGCAACACTGTCAACCGGCTGGTCGTTGGAATCTACAGACGTCTGGTCTGTAATTTTCACTACTTTGCCCCTGTATTTACCGGGCATGGATGTTTCAGTCCTGGGCCATTTAAGGGCCTCATTGATGTTGGTTTCCGGGGTTTCCTGAGGTGCCAGCGATTGCATGGCACTGAGGGGTGATCCGGCAAGAGATCCTGCGGCGATACCAGCTCCGCTTACACCCAAAACCTTGAAAAATTTTCTTCTATCCATTGGATTTATTATTTAAAGACGTATTCTTTGAAAATATACAACCGCAGTAATGTTGCCTGTACAGATTGAATTGGGCCGATAGCTCTATGGAACGCTTATATCCGTTCTGTTTTTTAAAGTTGCCCGGCAGGTATGCAGGTCCTCCTGCTTCTTTTTCTATAAGTGTTCCGATTTCGTTAATGGCCCCGGCATTTTTATGCGGACTTACCGTCAGGGTGGTACAAAATGCATCAAATCCGCGTTCCTTGGCTATACGGGCTGTTTCGCGCAATCTAAGTTCAAAGCATTTAAGGCATCTGGCCCCGCCCTCGGGCTCGTTTTCCAGTCCTTTTACAGCTTCGTAGAAAGTTTCGGGAGCATATTCCCCTTCTTCAAAAGATAAATCATTGGATAAATTACGCAATTCATTCACAAGCCTCTCGGCTTCTTCTTTTCTGTGGATATACTCTTCCGGCGGAGCAATGTTGGGATTAAAATAAAATACAGTTACCCGGTATTGTTCGCACAGGCGTTCCAGAGCAGTTGTACTGCAAGGTCCGCAACAAGCGTGAAGTAATAGATTATCTTTTAAATTTAGCATGGCAGTTGTGATGCAAATATAAAAGGTTTTGAATGAAATTCATTACTTTTGCAGAATATAAAAACCTCTCTATGAAATATCATAATATCAGGACATTTCTTGTTGTATGTGCAGTAGCAGTTACAATGATCTCATGCAGGACATCGGTGATGAAAAATGGTTTGTCTATATCAAAAGATGTAGCGGTTCAGACGCTTACCGTTTCCGAGTCCATGTTGCTTACAGAAAGAGAGTACGTGGGTGTTGTGGAAGAAGGCAACAATGTGCTGTTAAGTTTTACTGCCCCCGGCAAAGTTTTGAAAGTTTATGTAACGGAAGGTCAGTATGTAAAAAAAGGTGCTGTCCTGGCCGAGATAGATCCTTCCACACTTGAGAACATGCATGCAACTACGCTAGCCTCACTCAAACAGGCAGAAGATGCATATGCCCGGCTGACTAAATTATATGAATCGAACAGCCTGCCCGAAATCCAGTATGTGGAAATCCAGACTAAGCTTGAACAGGCAAGAGCCGCCGAGCGCATTTCTGCAAGAGCTCTCGAAGGGTGTAAAATGATTGCCCCGCAAAGCGGGATCATAGGGAAGAAGATGATCGAGGAAGGCATGAACGTTCTTCCCGATCAGCCTGTTTTCTCGCTTATGAACACACAGGCTCCTGTGGTTAAGGTAGCCATACCCGAAAACGAGATTTCAGATACCCATATTGGCCAGAATGCAAGAATCAGGGTCCAGGCGCTCAAAGGAGAAGAAGTAAAGGGCCGGATTGTTGAAAAGGGTGTACAGGCGCATCCTGTGTCGCATAGTTATGAAGTGAAGATTGCACTCAACGGTACCGTTCAGGACCTGTTGCCCGGCATGGTAAGCAGGGTATATATCCAGAATCTGCCCGAGAAAAGTGCCATTGTGATTCCCAACAATGCCATTTTACCAATGGATTTCGGTGCGGGTTATTATGTATGGGTTCTCGATGCAGATAACATGGTTCATAAACGGGAGATCCGGCTGGGAGAAATTGTAACAGGAGGCATATCTGTGCAGGAAGGCCTTCATATCGGAGACAGACTGGTGGTTTCTGGTTATCATAAGATCAGTGAGAATATAAAGGTTACGGTCACAAATGAATAATAAAAAGAAACTGGGCATCGTCGAATGGACCATGCACAATCATAAGATCGTTCTGCTTCTGGTTGCATTGCTGGCAGGAATAGGCATATATGCCCTGCCGGAAATGCCCAAAAAGGAATATCCCGATTTTACCATCCGTAACGGGGTGGTGGTTGGTGTGTATCCCGGAGCCACATCGGAGCAGGTAGAGGAACAACTGACCAAACCGCTCGAGAAACATATTCTCGGTTATAAGGATGTCAAGAAGTCCGGCACCTATTCCATGTCACGGGACGGAATGGTATATATCATGCTGGAACTCATGGAATCGGTAGATGATACCAAGGAATTCTTCTCCGATCTCAGACTGAACCTCCAGACGCTTAAATCACAGCTGCCTCCCGGAGTCCTTGCTCTGGTAATCATAGACGAGTTTGCCGAGGTATCGGCTATTCTCATTACCCTTGAAAGTGACACAAAGACCTATCAGCAGTTGGGCGATCTGATGACAATCCTTGAAGACCGGCTCAGACCGCTTCCCATAGTCAGTAACCTCAGGCGTTACGGCATGCAGGATGAAGAAATAAACATTTACCTGGATAAAGACAAACTGGCCACTTACGGAATCAATTCACAGTTGATCATGGCGCAGCTTTTTGCCGGGGGCCTGCTTACATCGGCAGGAACGGTTTCTTCAGACGTACAGGCCATCCCCGTTCACCTGAACAACTCTTTCACGAGTATCCAGGAGATTCAGGATCAGGTTGTTTATTTCGATCCTTCGGGCAATATTTTGCGTGTAAAGGATATTGGCAGGGTGGTCAGGGAATATTCTCAATCCTCGAGTTACATAACAAATAACGGCCGCAAATGCCTGCTGCTTTCCATGGAGATGGCAAAGGGCAATAACATTGTGGATCTGGGCCGTCAGGTAGACGCTGTGCTCAAGCAGTTCGAATCTGAACTGCCCCCCGATGTAAGTGTTTTCCGTATTGCCGACCAGCCCCAGGTGGTAAGTTCATCTGTTTATACTTTCCTCCGGGAAATGCTTGTAGCTATTCTCGCTGTTATTGCGGTGATAATCATTATGCTGCCACTCAGGGTAGCTGCTGTGGCCGCAACCTCCATTCCTATAACAATCTTTTTTTCGCTGGCCATCATGCATGCCTGCGGCTTTGAGATAAACACAGTGACCCTGGCATCTCTGCTGGTTGTGCTGGGCATGGTGGTAGATGATAGCATTGTGGTGATAGACAACTATATGACCATGCTGGACAAGGGCATGAGCCGTTGGAAAGCATCCATCACTGCTGCCAAGACGTATTTCAAATCTGTATTTTCCGCCACACTGGCCATAAGTATTACGTTTTTCCCGTTCTACTTCACCTTCCCGGATAATTTCATGGAGTTCATTTTCATGGCTCCCTGGACCATTTCCATCACTCTTACCATATCGTTGCTTGTATCGATGTTGTATATCCCGTATGTACAATATTTTACCATACGCAAAGGCTTGCACCAGGTAGCCGAGAAGCAGCGCATGAAGAGCAGAAAGGGCCGTTCCATGCTGGAAATGTTCGAAGGTTTCTACGAACGGACACTTCGTAAAGCATTCGCCCGCCCTGTGGCGGTGATCGCGTGCGTTGCACTTATACTCATCCTTCCTTTCTTTGTATATCGGCAATTACCTCAACGGTTAATGCCCATGGCAGACAGAAATCAGTTTGTTGTTGAATTCTATCTTCCTTCCGGATCTTCCCTTCAAGAAACAGGGATGGTGTCTGACTCGCTCCGCCGGCTAATTCAGACAGACGAAAGGGTAATTTCAGTTACCACTTTCGTTGGACAGGGATCACCCCGTTTCCAGGCTACCTACACGCCTCAGATGCCGGGATCCAATTTTGCGCAGTTCATTGTAAATACACCTTCACATAAAGTGACTGAAGAACTGGTAAGAGAGTATCAGGCAAAGTACATGAACTACTTTCCCAATACTTATGTTCGTGTCAGGCGGCTCGATTACTCGCTCTTGACTTCTAACGAGGTGGAAATCAGATTAAAGGGACAGGATAAAAAAGCGCTCATGCGTTTTGCAGATACACTTACGAATGGCTTGAGAGACGTGCCCTACGTAGCTCAGGTCAGAAACGATTATTGTGGTATACAGCCTGGAGTCAATATTAATGTAAACGAAACCGAAGCTGCCCGTGTGGGGATAAATCCGGGGCTCCTTTCGCTGAACATCGCCTCACGCTATACAGGTATTCCCGTAACAAGCGTATGGGAAGGGAATAACGCGCTGCCGGTGAAAATCCGAACAGACAGGAGTCAGGATCCTCCTTCACCTGAACGATTGGGAAATGAATACGTTCAGGGACTGATCCCGGGTGTAAGTGTTCCGTTACGGCAGTTGGCAACCATAACTCCCGACTGGCATATTTCCCAGATTGTACGCAGAAACGGTTTCCCCACTCTTACCATCATGGTGGATCTGGAATACGGTAAAATATCTTCCGATGTCTTCCATTTTGTAAAGGAAGTAGTGGATAAAAACCCCGCACCCGAAGGAATTGAATTATCATACGGTGGCACTTATACAGCCGACAAGACCCTTATGCCCGGTATCCTCAGGGGCGTGACCATTGCCGTTCTAATGATATTTCTTATTCTTCTTTTCCATTTTCAGAAAATATCCCTGGCGCTTCTTGTACTGGCATCAACGTCGCTCAGTATCCTGGGTGCTTTTGTCGGTACCTGGATAATGGGTCTGAGTTTCAGCCTGACTTCGTTCCTGGGTCTGGTGAGTCTGATTGGGCTTGTGGTCAGAAACGGCATTCTTATGTTTGACTATGCCGAGGAACTCCGTTCGGGAGGCATATCTGTTAAAGAAGCGGCCTTTAAAGCCGGCTGCAGGCGTATCCGCCCCATATTCCTGACTTCAGCCGCTGCTTCCATGGGAGTTATTCCCATGATCATAAGCAATGATACTTTATGGGCTCCCATGGCCACCGTGATATGCTTTGGCGTCATGACTGCCATGTTTTTTGTATCGTTTGCCCTGCCTGTTGTTTACTGGCTTATATATCGTAAACAGGACAAGAGTATGGATATTGTAGAACCGGAAAATATTTAGCCTAATGAAAAACGCTTTCTATATAAGCCTTATTTTTACATTTTTATCTGCCGGTCTGCTGGCTCAGCCCTATTCGCTGGAAGAATGCAAAACCATGGCAACAGAAAACAATGCTGAGATACGAGATAAGCGTATTCAGGAAGAGATCTCGGGATTGATGAAGAAACAGGCTATCAGCTATCTTTTTCCGAACGTTTCCGGAATGGGTATGATCTTTGAAGCCCAGAATCCAATAATAAATCTCGACCTTGGCATTCTCGGCAAGATGCAGTTCCTGCAGGACGGCATGATGGCCACTGTGATGGCAGTCCAGCCGGTTTTTATGGGCGGGAAGATCATTAACTCTATTAAACTGGCACAACTTGGTATTAAGGCGAGTGAACTGTTTACCGTACAAAGCCGGGATGAAGTACTTGCCCAGACCGAAGATTATTACTGGACGCTTGTTACGCTGTACGAAAAACGAAAGACGGTAGCCGTAATGCAAAATGTTCTGGACTCTGTCTATAAAGATGTTCAGCAGGCACATGCCGTTGGTATCCTTGGTCAGAACGATGTGTTGAAGGTGAAGTTGCAGAAAAACACCCTTGCCAGCCAGAAAATCGAATTGGAAAACGGTATCTTTCTGTGCAAAATGGCATTGGCCAGGCAAGTAGGAAAAAGAGTAGATTCGCTAGATGGCTTTGACATTGTTGTACCTGAAAATACGGTTCCTGCCAATCCGCTTGAGTTTTACTCAGATCCGGCATCTGCTCTTGCCTTACGTACTGAATATAAATTGCTTGACCTGGGAGTGCAGGCTGCACGTCTGGAAAAAAAGATTGAAACAGCCGGTTACATGCCCCAGGCAGGAGTGGGAGCTGCTTATTATTACGAGAATTTTCTGGACAAGAATAACTGGAACGGGGCTATTCTTGCAGCCGTGAGAGTACCCATTTCGGATTGGGGCAGGGGCATGCATACCATAAAACAAAAGCAGTTGGCCGAGAAACGTGCTGAAATCAGACAGGAAGACGGGCATCAGCAGCTTTTAATGCAGATTCAGCAGGCATGGGGCACTTTTGTTGAATCCTATGAGAAATTGCTTCTGGCCGATCTTTCTGTTGAAGAATCGCAGGAAAACGCCCGTTTGAATACCGAATATTTTCATGCTGGGACAGTCAGTCTGACAGAAATGCTTGCTGCACAGGGTTTTCTTCAGGTCAGTTATGATAACAGAACAGAAGCCTATAAAGCTTACCGGTTGGCTAAGAGTAAATACCTTCAGGTTACGGGCCGCTAGATCTATTTAACTTCAAAGATACATTCAGACCTGAACGGATTGCCGTTCTGGCTCATCCCTTCAATAACCACACAATAGGTTCCCTTACATTCTGAAGTAAGTCCTTCAAGAGTGGCAAAACGTCCTTTCTGCAAATCAATGCGGGGATTCCAGTATAAAGTGTGTCTCAGATCCGGAAGGCGTGTTCCCTGAGGAACGATACCCGGTAGCACCATATTCTGCACACCCTGAAAATCCTGTACCCTAATGGACTGGTCCATATTAAGATTTGGGAAATTGCCTTTGAAAGTTTTAAAAAATGCTATTCCCGAATAATATATGGATCCGAACGCATACTGGTATGGATAGATAGTAATGCTTTCAATAAGGTTTGGGTCGTATTTATAGATGGTCTCGTGATCGGGAACAGGAATTCCGTCTAAAAGAATGAGCGGTGGGGTAGGGTCCTGAAGGTAATACGGAGTACCCGCCGCATCTTTGATCCGTACTTGCAACACATGTTTGTCGTCTACGATCCTGAAACGGGCTTCCTTGATAAATTCTATCATCACCTCGGCCATAACCGGAAAGCGCGTATACTCATCCAGCTTGTATGTAATGCCGGTGTTCTGAAAAAGAGGATTGTAAGAAAGCCTTTCTTTTTTGTAGAGCGTGTCCAGACTGAATGCATGGTGTAACTGAACACCGGTGCTGCGTTTGAGAAGGCTTTGTTTCTGTGCCGGGTCGAGGATTAATACCGGCAGATCATTAACCGGTAATTGGGCATAAGCCGGCTCCAGCACTAAATGGTATACCGTTTGGTTGTAAGAAGGAACATGGCTGACAAGTACACCGTCACCGTAAAGATTGGAAGTAAAGAAACGCACATCGCCGTTATCTGATACTCCTGCCGTATAATACTGGATATCCTGTCCGGCAATGGATATATTGGCGTTAAACAGACCTGAATTAGCCACCCGGTTGTTATCCTGGTCAACAATATGACCGTATATTACTTCCCCTCCATAATCTGCATATTCTCCCGTTACTTCTTTAAATCCTTCCCGTGGAATGGAGCGGACATATTCCGTGATGGAAGGATTGTCATAATGATTGAGAGAGTCAACTGCATAGACCGAAACAGAGGCTGAAACTGTTTCTCCCGTATTATTTTCTATGAACATCTTAAACGGGGTCCTGGCGGAATACATGTCCTTGTCTGTGCTCAGGGTAATAAGAGGGGCGTTTTTTTCTGAAGGTGGCGAAGTCACGGGAGTGGCCATACTTGCAGTTTCTTCTCCGGCAACAGTCACGTTATCTGAGCGAAGTGAAGTTTGCGGGTTATATACCGTGATATATCTGGAATAAAATAAATTCCTGTCTTCTGTCAGCATGTAACGGGTATAGGCAGTCAGCCGGTAGATTCCGGTAGGCAAAGTCAGGGGCAGGTCAAGGTGTCCCGATCCACGTCCCACGGATAGTTTAATCTTTGCCTGAACAACTGACCGAGAGAGGTTTTGCAGTTCTATATAGGCCAGGGCACTTCCTTTAGATGCAGTTCCGGTATTGAGATCAAAGCAGAACGCAGAAAGCCAGATGTTTTCTCCGGCCAGGTAACATTCCTTATCTGTGGTAATATACATTCTTTCACGCAATAGTCCCGGCGAGGCGTAGGCAGCAGCGGTAATAAACAGGGCAATAAGGCTTATGTGGAATTTTTTCATGGTATACAACGTGAATAATTAATATGTGGGCCATTTTTCGGGCCAGAAGGCAGGTCTTACCGGCTTGCCTCCATAGAACCTGCAGTCTACGCACCGGGTAAGATTCCAGAAACTAACCTTCCTTAGCGGATCAATGTCGTAAGGTGAATAGCACAAGCCCTCAAGTATGGACAGATCGTACGGTCTGCTACTTAATGGCATGAGAGTGTCCGGAATAAGCGTTTCGTGAATCTCGGGCAGTTCGGTGCAATCCACAGACAAGCGTTGCCTGCTGGAATTACTTACAGAAATGTAGCCGACAGCAAAAACTTCGGGGTTGTTGACGCAATGGATATTTCCCCTGATTTCATTCGGCTGGGGAGAGAACAGGTCACCTATATCATTAGAATTCTTACGCATGGTCTCGAGGTATTCATAGGCCCGCGGTGTAAGTATGGTCTGTGTTACTTCTATGCTGTAATGTTGGCTTATACGCCTGTTTTTATATGGAATTTTTCTTATTGGAAAATCTATGACCCTGTCTTCAGACAGATTGGTTGTTTCCAGAAGAAGGATATCCGAGGCGTTTTCGCTGCTCCAGCATCGGTACATATAGGATGGCTCTTCCACCGTTACTACTTTAATACCATTAAAATAGCAATTGGCTCTGAGTCTGCTTACGTAGTCCCAGGTTTCTGTATACGTCCAGTGATAATACCGGGAATTCTTTTCCGGGTCATGTGAACTCACAAGTATACGGAATTCCTGTGCCGCTTCGTCTTTTACATAAGACAAATCCATAGTTCCGCTAAGTGTAGTCTGTTCAAATTCAGATTCATAGGTATTTCCGTCCAGATCTGAGTGGATGACCAGCTGGTATTCACCTTTAGGATCCGGGTTCTGCAAGCTGAAATCAAAGTAATATTCACCAAATTCAGACACGGAAACAGGAGTGTATGTGTTGTTTAATCTGTCCCGGACATAAACGTCGGCCGTTCTCTCGTATTTTATATTTTTTGCACCCGACTGAACGGACGTTATGCCTGCACTGCGGGAAATCTGAATGGAAAAAGGGCTTGTAAGCGAGATGTTGCCTTCCACCACAATGTAACCCTCCCGGTCTGTCAGGGCCGAAGGTTCATAGGGTACAACACAGGAAATAAGAATTGCGCCTGTAAGAACCGTGCATGCTTTTATTATCTGTTTCATCATCTTGTCAGGCATTAGAATTTGATGTTATATGTAATGTAAGGAATCGGACATCCGAAGATGGACAACATATATGAGTTCACGTTATTGTGTCCGTCACTCTTGAAGAAGACAGAATAGGGGTTCTTTCTTCCCGTTACGTTGTATACCCCAATGGTAAAGGAACTGTGGGTGAGGAGAGTCAATTTATGTGAAGGCTCAATATTGAATGAAAGGTCCATGCGGAAATAGTCGGGTATTCTGTGCGCATTACGGTCTGAATACAAAAGGCGCCATCCGCCGGAATAATAATAACTGCCCACCGGGAGAGTGATGGGGCGTCCGGTGCTGTAATCGACATTCATGGAAAAACTGAAGCGGTGTGTAATTTTAAAATTACCTACAAATTTGACATCATGAGGTTTATCATATGCTGCCGGATACCATTCGCCGTTATTTACCGGTTTTGCCACAGACGGGTCATTTTGTCTGAGCAGGGTTCTGGAATATGTATAGGACAGCCAGCCGTTCAGTCTTCCCAGGCTGCGTTTCAGCATGACTTCCACTCCGTAAGCCTTTCCCTGTGTCTCAATAACATCGGTTTCAATGTGATGGTTCATCAAAAGCCTGGCAGAAGATGCGTAGTCCAGGTAATTGCTTATGTTTTTATAATAACCCTCAACGGAAAATTCCACTGTGTTATCGAATAGATTCTTATAAATCCCGGCGGCTGCCTGCCATCCCTGCTGGGGTTTGATATTGGCATCGGACAGCTTCCATATATCGGTGGGAGAGATGATTGTGGTATTGGACAACATATGGATATTCTGCCGCATGCTGTTGAACCCCGCTTTTACAGAGAATGTGGGCGTAAAGGCATAACGTACAGAAAAGCGCAGTTCGGGACCGTGGTATGGTTTAATGAACTTTCCCTCCGGAGCGCTTACTGTCTCGGCTATGCTTTCATCTGAACGGGGAACGCCTGCTGTGTAAAGATTGTAATTTTTGGGTCCCAGGGCAGAGTAAAGTCCGTATCTGACTCCGAGCTCAAATGAAAGTTTTGGGGTGACTTCCCAGGTGTCGCTTAGGTAAAGTGCTGTTTCTAAAGCCTGTTCACGTTCAAGAATATCTGTTTCTATGAGCGAGGCTTCTCCAAAGGGAGTATAAGTTCCCGGATGAATGTAATAGAGAAAGGCATTGACTCCGTAATTGAGCTTGTTTTTCAGTCCGAGACGTGTTGTAAAATCGGCCTTTGCGCTTATCTGTTGCAGTTTGTAGGTCAGCTCGTATGCGTTTGCTGCCAGGCTGGTGTCCCTGGTACGGTAATTATATCTGTCGTAGGCTCCTGAAACTACCATGACTGTGTTGTCGGAAAGAATACTCCTTAGTTTAACCGAGGCGTTCACATTCTGGTATGCATATGAATTTTCATTGTTGAAAGAAAACCTGTCCCTTGAAAAGTATCCGTTGATGTATAAATGGTTATTCTCGTTGAATTTATGTGAGATACCGGCATTAAGGTCATAAAAGTTGGCCGAGCCGTTATTGTATCCGCTGTTATCGGGAATCAGTCCAAGCAACCAGTCTGAATAGGTAGTTCTTCCGGCCAGGATAAACGATGTTTTATCTTTCACAATTGGACCTTCCAGCGTAATCTTCGTGGTCAGAAGTCCTATGCCTGCAGATCCTGTTAACTTGTTTTTATTGCCTTCCCTTGAATTGACTTCCAGTACCGAGGATATTCTTCCTCCGTACCTGGCCGGAATAGAACTTTTATAAAGTTCCAGGCTGCTCACAATATCGTTGTTGAACAAAGAGAATAAACCAAAAAGATGGGAAGAGTTGAAAATGGTACCGTCGTTAAAAAGAATCAGGTTCTGGTCAGATGCTCCGCCGCGCACATTAAAGCCACCCGATGCTTCTCCCACAGATTTTACCCCGGGCAGGGTCAGTACTACTTTAATGATATCTGCTTCACCAAAAGCCATGGGGATATGCCGTATCCGGTCAGCCCTTACTTTTTCCACACCCAGCTGGACGTTGCGCACGTTTTCCATTTTTTCTGCCGAGATAACAATACCGCTCAGAGAATACACTTCTTCCGCAATGTTCATATCGAGAGAACTTTCGGAGAAAATCCTTATAAGACGGTGAGAGTCTTTGTACCCGAACCCCTGTATCATGAGGGTGGCATATCCCCTGGGCAGGTTAAGTGAATAAAACCCGTAGGCATCGGAAATGGCGTGGTTTTTTTTATCCTCGGTAAAAATGCTTATGCCCGCAACAGGCTGCGAGGTGATCACATCCCTTATGTATCCTGTCAGGCGGACAATGCCTTTCATGTCTGCCTGTTCCGGATTTCCGAGAGTGTATAGTCTGTTTTCAGAGTCGGCAATCTGTGATCCGTTTCCTGTAATCAGATCATTACCGTTTTCATAATCGACACTTTTTCCCGTTTCTGCTATATAAAAATCCAGGGGAAGATCTGCAATGAGCTCTTTACCTTTAGTGATAGCCAGTCTGTTTTTTCCCAGAGAGGATAAGGAGAATCCGGCTTCCTTAAGAACCCGGTTCAGGGCAGGTATTATTTCATCCTGTTTGGAACGGACAGAAAGCAATAGAGTATCTGTTTGATTTTTTGAATAATAAAATCTATAACCCGTTTTATTTTCGACTACTTTAACCAGGGAATCCAGTGTAACGTATCTGAAATGATAATCCTGTTTTTCCTGAGTTCGGGCGGGAATCGGAGAACCTGCAAAACATGCTGTACACAGGCAGGCGGCAATTAATGGCAATGGCCTCATTTTATTTTTTCATATATGGCCGCGCAGGAAGTAAGCGTTTGATCCAGGTTGGCAGATTTAAATTTGAGTTTGTTTTCACTAATATGCTTTTTTAAAAGCTTCTTCTGGTCCTGAAGTGCCTTTAACATCGATCCTTTTGATTTGACAGGATGAAAGTCTCCATCCTGAGTGACAATATAATAGCTGATCCTTGTTTCGAAAACATGTGAAGAGCTTGTTTCGTTGGGATTAGCCGATATATAGTTTTTCTTTATCCGTTTGAACAATTGTATGTGTTCACCACTCAGGAGTATCTGAAAGTAACCCTCTTCGGGGGTTTTCGGATAAGCAGACCGGGTAATTTGTACAAATGCCAGGTCACCTAAATGAAAAGAGGCGACATATGATTTAATGAGTAACGAACTGATATGATTTCCCGGTATCCTTATGTACAACTCATCCAGATGGGCGTTAAGGTTAAGCGAAAGGTTTTCATATTCTTTTCCATCGTATACAACGGACCCGGCAAAATACTCATCGGATTCAAGAAAGTACGTGCCGTCATAGGTGCTTTTATATAGCGGGGGAAGGGTTCCGTTATACAGTGGAGAAAATACATTACTTTCATTCATGTAATTTCTGATAATCGGAGTGTAGTCCTGCGCAGAAACGGTCTGACTAATGAAAAGAAAGAGAACGGCAGGAAGGATTTTTGGAATGGGGTTGCAAGACATGATAACTTGAAGATTATACCTCAAAAGTACACAAAAAGGTTATACATTTGTGAAAATAATCAAAAACAAATCAATTATCTAATGAAACGCGTTGATTGCTTTATTCCGGCTGGAAATCTTGATCAGGTAGCTAATACTTTGTCACATTTGCAACCACTTGATATCATCCGGAACGTTTTTCTTCTGGCTACCGACCGCCAGACTGATTTTTCTTCCACCGGGTTGCCGGTTATTTATACGGACAATCTGAATTCGTCAGATACTGTTGCCGCCATTGCCCGGGCTGCCTCTGCGGATTATTCACTTATTTATACAAAATATACCGGGCTTGTTCCCGGCTATTTTGCTCTGGAACGTTTTGTACGAATTGGTGATGACTCCCAAGCCGGTATGCTATATTCAGATCATTTCCAGATAATTGACGGGCAACGAAGAAAAATGCCGCTTATCATGTACCAGGAAGGTGCCTTGCGGGATGATTTCAATTTCGGTTCAGTGCTTTTCTACCGTACATCCTGCCTGAAAAAGGCGGTTGAAGAAACAACTGCCCATTATCTCCATGCAGGAATGTACAATCTCCGTCTTACTGTCAGCCGTATGGCAGAACTTGTCCATATCAATGAAGTATTATATACGGAAGTGGAAACCGATACCAGAAAATCGGGGCAAAAACTTTTTGACTATGTAGATCCCAAGAACAGAGCCGTACAGATAGATATGGAAAAAGCATGCACCGCTCATCTGAAAGCAATTGGGGCCTATCTGGAACCGGTTTTCGCGCCTGTATCGTTCGATGAGGAAGAATTTGAATATGAGGCTACCATCATGATTCCCGTTTTCAACAGGGAACGTACCATAGAAGATGCTGTTGTCTCGGCACTCAGCCAGACAACAACTTTCAAATACAACGTCATTGTGGTTAACCACCACAGTATCGACAACACAGTGTCCATAGTCAATAAATATTCGGCAGATCCCAAACTTATCCTTATTACTCCCGAAAGACGCGATCTTTTTGTAGGCGGGTTATGGAATACCGCAGCACATCATCCCAAGTGTGGCAAGTTCATTGTACAGCTGGACAGCGACGATGTGTATTCCGGTCCCGATACCCTTCAGAAAATTGTAGACGCTTTCTATGAACAACAATGTGCCATGGTAGTGGGAACATACAGGATAACCGATTTCAAGATGGAAACCATACCTCCCGGCATAATAGATCACAGGGAGTGGACACCCGATAACGGAAGGAACAATGCTTTGCGTATCAACGGGCTGGGAGCTCCCAGGGCTTTCTATGCTCCTATCCTCAGGGAAGTGCTTTTGCCCAATACCAACTATGGAGAAGACTACGCGCTGGGTTTGTATTTTTCCAGGAAATACCAGATTGGCAGGGTTTACGATGTATTATACTGCTGCCGCAGATGGGAAGGCAATTCAGATGCTGCCCTTGAAGTAGAGAAAACAAATACGAACAATCTGTATAAAGACCGCATAAGAACATGGGAAGTACAAGCCAGAAAACAATTGAAGTAGGCATATTGCTGGCAGATTCCGTCTCTTTTCAACTGGATGGAAATTTTGGCCGGTATTCAGGATCGTACGGGGTATGTATGAAAGAAGGCCGTCTTTCTTTTGAAGGGGGCCTTTATGACACCCTTTGCTTCACTCCGGACAGCCAGGCATGTTCCTTTGTCCTGAAAGACGTTGTCATTGGCATTGATTTTCACTGGGAACGCAAGGAAGACGAGCGTTTTAAAGGAACCTTGCGGTTTGTCCCGGAAAATGGGAAAGTGCGTGCAATTAACAGCCTTTCGGTTGAAGACTATCTTATCAGCGTCATTGCCTCCGAGATGAGTGCAACAAGTACTCCTGAATACCTTAAGGCACATGCTGTCATATCACGCAGCTGGCTGTTGTCTCAAATAGAAAAGAAACACGATCTGCAAAAACAGGAGACTGCCCGCTTTGACAGCGAGGTACGTACTTCTGACGAATGGATCAAATGGTGGGACAGGGAAGATCACGATTTGTTTGATGTGTGTGCAGACGATCATTGTCAGCGCTACCAGGGTATAACCCGTCCTTCTCTTGCCTTTGAGAGCGTGAAAAAAGCCGTGGAAGACACATGCGGCGAGGTACTTACTTACGGCGGAAGCATTTGTGACGCCCGTTTTTCCAAGTGTTGCGGAGGTTTTATGGAAACTTTCCCTACGTCATGGGAGCCCGTTGAACATCCCTATCTGCAGGGAAATTACGACGGAGAATCCTTCCCTGAAGAAATTCCTTACCCCGATCTGACCCGGCACGTTCAGGCCGAGGTCTGGATACGAAGCGAGCCCCCTGCATTTTGTAACACGGCGGATGAAAAGGTACTTTCCCAGGTCCTGAACTCCTACGATCAGGAAACAAAAAGTTTCTACCGGTGGAAAGTGAAATATACCTTCGAAGAAGTGACCGACCTGGTCAGAAGAAGGATAGGAGAGGACTTCGGCCTTATCACGGACCTTATACCTCTTGAAAGGGGAAAATCGGGACGCATTTGCAGGCTGAAGATAGTGGGAACACATAAAACACTTGTCATTGGAAAGGATCTGCTCATAAGGAAAGCGTTGTCCGAATCGCATCTTTATTCGTCTGCCTTTGTGGTAGACAGGAACAGTAAAGGTTTTACCCTGTATGGTGCCGGCTGGGGCCACGGAGTAGGATTCTGTCAGATAGGAGGTGCCGTAATGGCCTCGAAAGGATACCCGTATAAAGACATACTGAAACATTATTTTCCAACAGCCGGAATTGAAAAGATTTACTGATGAAAGAAAAAACTGCAGCATCTGTTAATAAAAGCGCCTGGGCATGGATACCTACGTTGTATTTTGCCCAGGGGTTGCCCTATGTAGCCGTCATGACCATAGCGGTGATCATGTATAAACGCCTTGGACTGTCCAATACAGATATTGCGCTGTATACCAGCTGGCTCTATTTGCCGTGGGTAATAAAGCCCCTGTGGAGCCCCTTTGTAGATCTTATCAAGACAAAACGCCTGTGGGTCATACTCATGCAGAGTTTTGTGGCGGTGGGGTTTGCCGGCGTGGCATTTTTCATACCTTCTACTTTTTTTGTTAAAGCAACCCTGGCCTTTTTCTGGCTGATAGCTTTCAGTTCGGCCACGCATGATATTGCGGCCGACGGTTTCTACATGCTTGCCCTGAACCCCGGAGAACAATCTTTCTTTGTTGGTATACGTAATACATTCTACCGTTTTGCCACCATTTTCGGGCAGGGAATTTTAGTCATGTTCGCAGGATTCATGGAAGAAGGAAAGCTCTTCCCATCTCTGGAAGGAAATATCCCGCTTGCCTGGAGTATCAGCTTTTATTTACTGGCAGCTCTTTTCATAGGATTAATGCTTTATCACAACTTTGTACTGCCAAAACCTGCTGCAGACCGCTCACGGGATAATATTACCCCCCTTGGACTGCTCAAGGATTTCTTCCTCACTTTTGTATCTTTCTTTAAGAAAAAAGACCTGTGGCTTGTTTTCTTTTTCATTCTTACTTACCGTTTGGGAGAGTCTCAACTAGTCAAGATAGCCTCGCCGTTCCTGCTCGATAAAACAGAATTGGGGGGGCTGAGCCTGAATACGGCCACTGTGGGTATGGTATACGGAACTATTGGAGTCATTGCACTGCTGGTGGGCGGAATTTTTGGCGGAATTGCTGTTTCCAAGGACGGATTCCGGAAATGGATCATTCCCATGGCCATTGCCATAAACATTCCTGATCTTGTTTATGTATATCTGGCCGGAGCACAACCGCAGCAACTATGGATTGTGATTGCTTCGGTTGCCTTTGAACAGTTGGGCTATGGCTTTGGGTTCACCGCATTCATGCTTTATCTTATATACATAGCCAATGGTGAGCACAAAACCGCACATTACGCCATAGGGACGGGTTTTATGGCCCTGGGCATGATGCTGCCGGGAATGGCTGCCGGTGCCATACAGGACCTTATCGGCTATAAATGGTTCTTTGTTTGGGTATGCCTCTGTACGCTCCCGGGCATAGCCGCATCTGTGCTTGTCAGCAGGCGGTTGCCTGCCGATTACGGTAAAAAAATCAAATAAATGCTTTACGTATGAAAAGATTGATAGTCCTCTCGTGTATTGCATGGCTGCTTTTTCCGGTGGTCAGCTGTTCTGCCGGCAACAGAAACAGCCAGATAGAAGATAAGAACTCCATAACCGTTAAAACAGGTCTGGAAGTTCTTAAAGAACAGAATTTTGCTTGTCTGGAAGGAAAACGCGTTGGTCTTATCACCAATCCTACCGGGGTGGATAATAATATGGTTTCCACTATTGATATTCTTTTTAAAGCACAGAATGTCAATCTGGTAGCTCTTTACGGACCCGAGCACGGTGTGCGTGGCGACATTCATGCCGGAGATCATATTGCCACTCAGACCGATTCTCTTACCGGGCTTCCCGTTTATTCACTCTATGGAAGTACACGCAAGCCCACTCCGGAGATGTTGCAGGGCATAGATATCCTGATTTACGACATTCAGGACATCGGATCGCGTTCTTTTACCTATATATCCACCATGGGTCTGGCAATGGAAGCATGTGCAGAACAGAATATTACATTCATGGTACTTGACAGACCCAATCCGATTGGCGGACTGAAAGTGGAAGGATGCGTGGTGGAAGACGGATGCTTCACTTTTGTCAGTCAGTACAGGATTCCTTACGTTTACGGCCTGACCTGCGGGGAACTGGCTCTTTTGCTAAACGGCGAAAAAATGCTCGGCTCGGGAACCAAACCTGGAGAAAGCCTCCGCTGTGAATTAAAGGTGATCCCCATGGAGGGTTGGAGCCGGGACATGTTCTATGACCAGACGGGACTTCAGTGGATTGCTTCTTCGCCGCATATTCCACAGGCGATCACTTCGTTTTTCTATCCCATGAGCGGGATAGCCGGAGATCTGGAACAGTTGTCGGTTGGTGTCGGATATACACTTCCTTTTCAACTATTTGCTCCGGTTGATGTATATATTTCTGCCGAACAACTGGCTGCGAACCTGAATGCACTGGGTTTACCCGGATTGCATTTCAGACCCATTTATTACAAACCGTTTTACAGTAGGGGACAGGGCAAAACCCTGGCAGGTGTTCAGGCACATCTTACAGATCCGGCAGCAGCTCCGCTTACCGATGTGAATTTTTATGTGATGCAGGAAATGCACAAACTGAACCCCGGAATAGGGTTCAGTCTGGAACGCATTACCAAAGTTTGCGGAAGTCCGTTCATTACTGCAAAATTTGCAGAAAGGTATCTTTTTGAAGATATTAAAGACTACTGGTACAAAGATGCCGAATCATTCAAAACGCTTTCGGCAAGGTATTATTTGTATTAGCCTGTTACTTTTCCAGTACTATTATTGATCTGTACTGGGCTGAATTCCAAGTGTTCATAAGGGTCCGGAAATCTGCATAGGCTTCCGGACTTATATTTTTTTCCGGGAGCGACAGCGAGCGAACGATTTTTATTTCGTTATCCTTTTTGGAAAATGAGATTTCAAGTTTTCCGGCACGGTTGGAGATAATCTTATGCATTTCCTTTACCTCGGGACATACATCTTCGTCCCATGTGATAGTGTACTCATAGTGTTCCGAAACAATCGCGGGTAATTCCAACGGATTCTTGCGTACAGAATTCAACGTGCCCAACCTCCATGCAGCAAGTGCATTATTCGGGACCGGCAGTTCATACAGCGCTCTTTCTGCCTCCCTGGCAGTAAGATGTATGGTCTCATTCAGGTCAATTACTACAGCAGCATCTTCAGAAGGCGGAGTAAGGGAAATGCCTGTGAGCGAAGCAAGGCCTTTGCCGGGGCAGGTGAGTTGGTAGGGATATTGGGCATGGATTTGAGGATTATGGCCCTTTGAGCGCAGTAGCACATAGGCAAGCAGCATTTTCTCGGCCTGTGTACCGTATGCCGAACGATATATGTCACGGGGCGACCTCATCCTGTATCCGGTTTGCTGGATGGAAAGAGGTGAATTGCCCAGTTTTTTGCCAACAAAATCCATCACTGCCTGTTCAGAATTGAGAGAAGAGGCCAGGGTCTCGAGTTCAGGACAGGATTCAGCCTTGTTGAACTGCGCTCTCATATAATCGAACGGATCCGTTCCTTTCCCGTAGGTATTGATAATCACGCGGGCTCCCGTAGAATAGGCCGGCATGAGGGTTTCTCTGGGACGGGCCGGAATGTTTTTGAATACGTAAAGGTATGTGTCCTTGTCTTGTTCTTTTTGAATTTTTCTTGAAGGTTTGCCAAATAACATTTCGTTGACATTTATTCCAGAAGGAACAGTAACACTCACACGGGCTTCACGAACAGGAGAAAGTTCTTCAAGTGGCAGGTCAAAATCAAGGGCGGGAAGGTATCCCGGTTTGGATGTGACGGTGTAATCAAGATATATGGTGGCGCCTATTTCAAGTCCGGTATGGGTGATCACCAGTTCTTTCAGATGGTTGTATGCCGGAGCATCGGCTGCATCGCGGGGCAGTACTTCATTGAATGCGTTTTGTGGTGTCTCGATTACGTTCCCGTCTGCCTGTACCGTATACGATTTATTCACTTTGACCGATTGGTATAAAGGGTCATACACGATGAATGTTTCTCCGTAGAGGTTGTTGAAGGAATTGTGTGTATTGAGCTTCAGTTCTTTACAGTAGTTCATTTCTACGGAACCGTTCTCAAGAAGATTCCATGATATGAGGACCTTTCTGAATTCTGCATCGGGACCGGCAAATGAGTCAGTGAAAGAGAAGACACAGAGAAGCAGGGTGATAAATATATTTCTGATCATTTTATTTCTGTTTTGTTACTGTTTTACTAATACAAGCGGTTGTGAAACAAACTCGTTATGAGCCAGAATGGCACTGCGGAATTCCGGCCATTCGCATGCTTCGAATACCCGTTTGCCTACTTTGATATCCTGGTGGATACGAACCGTCTGGCCATCTGTGATCCTGTATCCGCTGAACGAGGTTACGGAGCCGCCCTTCATTTCTTCTTTTCTGTCCGGGGTCTCGAGCCTGAATCCTTTGGGAAGAATTAAGGTTTCATCCAATACCACCCGCTGGGAACAGCGAACCTTGAATCCGTACTGCTTTGTTTCAGGTGCAAGACTGAGTGCGTTGTAAACGCGGTTACTCCTGTATAAATCACTGAAAACCAAAGGATTGCATACCATGGTATTTTCACCTGCAACGGCATATTCCGGGATACTGAATTGTATGGTCATGCAAAAGGGGCCTTTCTGATAATCCGAGGGATTTTTACCGGCATCTGCCTTCATCAGACGGGCGTTTGGCGAGACGCGCAATAACTCGGTTTCCAGTGCATTGGTGACCAAATCCCTGAATCCGGTGGTAAACGGGCGTCGTACGGAGGCATCTGACTGGCCTTCGGCCGAGACAGTGAATTCGCCGGAAAGTGTACCATCGGCACCCAGTCGTGTTGTGGCGGAAATCTTAAGGTAGTGATTATCCGGGTCGGAAACGGGGGTGATCAGCAAGTCAGATCCTTCCGGAATCCCGGGCAGGTAATTTTGTTGCTGCTCGGCGCTCGACCAGAGTTCCCTTGTAAACGGCACCCAGGTAGGATCCAGGGGAATATACGATCCGTTGGAAAGCTTCACTACAACCACGCAATGATTGAAATGATCTGCCGGAATGGTCTCAATACGGCTGCCGGCCATTGTCATTGCAGGATATGCCTCAAAACCGGCCATGCGTAACATGGATATGAGCATGCCTGCCTTGTCTTTACAAACTCCGCAACGGTCGGTAAAATTCATAAGGGTGTTGTGAAGGGTATATCCTTCTCCTTTACCCATTGAAATGCCTGAATAACGTATGTTGTCTCCCACCCAGTGGGTAAGCACGGAAATCTTATCCATCTCGTCTGTGAGGCCCTTGATCAGTTCGTCCACTTTCTCCTGTGCGGCAGGAAGCGGATCAAAGCTGCCATAATCTTCATTTACCTTGTTGAACCAAAGAGATTTGTCCTTCCATTCCGGAGTAGATGACAGCATGAGTTTGGGAGATACGTCAAAGGGATCTACCTGGCCCTGTTCCTTTTCCGGGGGCAGGGCACAGGTGACAGTGAATGAATAGGTGGCTGTCTCTCCTGCGAATCTTACCGAACTGCTGCAGGTCCCGTTGAAAAATTCATATTGCAGGGCCTTTTCTTTTGGAACGGTAACATTATAGATTTTTTTCTCGGTAGGCTGATCTACCCAAAAAGGTATGATATCGTAAAACTGTCCTCTCATGGGAGGGATGAAACGCTCATCGTCCGAAGGGGAAAATGTACCTGCGTCCATTGTGAGGAGGGCATATGTGAATCCTTTTTTCTGTATGGTGTAGTCTATGACATCTCCCGGCTCCAGACGCCCTGTCTCGGCCATGATCTGGCGTGCACCCCAGTAGATGGACCGGGCGGGTGCTGCATAGTCGCAGAACGATGCCGGATCGATTTCGGTTTGAGAACCGTCCTGATGTATGATCCGGACATATTCGAATGATGCAAAAGCAGTTAGCGGATCGTAATCGTATTTGATCACCCTGTTGGTAAGTGCTCCTTCTGAAGAAAGAATACGGACTGTCTTCCGGATTACAAAGGTGCCCGATCCGTTGTCAGAGACATTTACATGAGTACTGTCAAGAAGTACCAGGGTTCCCGATTCGGCTTTCACGGAATCCCAGTTTCTGGCTTGCAGTCCCGTAAAAGATACGGCACAAAGCAAAAGACCGGCCAGGAACGCCGGAATGGTTTTTCTTAAAAATGGTTGCATGTGTTTAGTGGTTAAGGAATTTTATGATAATGCTGAACAAAGATACTATAATTGTCATTAAATTCACGCTATGAAACATTTACTGTCTGTGATAATTCTCCTCTTGCTGCTGACCGCGTGCGGCAAGGAAATACTGCCGGAACCCGAAGAAGAAGAAGAAAAAGAAAAAGAGTATGTGCCTTCCCCCAGAATAGAAGGCAGAATAGCTTTGGCTTATGTAACCTATTACGGACAGCGGATTCCGGATCCATCTCTGCTGACGCACATAGCGTACGCCTTTGCCGAACTGTATGTCAGTGACGGAACATACCACGGTTTCAAACTGCAGGGGAGCGAAGCCCGTTTTGCCTCGGTGGCCGCATTGAAGAATCAGTATCCTCATCTGAAAATCCTGCTGTCATTCACGCATACCGTCGCAAATGCCGACAACTCACAGGGAGGCGGTTTTTCCGTCATGGCAAAAACGGAAGAGGGGAGGAAAGCCTTTGCGGAAGATTGTCTGGAATTCATCCGTACCTGGCATATAGACGGTGTGGATATTGACTGGGAATTACCCGGCATTTCGTGGAGCGGACATGCGTGCGATCCCTCCTGCGATACACAGAACCACGCGTTGCTCATGAAACAGTTGCGCGAAACCCTGGGAAACGATTACCTGGTGACTTTTGCGGGATACATTATGGACAAGAAAAGCACCATTGGCGGATATAAATATGTAGATCTGGCGGCTGTGGCTCCCTATGTCGATTTTGTGAATATCATGACTTACGATTTGGACGAAGCACCGCATCATCATTCGGCGCTGAACGATCCCGACTGCTACTGGGATTGTGCGCGTACCATTCAGGCATACAACGGAGCCGGGTTCCCGCGCGACAAAATGGTTCTGGGCATTCCCTTCTACGGAAGGATTTCTTATAGCGGAAGTCCTTCTGCCATCACATATAACAAGATACTGTCTTTGGATCAGGGTATGTACAAGATTGATAACTGGGACAGCGAAGCATCTGTGCCTTACGTAACAAACAGATATACAGGATTATATTACTGCGGTTACGACAATCCTGCAAGCATTGCGGCTAAAGGAACCTGGATCCGTGGTCTTGGGATGAAAGGGATGATGTTCTGGAATTACGACCAGGACGATGCCAGGGGCACCTTGCGGAAAGCCGTTTGGGAAGCGGTCATGAAAGTAATGTAGAAAGGTATGTTTTTTTTAAGTATTTTTGCATGTACATCTTCTGCTTGAATAATGAAACAAATTGAATCCCTCTACAAAACATACACCGGTTCGCTTCCCGATTCCATTACCGAATTGGCTTCTTCCGGGAGCAACCGCCGTTATTTCAGACTGACAGGTCAAAACGGTTCACTCATTGGAACCATAGGAAACTGCATTGACGAAAACAAAGCTTTTCTGGCCATTGCGGAACATTTTGAAAAACAGGGACTTCCCGTACCCCATATCTACTGCCATAGCCGTGATTTCTCGTGCTATCTGCAACAGGATCTGGGTGATGCCACTCTTTTCAATGCCGTTGAAAACGGACGTTCAAAGGGTAATTACAGCAGCGCGGAAAAAGAGCTTCTTTGCAAGGCCATGGCTGCATTACCATCCATTCAGTTCCTGGGGGCACAGGACCTCGATTTTAATGTCTGTTTCCCGCAGCCGGAATTTGATGAACGCATGATCTCTTTTGATCTGAATTATTTCAAGTATTGCTTTCTTAAAGCTACGGGCTTGGAGTTCAGTGAAATAAAACTCGAAAACGACTTCAGGGAAATGTCCCGGGTACTGCTGGAAAGTGATTCCAATACTTTCCTTTACCGTGATTTTCAGGCAAGAAATGTCATGCTTGTCAATGATTCTCCCTATTTTATAGATTTTCAGGGAGGCAGAAGGGGCCCGATCTATTATGACGTGGCTTCCTTCATATGGCAGGCTAAAGCCAATTATTCCGCCGAGCTGAAAAGCGAACTCATAAGCACGTATCTTGAATCGTTAAAAAATTATACTTCCGTTGATGAGAAGAAATTCCTGAGGCATCTGCGTCATTTTGTGCTTTTCAGAACTTTACAGGTATTGGGGGCCTACGGTTTCAGGGGTTATTTTGAGAAAAAACCGCATTTCCTGCAAAGCGTTCCCTTTGCCATAGACAATATCCGTGACCTGCTTAAGGAACCTTTCACTGAATACCCTTATCTGAGCTCGGTCCTGAAAGAACTGACAGAAATGCGCCAGTATTCAGAAATGGGGAACGATAAAAAACTCAGGGTTTACATATGCAGTTTTGCCTATAAAAAAGGCATCCCCAATGACCTGAGCGGCAATGGCGGCGGTTATGTATTCGATTGCAGAGGTCTTGCAAATCCAGGAAAATTTGAACATTACAGCCATTTTACGGGAGAAGACCCCCAGGTGATTGAATTCATGGAGAATGACGGTGGAGTGATCACTTTCCTGGAACATGCCTATTCACTTATGGATGCTCATGTACAACGCTACATGGAAAGAAAATTTTCAGACCTCATGTGTGCCTTCGGTTGTACAGGCGGGCAACACCGCTCGGTATACTGCGCCGGTCATATGGCTGAATACATTGCCCGGAAATACGATGTACATGTTCACCTGTACCACAGGGAACTGGAAATTGAAAAAGACCTTTGATCTTTGCCATGCAGGCTTTACTATTTGCGGCCGGACTGGGGACTCGTTTAAAACCCCTTACAGATCACCTGCCAAAAGCGTTGGTTCCGGTGCGCCTGAACAATAATGAAGCTGAACGTCCAATGATTGAGATCCTTCTGGACAAGATGCATTATAGCGGGTTCACTCACGTTGTCATAAATGTGCACCATATGGCCGGTATGATTGAGCGTTTTGCCCGGGAATACCTGGAACGGCACAGCGACTGGCAAATGAAAATAAGCTTTTCGGACGAACGTGACCTTTTGCTTGACACCGGCGGAGGTATTAAAAAAGCCGGTAATCTGCTGGACAGGTCCAGGCCTTTTCTGGTACACAATGTAGATATCATTTCCAATCTGGACCTGCTCTCTTTCTATAATGCACATAATTCAGGGGAATGCCTGTCGACCATCCTGGTAAGTGAAAGAAAAACAGAAAGGTACTTTCTGTTTGACAGAGACGGACGTCTTGTCGGATGGACCAATCTGAAAACAGGAGAGGTGCGTTCCCCGCATACTTCGCTTCGTCCCGGGGACTGCCAGATGAAGGCTTTTGCAGGAATCCATATGATCTCTCCGGAAATATTCGATAAAATGCAATCCTGGCCCGATGTCTTTTCCATTGTGGATTTTTATCTCAGCCAGGCAGCCGGTTCAGTAATAAGAGGCTATGAAATGCCAGGACTGCGCATGGTTGATATAGGAAAACCTGAATCATTACATAATATTAACATCTGATGTACCATTTTGATAAGATAATTGACCGCAGAGGAACCGACACCGTAAAATACGGAAGACTTAAAAGTATGTTCGGACGCGAAGACCTTCTTCCCCTGTGGGTTGCCGACATGGATTTTGAAACGCCTCCGTTTATCAGAGAGGCCCTTATCCGAAGACTTGAACATCCCGTATACGGTTACACCATGCCTCCCGACTCGTACTGGCAATCAATAATCGACTGGCAGCAAGCCCGTCACGGATGGCGGACAGAGCGCGAATGGCTTGCTTATATTCCGGGGATTGTCAAGGGAATCGGATTGGCTGTGAACGTCTTCACAAAGCCGGGCGATCCGGTCATCATTCAGCCGCCTGTATACCATCCATTCCGCCTGGTAACCGAACATAACGGCAGAAAAGTGCTCAACAATCCGCTCATTTGGGACGGAGAACGTTACCATATGGATTTCGTTCACCTGGAATCGCTTTTAAAGGCCCGGCATTGTCCCTTGCTGCTGCTTTCGAATCCTCACAATCCGGGAGGCTGCATATGGAGCAAAGACACTTTGAACCAGCTGGCCGACCTGTGTGCCAGATACGGCGTTCTGGTCGTATCCGATGAAATCCATGCCGACATGGCTTTATTTGGAAAGGTACACAATCCGTTTGCAATGGCCGGACCAAAGGCAGCAGAAATCAGCATCACCTTTGGAGCGCCCAGCAAAACATTCAATATGGCCGGCATCGTCAGCTCGTTTGCTGTCATTCCCAATAAAGCCATTCGTGAAAAGTTCTATAATTTCCTTCATGCGAATGAACTTGGCGATACCACTTTCATGGCTACTGTGGCTACAGAAGCAGCTTTCCGCCTTGGAGATGAATGGCGCAGGGAGATGCTTGCCTATGTGGAAAAGAACATAGAATTTATTGAAACCGCCATGGCGGGACGTATTCCTGCCATCAAGGTTCCCAGACCCGATGCCTCTTTTCTTGTATGGCTGGACTGCCGCGGTTTGAAGGAATACGGAATAGAGAACATACCGGGCTTCTTTATTGAAGCCGGCCTGGCATTGAATGACGGCGCCATGTTCGGACCTGGTGGGGAAGGATTCATGCGTTTGAATGTGGGCTGTCCCAGATCCATTCTTAAAACGGCTGTAGATAGCCTGGCAGAACAATTTGAAAAGACGAGGAAAGTTTAGCGGTGCCCTATGTCAATGCGTTCCCAGATAGCCTGGGGAATGAGTTTCCAGAAAAACGTGATGATTCCGAACCGGTAATCGATAATAATACGTCTTCTTTTCTTCATAAGGGCATTGAATATCTTACCTGCCACATTAACGGGATCCATTAACAGCGGATAATCCGCATGAGATAACAGGGGTGTTTTCACAAAGCCCGGACGGATATCGGTTATCCGCAAAGGAATCTTTTGATTTCTTGCCAGCTGGGCCAGTGCATCCAGATAAGTCATCTGAAATTTCTTGGTGGAAGAGTAAGAGGGATTGAGTCCCATGCCCCTTGTACCGGCAACAGAAGTAATGGCTGCAATTTGACCTCCGCCGTGTTCTTTCATGTAATTGAAAGCACACGTGACCATGTTCACGAAGCCAAATGCGTTCAGCTGCGTAGTATTCGTTTCAATTTCCGGAATCAGTTGCGGGTTCCTTGTTCCTGTTCCCGCACTGTGAAAGTAGATATCCATACCGCCGAGCCTTTGTATCAGCTCCAGCAACTGTTCCGGAGCCTCGGGCCGCGTAATGTCCATGACCTGATATTCCACCAGATCCGGTGCCCCGGATTTCATCTCTTCCAGTATGGAGGCACGTCTTCCCGCAATACCGGTTTTCCATCCCAGGGAAATAAAAAGTTTGGCGAGCTCATTACCAAGACCCGAAGTGGCTCCAACAATAATGATTCGTCTCATTGTATTGGTTTTATTGTTTTCTCTTTTTTCTGAGCAGTCCGTACCCGATTCTTTGAATATCCCTTCTTTCGCGTATGGCCTGTAATGTTTTAAGAGTCCCTCTGGAAGGAAGATCGTTCTTTACCGCATCCTCCAGGAATTTCCATGCATATTCCGAGGCTATGACAGCATCCCTGACTTTGGGCAACGAGGGATCCATCACTCCGTTTTCCACCGATCGGGCAAACAGGCTGCACAAAATATCCAGATTCTTGTCTCCGAACGGTTCTTCAATCCGGCGGGTTTGTGTCACACCGTGCAATTCAACGGTAGCGGTGACAAAATCGTGCGACATTCTGGCAATGCCTTTTGTGCCGATGATATCTGTATATCCGTTATGCGTGAGGTCTTTGGCAAGCTGACCGTAAACGTGGCCCTGTGTTATGTCAAATACGATTCCGTTCTCAAAAGTACCATGGCATTGCAGCCACCAGGGTTCTTTGTAGTTCCACATTCTTATTCCCTGGGCATGCCATGTCTTGAATTCGCTCTCTGCATACCAGCGGGCAATATCTACGTAATGCATTCCGCAATCGTGGAACAGGGGACCTTCCGCCCAGTGACCTTCACCGGGAGCCAGACCCGGGGTCATGTGGCAAACGCGTACAATCGCAAGATCTCCAATTTCGCCTGAATGTATGAACTCTTTTATAGTATTATGGTACCATGCATTTCGCAAAGGCAGGTTTACCGTCACCATGACAGGTGATTTTTCAAGCCGGCGCAACAGGTCCCATTCGTCTTCAATAGCAGAGGCAACCGGCTTCTCGGTAATAATATGTTTTCCATACTGAATGGCCATCAGCAGATGCTCTTTCCTGGAATCGGCCAGGGTGGCCAGTACAACTACAAGGATATCGGGGTCTTTAAAAATTATCTGATAGTCGTTGATGAGCCGGGTGGTATCCGGAGCCAGTTGTCCCGCAATGGCAAGAGCTTCGGGATCTATGTCACAAATATAGGCTATGTCCCATCTTTCATCCTGCATCATCTGTTTCAGGTACATCTCGCCCATACGGCCGAAACCTATGATCCCGGCTTTGATTTTATTGCATAATGGCATACGTAACGGATCGGTTTAAAATATTAATGAATTTACAGGTCTTTTTGAATTCCTGTAAAGTATTGTTAAGCAATTGCCCGCTCATGAGAAAAGAGTCGTCCATGGGCCGGGAAATCAGATGATGTTTCAGCTTGAAATATTCCGCATAACGGGAATCCTTGGGAAAACCATTCGGAACTTTTTTTAGCATGTCGTCTGTACCGAGGGTAAATCCGCTGGCCAGACGTATGGCCGATTCGTATTCCGTTCCGTTGATCATTATGTCTTCACGGACGCTTTTAAGAATATGGGGCTGCGGACAATACAGGCCGCTGCTCAGCAGGTGGCCGCCTATATATTCCGAGCCCGGCGCTTCTACATGAAAATAATAACCTGCATAACCCGAGCATTTCCCTTTGGGACAAATATAGGCGCCCATATGGGTCTTGTACGGTGTTTTATCTTTGCTGAACCGGATATCCCGGTAAATCCTGTAAGTACAATCTTTTAATGTGAGGCCGGCGATATCGGGATCGAACCGGGCAATCCCGGCAATCAATTGCTCGGTAAAGGCTTCAAATTCTTTTTTGGCCGACAGGTATTGCGCTTTATGTGAATCAAACCATGCCTTGTTATTATTTGAGTGTAATTCAGATAAAAAGTCTACAACCTGTCTCATCTTTTTCTATTTTTACAAATATAACCATTAAAATTATTCATATGAATAAAAGATTATTGGCTTTTATTATCGTTCTTTTGACGGTATTTGCCGCTCCGGCACAAAACAGGGACTCCCTGGCTTTTGTGAACGGTCCCTGGCAAACCAGGATCATTCACTGGGGTGGCATAAAACTCAGGCAATGTGCTTTTACGGACAGTTCTCTGTTCCACTCCAACCAGTTTGTTTCCATACTGGAAGTCCGTAATTCCTTTAGATTTGATATTGTGGCAGACAGTGTTCTGGTCCTTACAGAAGATTTTGTGGCCTATTCAGGTTCTCTGGCCGGAATCAACGGATCTTTCTTTGCGTGGGACGCACCCTGGAATTCTGTGGATTATTTGCGGGTTGACAACCGGGAGCTTGCCCCTAACCAGATTAAGGAAAACAAACGATTGTTTCACCAGACTGCTGCCATAGCGGTTTCCAACAGGGGAAAACTGTCTGTTTACCGTATTCCTGACTCGGAGATGGAAAAGACACAGGGAGAAGACTGGGAAAGGAAAATTGAGGCCGAGGATGTGCTTACGAGCGGTCCTTTGCTCAGATATAAAGGAGACAACATGCCATTACTTACTACCTCGTTCTATACAACAAGGCATCCCCGGACAGCATTGGGAATCCGACGTGGCGGAAGGGTTTTGATGGTAGTTGTGGACGGCAGGGCCGGTCAGGCTGCAGGTATGTCCCTGGAGGAACTGCAGCAGATATTAAAATGGATAAAGGCATATGATGCAGTAAATCTGGACGGGGGAGGATCCTCAACCCTGTGCGTTAGAAAGAATGTAACCGTACCCGTTCAAACGGTCAATCACCCCTCGGACAACAAGCAGTTCGATGCGCTGGGAGCACGAAGGGTGGCCAATGCGATTGTCGTGAAATAATCAGATATTATTGTACATCGATTCGGGGTCAATCAGCTCGACCTCGTTTTTTTGCAGTACTTCAATGCATTTTTGCAGGTCATTTGGCCGGATGACTGTTATGGTGGCATGATTCAGGGCGAAAGAATACATATATTCGATGAATATGCCTGAATCGGCCAGTTTCTTGAGTATCCGGGAAAGCATGCCCGGTTTGTTGGGACAACTGATTCCAAGAACATCGGTAAGACTGGCTGCAAAGTTTTTTTTCTTCAGCACCTCATAAGCTTTTTGAGGATCAGAAACGATACCGCGCAGGATGCCGAACTCATTGTTCTCGGCAATGCAAAGGGCAGAGAAGTTGATATTTTCTTCTGCCAGTACCCGGGTGACTTCCATAAGACGTCCCTGCCTGTTTTCCAGGAAGATGGAAAGTTGTTTTGCTACCATTTTCATATCAATTGAATTTCCGGTTGTCAATTACTCGTTTTGCCTTACCGGTACTGCGTTCTATACTCCTGGGTTCAGCCAGTTTAATTTCAACGCCAAGTCCCAGTACATTCTGGAGTTTATCGCTAATGCGTTTTTTGAGGGCCAGCATTTTGTTGATCTCATCGGAATAAAACTCCGGTTTAACCTCCACCTTAAGCTCCATCCGGTCCGTATTGTTAATTCTGTCTACCGTAAGGAGATAATGCGGTTCAAATTCCGGCAGGTCAAGAATGACCGATTCAATCTGGGTCGGGAAAACATTAATACCTCTTATGATGAGCATGTCGTCGCTTCGTCCCAGGATACGATCCATTTTTACGAGTGTGCGCCCGCATTCGCATTTTCCATAGTGAAGCGAGGTGAGGTCTTTGGTGCGGTACCTGAGCAGGGGCATGCCTTCTTTTGTAAGGTGAGTAAACACAAGTTCCCCTTTCTGTCCTTCGCCGAGCGGTTCCAGGGTTTCCGGATCTATGATCTCGGGGTAGAAATGATCTTCGTTCAGGTGAGTCCCGTTCTGGTATTCACATTCAAAACCCACACCGGGGCCGCTTATCTCGCTTAATCCGTAAATGTCATAAGCTTTTATGGCCAGCTTTTCTTCAATTTCCCGGCGCATGTTTTCAGTCCAGGGTTCCGCTCCAAAAGCTCCGGCTCTCAGTTTGAGGCTGTCCCTGTCAATTCCCATGTCTTTTATGGCATCGGCCATAAACAGGGCGTAGGAGGGAGTACAGCAAAGTACCGTCGTACCGAAATCGTGCATCAGGTGAATCTGTTTTTCTGTATTTCCGCTTGAAAGGGGAATGACAGAGGCCCCGATGTTTTCCGCTCCGTAATGGGCCCCGAGTCCGCCTGTGAATAATCCGTATCCGTAAGCGATCTGGAAAATATCCTCTTTTGTGGCACCGTATGCTGTAAAACACCGGGACAGGCATTCAGTCCACATATTTATATCTTTACGCGTATAACCTACAACGGTTGGTTTTCCGGTAGTTCCCGATGAGCCGTGAATGCGCGTGATCTGGCTCATGGGTACAGCAAATAACCCAAAGGGATAATTGTCACGCAAATCTGTTTTGGTGGTAAAAGGCAGTTTATGGATGTCTTCCAGTGTCTCAATATCCTGAGGGGTAAGACCTAGTTCCTGCATTTTTTTACGGTAGAAAGGAGTGTTGTGGTACACATATTCTACCATTTTTTTGAGCCGGATAGTTTGGATTTTACGCAGTGCATCACCATCCATGCATTCGATAGATTCGTTCCAGATCATGGGTACATTATTTGATACACAAATATAGGATATCTCAAATGTCAGGCGTAAAACCCACGATTTTGTAACATTCTGTTGCTGAAAAGCCCCATTTTGTTCCACGAACAATCAAATCGCCGTCTTTATTAAAGAAAATGACACCTTTTCCTGCCGTGATGCCGAAATTGGGATGGTACAGGTAGGGGGCAATCCATTTCCCGTCTTTGTATTTGATATCGCTCGAATAAATTAAGCCGAAAATTGGGTTATTTCGCTTTGATTTGTCGGGGTTGCGGAAATCAACAGGAGGTTTCCCGTCAGTAAAATGGGAATCGGGAACCCATACAATCCTTGCCAGGTAGGTACTGTCCGTTGTTTTTTCAAAACGGCTGCGACCCGCCTCACGTTGCGATTCCCAGATATGTCCCAGGATCCGGTCCTCAAAGGTTTGCCGGTCCAGGTAGACCGGTTCCCTGGAATAATTGACCGGGGCAGAAAAGAATGTAATTATATTTCTAATGGCACTGCTATGAGCCGGAGACGAGTGGCCCGATTGCGCGCAGGCACTGGTGACTGTAATCAATAACAATAGGGAAAGGCTTAATCTGAAGGTTATCCTCATGGTTAATGATAGCAATTGTCAACAGGGTTTGCGTAAATTCCCAGGAAAATGGAAGTCAGTGTTTCGTCTTCCACGTCCATCAAACGATAGAGTTGCTGCAGGCGCTCTTCAAGGAAATGTACGTCTTCTGATGAATACCTGGCAGCATAACGATCTGTGCCATGTAATTTGTCGTGAGCGGCAAAATTGGTTCCGTAGAGTCTGTATCCCGAGTATATGCGCTGGTCTACAAGATTGGCGAGGGCTATCAGGAAATCAGTGCTGTTCATGTTGGCGAAAGGAGCCAGATCCTCTTCGGAAACAGCCTTGCACATGTGAATATGAACATGTCCTTTGGGTTGCATTATACCGGTGATGATGCTGTGTTCATCTTCTCCGGGCGCTTTGTTGTATTTTTCTCCGTTACGGCTCAGATAGACTTCTCTGGCTTTAAAAAGGTCGCACGGCTCCATTTCATAAGATATGGCCACCGGCACAATATGCAGGGCTTTAAAGGAAGAAACGGGGTCTTTGGGCCCGCTCATGCTGAACATTTTCAACAGGCCTTTATCGGTTAAATCGTTGCCGTCTTTTGTACGTCCGTTACGTTGTGCTATCCATATGGATACACCTTCTGTCAGCCGGTGCCGTATGTATTCAGAAAGATGTATGGAGTCTTTAAGGAATTTGCGCATGTCTTCGGCCTTTCTTTCCACACGGTACATCTTGTTTGATTTACCAAGATCTACAAAAAACTGGTTTTTCATGAGATTACTTCCAAAAGAAATCTCTGCCACCGGAAACCGGTTATCATATATAACCAATTGTTGCAGAAAGGAATCCAGCACAATGTCCCTGTGGTTTGACACAAAAAGCATTCCTGTATCTTTCAGAAGATTCTCCGTCCCACTGGATGTGAACTGTGTCATGGAGCGTTTGATGATTTGCTGGATAATAGGGTACATTACCTGTGAATGAAGCTGCGCGGTACTTTTTATGGACCGGATTCCTTCGCGTAAAGCAGAAACCGGTCTTCCCGGGAAAAGCCATTCAGATACGGCAGTCAGCATGGGGTATTCTGCAATACGCTGCATTGCTGCCGGTATTTCAGAATCGTTATAGGGACGTATATCGTCAAAGCTGTTATCTGCCATGATTTCTTTTATCAGTAAGTTTAACAGGTTTACGCATTGTATCGCGGAAAACGATCCTTTTTAGTTCTTCGAAGGGAACTATTTCAATTTCGGGAGCTACCCGGACTTTTGCCCTGAATTTGTCTTTGAGCGCCTTGCAAATATCTTCTTCGGGTTCAGCCGAATTGTTAAGTGAAATCTTAATAAGGACGTCATCGGTCCCGCAATCGTTGTCAGATAGTTCAATATGATAACACTCAATGTAGGGAACGTTATCCAGGACATCGTATAGTGAAGGAGGATAAAGCGTTGTGCCTTTGTATTTTATCATATGGTTTCTTCGGCCGATGAGCGGGCTTATTCTGGCCGACTTCCTGCCGCAGGCACACGGTTCGTAATGAAAACGGGCCAGGTCTCCGGTGCGGAAACGCAGAAGCGGCATTCCTTCCACTCCAAGGGTCGTTACAACCAGTTCTCCGGCTTCTCCCTCAGGAACCACATTTCCCTGATCATCAATCAGCTCGCAAATAATGAGTTCGGGGTGATGGTGTCCGCCGCAACCGTATTTGCATTCGCAGAATGAAGTGTTCATTTCAGTAGATGCGTAGGTAGAATACAGTTCTATGTTCCATTTTTCTACAATCTGTCTGCCCAGCAGATTCAGCGAGAAATCCTGTTCCCTGAGGTTTTCCCCAATACAGATTGCTTTCCTGACACTCGATGAGCGGTAGTCAATACCGTTTTCTTCTGCATATTTAATTATTTTCAGAATGAAAGAAGGAACACATACAATAGCATCGGGTTTAATCCTGTTTATGGTATCCCACTGTAACTCTGGTATCCCGTTGCCAACACGGATGATTCCGGCTCCCAGGCTCCTTATCCCCAGAAAATAAGCCAGACCGGCCATAAAACGCTTGTCTATGGTTGTCATCAGCTGAAATACATCTCCCGGCCCGGCCCCGGCACATTCAAAAGATATTTTCTCGTTATAGGCAAGACGGTCCAGATCTTTGTCGGTAAGGGCAAAAGTCACAGGATCGCTCAGGGTACCCGAAGTAGTTATATAGTCAATGATTTTATCCCTTGAAACACATAAAAAACCGGCATTGTGTGCCTGCAGGTCTTCTTTGGAGGTGAATGGAACCGTTCGCAGATCTTCAAGGGTTTTTATCTTTCGGATATCTAAGTTCCGGGAGCGGAACATGCTCTGGTAGAAAGGTGAACGGGCCGAGAGATATTCAAGTACACCGGCAAGCCGTTCTTCCTGATATTTTTTTATTTCTTTGAGTGAACGGTATTCAATTTCCATCTTCAAAGATACTTTTTTTTGAGCTAAATTGAGTATCCATCCAGCTAAAAAAAATGTCTATCCAGGTTGTGGCAAATTCCGTTTTATTGCCGCTGTATCCAAAGCCGTGTCCTCCTTCCTCATAAAGAGCAAAGAGATGGGGAACACCGCACTCATCCAGTGCCTTGTTGTACCGTATACTGTTCTCGCAGTTCACCACGGGGTCGTCTTCACAGGCAAGCAGGAAAACGGGTGGCATATCTTTACGAACATTGTCTTCCAGTGAGAGTCGGAGTGCCAGAGAATCGGGATATTTTTTACCCATAAGGTTGTTTCTCGAACGTATGTGTGCTATTTCGTCATGCATGGACACCACGGGATAGATCATGGCTACAAAGGCAGGTTTGAGCGGTACAGCGGGCTGAATACCGTACTCTTCCATCAGGTTTGTATCAAAATAAGTTCCCATCCATCCCGCCAGATGTCCTCCGGCAGAAAAGCCCATGACTCCTGTAGCGCCCTGCTCAATACCTAATTGTAGTGCGTTTTCGTTCGCGTATTGCATGGCCCTTTGAATATCCTGCATCATGGACGGGTATTTATATCCATAAGACCCTGTACTGTAACGAAGTACAAATGCGGTATATCCTTCCTGAATCATCCTGCGTGCAACCTGGTGACCTTCGTGCCTGATACCCAGATGATGATAGCTACCGCCCGGGCATATGATAACCCCCATACCGTTTGACTTGCCTTCATCTGGTTTATACACCCACATTCTTACCCGGGTATCCTTAATGCCTTTCCAGGGAGTAATGACTTCCTGGGCATAAGAGATTAGTTGAAAGAAGAGAAAAGCTACAAGTAAATAAGATCGCATATTTCCTTATCTGTCATTTTTTTATAGGAAGGATCTGTTAGTTTGCCGTCCTTCTCCTTAAATTGTACAAAAAAATATTCTTCATTATAAAATGATAACTTGGACCTGGTATCGGGATTGCATTCCACGTATATGACACGGTTCAGGTCCAGTCCCTTGGCGTCGCAGATCTGCAACAGCAGTGAACTCCCGGCATAGGTGACCGAGGTTCCGGGGTTATCCTGGTATAATTCGGTAACCACAACAATATCTTTATCGGCTCTTCGCACAATCTTCAATCCGCAAGTGGAAGGCATGTCCCATTGACCCCTGAAATCAAATTTTTCGTCGTAATACTTTTCGGGCACTCTCATAGTTTATCTTCCTATATTTCTAACTACATCCTTTCCAAAGGATTTGTTTATAAGTTTACGATCCCTTGGGACCCATGTACCGTCTTCCATTTCCCGCATCATGACTTTAATGAAAAGCCGGGTCATTTTTTCTTCCTGGGATTCATCCTTATAGAATGTATTCCAGGCGTAATCGTAAAGTTCCTGCAGTTTTTCAGGAGTCATGTGAGCCGGTTGATATACCACCTGTCCGGCATTATAATGGTCCCAGTCGTGATCGAAAATCCTTCCCTGACGCATCAGGTCGTCGTATGCTTTTGTATGCGGGAAAGGACTCAGAACGGTGAATTCGGCAAGGTCCAGGTCAATGTCCAACAGAAAATCAATGAGACGCTTAATGTCATCTTCGGTCTGATTATCAAGGCCCAGGAGAATAGTTCCTTCCACACCAATGCCGTAGCTGTGGTAACGTTTAATACGTTCCCTGATGTAATCAGAGGTGTCGTAAACCGCCTGGTAGACATACCAGGCGCCCGATTGGGCCGCAAGATCCAGAATTTTGGGATCATCTTCAATGGTGTGGCTTATCCATTTCTTCTTCAGGGGAATCATTTCCCTGAAAAGTTGCATCTCCCATTCCTTGTTCTGCGCCAGGGAGTTGTCTACAATAAAAAGACGATTGTTCTCAATGGAGGCTAATTCTTCCACTACCTTGTCCATGGGCCTCGGCCTGAATATTCTTCCTCCCAGGTACGATACGGCACAGGGATAACAACTGAACCGGCAACCTCTGGAGGCATGGAAAAGGTCTACCATTTGCACGCCTTTATGATTGTAGAGTTCCCTTTTGTACAGATCCCTCCGGGCAGGGCCCACCAGTTCAATAGGGGGCAGCTTTCCCATATAATTATAGACTTTCTTGAGCTCGCCTTTTTCCCAATCCTTCAGTACTTCTTCCATTCGGCCTTCGGACTCGCCAAGAAAGACGGAATCGGCATAATTGATTGTATCTTCTGCGTGAAGCATGGTGGCAATGCCGCCAAAAATCACTTTTTTACCCCGTTTGCGAAATTCCGAAGCGATGGCCCAGCCTCGCTTCACCTGAGTGGACAACATCATGGAAATGGCTACCAGGTCACATTCTTCTTCAAAATCCAGGGCTTCGACATTTTCATCTGTAAACGATACATCCACATGTTCCGGTAAAGAGGCTGCAAAAACCACAGGCCCGTGGGGAGGCAGATTGAATGTAGTCTGACCTCTCAGTTTTTCCCAGCGGGGATAAATCAACTTCATCTTAATAGTCTCTCTCATAATATTAGGTGTTTTGTATTTGTTTCAAAAGGGGATCGATACCTGTAATTTCCGCGCATGTCAGTACAGCTCCTATAATTACGCCCATAATGCCATGAGCGTTGATATTTTGTCCGGCCAGGTACAGATTGGGAACTTTAGTACGCTGTATAATCGAGTTGCTTCTCATGTCGTTCTTGTCTCGCATTATACCAAACATGGATCCCTGCGGCGTTCCGGTATAATGGTTATAGGTCAGGGGAGTGGAAGTCCAGTAATTCTCAATATTGCATAACGTTCCCGGAAATTGTTTTTCAAGAGCAGACAGCAGTTTCTCTGCCCGGAAAGTCTTGAAATCTTCGTATTCCTGCCCACGGTTACCGCAGGGCAGATCTTTCCATTTTTCCACTTCTTCCCAACGCATGTTCTCATATAAAATGGCACCGTGAGCCATCTGCTGGTCTTTTTCCCTGCACAGGTGCATATAAAAGAAGTAGGGACTATCCCAAACCGATTGACCGGGATAATGGAAAAAATTATAATTCATGTATGGAACGGTAAGTTCACTGAATTTTATATAAACAGTGAAGTTGGAATCGGTCTGCGGAATACTTAGTATACGTTTCCGGTAACTCTTGCGAATAAGCGGTGTATCCAGCATATCCATAAGACGGGCGGGATGTATGGTAGAGATAAAATGCAATGCCGACAGGGTTTCTCCCGAATGCAAAGTAATCCGGCTTGCCCGGTTAAGGTCGCAAATGATCTTTTCCACCCGGGCATCGGTGATGATCTCTCCGCCGGCATTACGAATGGAATCGCATAATGAAACGGCAATCCGGTCGCTTCCTCCCACAATCCTGAAAGCGCTCCGGTTATAAAAATCGGCTATGATAGCGTGGTAATAAAGCGGTGTGATGTCTTTACGGCCACCGTACAAAGGCATAATGCCGGTCAAAACGTTTCTGAGAACCTGGTTGTCAGTCAGCTCCGTGAGGTAATCATCCAGGCCGGTGCTCAGCGCGTTTTCGTTGGTATAATAAGGATCTTCAAAGTGATTAAGGGAGTATAGCGGAGAACGTGATGCAATTTCTCCCATGTCGCGTATATACTTGCGGATTGAGGCGCTTTCCCTGGGGAAGAAACGGGACATGTTTTCAATGAATGGTTCGTTGCCGTTGGCAAAAGGGTAGCGCTTGCCACCGAATGAAATCACATCGTATCCGTTACGGTCCAGTTCATTCAACTGGACACTTTCGTTCAGAGACAGGTATTTGAAGTACCTGTTCAGAACTTCCCCCTCACGCATGCTTCCAATATAATGCATACCGGTCTCGAACTTCACTCCCTTTCTCTCAAAAGTCTGAAGGCAACCTCCCGGAACCTTGTTTTTTTCCAGAATGATTACTTTATAACCATTCTTCGCCAGAATGGCTCCGCAGGTCAGTCCACCCAGTCCGCTGCCTATGATCGCTACATCATAATCATTCATCGTCCTTCATTTTATGGGTGAAACAAAGATTATCAGGAACCGATACGCAATGTGAAGCCAGTTCCCTGATTAAAGGATCGGCAATCCAGGCATTGATTTTCAGGTTTTTCCTGACCAGCGCTGCCGTAAGAGCAAACTCTCCCTGGTGCCGGTCTTCTATGGTCACCTCGCCGGTCAGCGGAAGACTTTCTGTCATTTCCCTGAAATTCCGATTATCGAGCATGACCCTGCGGGCCGAGCGTTCAACGGATCTTCCTTTATAAATGTAATTATGGATCACTTTATGTGCAAAATAGTCAACATCTTCAATTTCAGCGGCCATCCTGGCATATTCTGCAATATACATTTTTCTTGCCATTCGGCTCTGCTCAGCCAGTGTATTGCTGAAAAGCATGTCTTCGCGTTTGATTACAGGAAGGATTTCTACGGTCATCCGGCCCTTGCGCAGAAGCAGGTCTTCCTTGGGAAGTACGTGCCCGAAACCGTGCAGTAAAACAGGAGTGATATCAAGTCCCAGTTCCTGCGCCAGGTGAAATGCCCCTTTATGAAAGCGGAGGATGGAACAATCCCTGGAACGGGTACCTTCGGGAAAAACGGCTACAGAATAGCCTTTCTCTACCATGGAGCGGATGCGTGTCATCCCGAGATCCAGATTATCTCCCACCGGAAGAAAATCGGCATAACGAATGATCATCCCGTAAAACGGAGAGCGCCAGATACGTCTGTTGGTGAGAATGATGATTTTCGGATGCAGCATGATAAGCGCCATCAGGTCCAGGTGAGACTGGTGATTCGAAATGATGACCGATGGCTTTTCAAAGTCAGTTCCGTATTTGTTGATCAAATATGTTTTAACGCCCGGAACACGGAACAGTACAAAGGCAGACATGGCTGCAAGGCGTTTGTGGAACATTAGTTTGTGTTTATCTGTACGGCCCCCCAGGGTGAGCAGGATAAATCCTGCGAGTGTCAGATAGATCGATCCAAAAATGAAAAACAGGAAGGAGTGAGCAGAGAAAATGAAATTTTTCAGCGTAAGGGGCTCTTCGCGGTATTTACCTTTCTTGGTAGTGACAAGCCGGTACAGGAAGGGTGGAACGATGTATGTAGTCACAACAACCGACAGCATGCCGATTATGGTAACTTCTGCCAGTGAACGCATGGCCGGGTGACGGGCCACAATGAGCGATCCTATGCCGGTAAGCATGATGAGGGCAGAAAGGGCAACGGTATTCTTATATGTACCCAGCATCTTTTTCCTGTAGGCATACTCGTACATCATGCCTTCGGTCATAAAAATGGTGTAGTCGTCGCCCATGCCAAAGATAAAGGTTGCCAGGATGATATTGACAATGTTGAATCGCAGGCCTAAGAAGCCCATGATTCCCAGTATCCATATCCAGCTTATGGCAAGGGGAAGGAAGGAGATGATACTGAGTTCTATCCTGCCGAAGGACAAGGTAAGGAAAAGGAAAACGATAAAACCGCAGATATAGAGTACGTAGTCGAAATCGGCAGAAAGGGCACCTACCATGATCCTTGTTATGGAACCGGAATCAAATGCAAAGTTGTTCCCCTCCTGTGCGTTCAGCTGCTCTTCCAGGGTGCGTGCCTCAGTGGGGTTGATGTGCAAAACGCTAAAAACAAGACTCTTGTCTTCGTTGACAGATAAGTAGTTACCCGCCATGTTGCGGATAAGCGGTTCAAAATGATCGGGGGTACAAACCTGATAATCGGTTTTGATTATGTCTGCAAAGGAATCAAAGGCACCGGGTTTGAATCCCAGCCCGGCAGAAGCAATGTCCAGTTCCCTGAGGAGCGGTTCCCGTCTCGTTTCCCAAAACGCATTCCATTGTGCGATCCTTTCTTTTTGTTTGTATGACGAGGGAATGAAAGGTCCGATGCCTGAACGTCTGAACGTATCGGTAACGGGCAGCGATTCTTCGTAATTCCTTAAAGCTTCATCGAGGGTAGGCCCTTCCGAGACGTAATACATGATATGTTGTGAACCCTGGGTCTGATCCAGCATTTTTCCCATGCGGGTACGCTGATCGGGGGTCATATAGTTTATGGACTGCAGGTTCGAATCGAATTCGGCTCCGGGGCTGAAGAACCATAAAACGACGGTGATCAGCAGCACTGCCATAACAACATAACGGTTCCTGTCCGGTGAAGAATGGCTTAGAAGGCCGAATCTGAGTCCCGGTGAGGCGGTCCTTACCCGTGTGATATGCGGCAGGACAACAAGAACAAAAAGTATGGTGCCCAGGAGCAAAAGCGAGGCAAACAATCCGAAATTCCTCATGGCGGGGGAGCTGATGAATAAAAGACTCAGGAAAGCTCCTACGGTAGTGATATTGCCGGTTGTAAGCGGCGAAACAATGTCGGTCAGTGTGCCCCGGACCGCGTATCCGTCCCTTACATGTGAAAGAAAATGAAGCGGATAATTCACGGCTATGCCCATGATGATTGAGCCGGCACCAACGGCAATAAGCGAGAACGAGTCGGTAAGAACGCCGGACAAGGAGAAAGCCACGAGCGCACCAAAACCGACCGATGCTCCAATAAGCAGGATGTCCCGCAGATTTCTGAAATACAGGAAAAGAAGCAACAAAATGACCACCAGAGCTATGGACACCGAGATCATGCTGTCTTTCTTTATTTGTGAGGCATTGGTACGGGCAATATAGGAAGCCCCGAATGGTACGATGGACACCTTGCCTTCGAATGAACATACCGTTTCGGTCACGGCGTTGTCCAGAGCCTCAATGAGCTTTCCGTTACCATCGGTTTCACTCGTCTGGTAAGCAGACTCTACGGTGACAACCGCCTCTTTTCCATCTTTGGAAAAGATATAATTATCGTACAGTTCAAATTGATCGTTCAGTTTAAAACCCTGAAGTCCGGAGAGAAGCTCAACCGAAATCATCAGCGGATCAGAAGTGAATGTTCCCTGCAACACCATACCTGCCGGAGAAAGCAACATTTTTTTCACCAGCGACAGTTGTTTGCGCATTCCATCGGGGGTAATGAGCGAATCTATTCTGGCGTAATCTGTACTGTCCAGGAAATAGACCATGTTGGAGGTAACAAAACGGCTGATATCCATGATCTCTGAAGGATCAACGGTAGCAGTCACGCCTTTGATGTGTTCCCGGGCCGGATCCTTTTCCAGGAGTCCGCACAGGTGATCGACTGCATCCATGATAAGCGATCTGTCTACCGGCAGGGTGGAATCTCCCATGGAAACATTTATGACTATCTTGTTGGCAGCGCCAATGTGGCTGTAGGCGTAATGAATCCTTTCATTTTTTTTGTCCGAAGGAAGAAAGGCCGAGATATCCTCTTTGAAATCAAGAAAGAAAAGACCCCCGATGCAAAGGACACACACAACAAGGAACAGCATCAGAAGTCTGCGTCTGTGACCCTTAAAGTAATCATAAATATGTGTGAAAAAAGCTACCATTTTCTCAGAAGCATTGAAGGATATCCATATAAAACAGCAGCAAAACACAAAACCGTATTCAGCAGGGAAATCCTGCAAAAGTCTTTGCCCTTTCTGAAATGGGTCACTCTTTCTCCTTCCGGAGCGTAATAAACATTAACCGGTACGGCAATAATGGGAACTCTTTTCCATGCGAGCCTTACAAGTATTTCCAGTTCCGTTTCGTAGCGTGAAGTAAGGAAATACATTTGTTTCATCAGATGAAGAGGGTAGAGGCGGTATCCGGTCTGGGTGTCGTTCAGACGATGTCCCGTCTGTACTGTGAACCAGAAATTGGAAAATTTGTTGGCAAAGGAGTTTTTTGCGGGCATGTTGGGCAGATTGAACTGCCTGTTGCCTATGATCAGAGCCCGTGGATTTCCGGCCGAGGCTTCCAGAAGCAGTGGAATATCCGAGGCATAATGCTGCCCGTCGGAATCTATGGTGACTGCATGACTGAACCCTTTTTCCATAGCATGCCGGAATCCCTTTCGCAGCGCATATCCTTTTCCCCGGTTTGGAAAATATTCAATGGCGTGTATCCGGTCTCCGAATGATTGCAATACTTCGTGTGTGGAATCGGAGGAGCCATCGTTGACCACTACCACATGCTCACAATAATTCAGCACTTCCAGGATGACGCCTGAAAGTGTTAACGCGTTGTTATATGTGGGGATAATCACACAATACATGTCATTTAATTACAAATACCAATGGGTCAATGGGTTTGTTTATCACAGTATTCTTCATTCTGATAGTGGTCCTGTCTCCCGAGACTTCGCTTATTACCACTTTCTCCACAATATAATCAGGAAGGGTAAAATGCAGGTCAATACCGGTGAAGAATTTTTTAAGATCACGTCCCGTAGGGCTCAGATGTACTACAATATTGCCAGCACCCGGAGTACTGGTTACAGAGAAAGCCTTGCTGTCCGACAGTCCTGTTCCGTCGAGCCCCATAAGGATAATCCTGCTTATTTGCCTGAAAATACGGCTGCTGCCCTGGTCGGGAACTGGTTGGCCGTCAGCTCCGGTAATCATTATGGCATCTCCGTTCACCACAAAACCCGAACGCTCCGGACTAAGGTATTGCCAGTGCAGTTTATCACTTTTCTGATAGAAAATCTTTCCTTTACTGATGGCCTTCCCGGTAAGGACCGAGACTTCCCTTTCCTGTTCAAAATCACAGGAAAGAGTCATTATACTACTGATCTTCTGCTGCATGTCCCCGGGAATATCCTGAGGATGACCGCCCGTCAGGGGCAGCCAGGGAAACAGGAAAACAAGCATGTAAAAGACAAATACCTTTTTCATGATGCTATTGTTTAACTAAGAAGAATACACCGACAATAATAAAAAGAACTCCAATCCAGCGGGATAGCGGGATGGTTTCATGAAAAATCAGATAAGCAGCGACCATACCAAAAACATAGGACAAACTGGTTATGGGGTAGGCAATGGAAAAGGGAAAATGTTTGAGAATGTACATCCACAATATGGTTGCCAGTATAAAGGAAACTCCCGTTAGCGCGAAATACCAGTTTGTAAGTAAATGTTTGAAATATATCCATTTAAAACTGAATGCCTCCATTCTTTCCATGGCAAGTTTCAGGCTGACCTGTCCCGATGCCAGCAAAATACATTGTAATAATGATAAAAGAATGAATCTCAGCATTTTGATATAAATATTAACGAGGTCTCCCTGTCTTGATGCTTATTAATTAAAAGTACGTTGTCCGGGCTCATGCCTTTTTTCATTCGTACTGCGGCTGCATACAGCTCGTAGGCCGTTTCTGTAAATGATTCACCGAAAACGGGCTTAACTGAAGGAGGCGTTACCCATTCCTTACGGGGAATGCCGAGTTTTTCACACGTTGCATTTATAGCCTCTTCCAGGCGTTCTTTTCCCGGATTGTGGAGCAGGACAACTTCCCTGATTTGAGCCATGGATGCCGATGTGGCAGTGTCTGATAACATAAAGCTCACGGCACATTCAGAAGCAATCTTTCCACCCCAGAATCCAATACGGTTCAGCATATTGAAATAGTCAGCAGTCATTTCGTCGTGTCCGCCAACCAGTGCAGAACGAATACGGCCAAGCTGGAATTGCATGAAGGCATCCAGAAGGGCACATTCGAAAGAAACACCCAGATGCACGTAGGTACTGTTATAACCGTTGCATTTGAGATAAACGGCTATATGCGAGCTGATTGTATTATGTGTGGAATTAATGAAATGAGTGGGTTGAAGGAACGATTCCCCCTCGTTCACCATGGCAGACAAAAATTTTTCTGTGTTCTCTATGCATCCCAGTCCGGTTCCGCAGATTATGGCATCGGGGGTGGATATGCCGCTTTCACGGGCTACCGTGGCCGCCGTGGCAATGGCTCTTTTAAGGATTTTTCCCATTCTTCTGGCCGGTACCGGATCTATGAACGGTTTGTAATCTGCTTCCACGGCACGCTGAAATGGTACATCATACACAACAGGATCTGTGAGCCATTCGTCGGAAAGCGGCTTTTGTATGGATATCTGTGCTGCAGATTGAATATATGCGCTCATAGGGTTAGATTTTTGTGAAAATACAGGAAGTGTCATTGCCTCCAAATCCAAAGGAATTGGTAAGTACGTGCTTCAAAGGACGTAACGGTTCATTACCCGTAACGGGTGTAAAGCTCAGATTGGGCATTTTTTCTTTGAAGTTCAGGTTTACCGGGGTGAAATTGTGCAGCAGGGCCAGTATGGATATGACAGCCTCTATGCTTCCCGAGGCACTGGTTGTATGTCCGGTAAATGATTTAGTGGAAGAAACGGGTGGCACGCTGTTTTCTCCGAATACCCTCATAATGGCAGTTCCTTCGCTATCGTCATTGTTGGGGGTTCCGGTTCCGTGTGCATTAATATAGTCGATATCCGACGGAATGAGGCCCGCTTCGGCAAGTGCTTTCGTCATGGAAAGGAATGCACCTTCTCCCGCAGGAGACGAGGCAGTCTGATGATAGGCGTCACAGGAGTTCCCGCAACCGGCCAATATACAAAGGGGCTTGACGCCTCTTTTTTGTGCCGATTCTGTCGATTCCAGCACCAGGTATGCAGCGCCTTCTCCCAGGTTCAGACCCGCACGGGTATTGTCAAAAGGACGGCATGGTTCCTTGTCGAGGATCATAAGCGTATTGAATCCGTTCAGATGAAAACGGGTAAGACATTCGCTTCCTCCGACCACAGCAACGGAGGTACGTCCGGTGCGAATCATGTCAGCCCCGGTAAGGATTGCATTGGCCGCAGAGGAGCAGGCTGTGGAAAGAGTCGAAAGCATATCAAACCCGCCGTAATAATCTGCGATCATCTGGGTACAGGTACCGCAATCATGTGCCCTTATGTAGTCGTTACGCGTATCATTTGTCAGGAAGTCATTGTAAAACCTTTCGCTTTTGTCCATGCCTCCAACCGTGGTGCCCGATATGAATACGGGTCGTTCGGGCCTGCAGGTATTCCAGCCGGCCGATTCCAGGGCTTCGCCCAGTGCCATGATTCCCATCAGGGCTGTCCGGATGGTTACGGTGCCTTCGGGGATACCCAGCATGGAGCGCATTTGGGCATTGCTGAACGGCACCTCGGCACAGGGCAGGTGGGAATGAGCAGTGGCAAGATAACGCAAAGGTCCTATACCCGATTTATGCGTCAAAAGGGCTTCCAGTGTGGCCGGAAGTCCTTTCCCCAAAGCAGAAACAATACCGCATCCGGTAACAACTACTTGCTGCATATCAGGTATTATTTGGTCCGGTTAGCCTGAATATATTCGGCCATAGTGGCCACCGATTTGAATATCTCTTTACTTTTGCCCGGATCGGTCAGCTTGATGCCGTAATTCTTTTCCATTAGCACAATCAATTCCAGAGCATCTATGGAATCGAGTCCCAGTCCTTCCACAAAAAGGGGAGCGTTTGTGTCAATGTCATCCGGGGTGATTTCTTCCAGGTTCAACGCTTCGATAATCTGCTTTTTCAATTCTAAAACTAACTCTTCCATAATACAATCATTAATAAATCTGGTTAATATTTTTTTCAGTAAAATCCAAACCTTCTGCAGCCTCTTTCTCTACCATCATTACCAGCACATCACAGGCGTCCTTAAAATATTCAGTCCATCCGCACAGCACCCTCCGTACTCCTTTCCCGCCAAATGCACCTTCCACCGTTACAATGAGTTCCCGGGCAGAGAATTCCGGAGAAATGTAAAACGAGGTTTCACCGTAAATCTTATTCCGTATGGCCACTTCGCCAGTAACAATATTGGCAAGCGTATAAACAAACAGGGCAGGACTGGGGAAATAATTGCCGGGCAGAATGGTGGCCTGGTAATCCATATCGTTGTCCAGTGACGAGCTGTTGTTCATGAATACAATGGCAGTATCTTGTTTTGGTGTCTCCGGGTTTTCACCCAGGGCGCGAAACACCATTTCGGAAGCCAGGAATCCGGCCTTGCACAGCCGGTCCATCTTGAAGAACTTGGGATAACCAATCTCCAGAGAGCGGTAGAGATCGTTGAGCCCGTTGTCTTTAAGACGGTAATATGAGGTAATTTTTTTCATACTGTCTTTTCAAACAATAGTACTGCATTACAGCCTCCAAAACCGGAAAGCATCTTCAAAAAGCGGTTTCCGTTCGCAGGCATGCACTGTTTTATCACATTAATTGTCTCTGTTACACCATTGGTCTCATATCCGAGCGAAGGCAATACAATTCCTTCATCCAGGGCCATTAGCGAAATAATGCTTTCGGCCACTCCCGCCGCACCCAGGGTATGTCCCAGGTAAGCCTTAAGGCTGTTTACAGGAACGGCAGAAAGGCCCGAACGACTGAGAGCGACAGCCTCCATCTGGTCGTTGTACAGAGTGGCTGTTCCATGGGCATTGATAAAGGCCAGCGAGTTCCTGTCTGTGTGCTCCAGTACTTCTTCAAGTGCCAGGTAGAGGCCTTCTCCGGTCCGGGAGGGTCCCGAAATATGATTGGCATCGTTCCGGATGGCTCCTGCGGAAAGGTACAAACCCGGTACAGGATGGCTTTCCCTGCCATACACCATGGCAGCGCCCGCCTCGCCCAGGTTCAGTCCCTTGCGGTCGGCATCGAATGGACGGCACCTGACGGGGGACAGCGATTGAAATGACCGGAAACCCGAAACGATGAACTCAGACAACATGTCTCCTCCCACCACAACGGCATAATCGTACAGGCTGCTTTCCAGAAGTCTTCTGGCAGTAATCTGTGCGCAGGAACCTGATATGCAGGCATTTGAAATAACAAAGGGTTTGTTGGGGTTATTAAAGAAACCAGATACAAGGCGGGCCGTATGCCACAGGTAAATGCGCTCAGGACCGTACTGATGTCCGGGCTCTCCCAACAGTTCAACGTTTCCCTTTGTAGTGGAAATGATAAATATGGTTCTTGGGGAAGAAGCATCTATTCCCGATTGTTTTATTGCATTAAATGCCGCATGGATCATTGCCTGTTCCAGTGGCGTATAGTCTCCGGGCAGGGCACCTGTAGATTTAAAATTGCGGCTCAGCAAGGATCTGTCGAGGCGGGAAACGGCACCGTCTTCTTCGCGAATGCTGCTTTGTCCGCTCTTTATGGCATGGAAATTTTCCCGGGATGAGTATCCCAGCGGCGATACAATGCAATCACCCAACAATCTGATCATAGCACCCCGTTCTTATTTTTCCAGTCTGTATAAAAATCAGGAGAATACAGCACCAGTCTGTATTCTTTGTCCAGGAAAACCTGTGTAGTGGACCCTGTGGCTGCAAGTATGTATTCATTGTTTTTCAGCAGCCATATTTCATATTCGAAAAGAATCTTGGCCGACTGACAGGGTACATAGATAATGTCAATCCGGGCCTGATCTCCGTAATTCAATGTATGTTTGAACGAAAACTGCATATCCACCAGCGGTGCATAATAGCCGTTGGAAAAAAAAGTCAGGTAATCCAGTCCGTACTGCTTCCCAAAATGCTCACGGGCATCTTCAAAGTAAAGCACATAGGATCCATGCCATACAATGTTCATGGAATCTACCTCGCTAAAACGGATAGTTATATCTTTTGATGCCTTTATATGTCCTTTTGACTGCATATTAACCTTAAATATACTAAAAATCTCAATATCTGAGATACTCCCATAGCGGACCGCGCCTTTTTTTTGCCCTGAACCTTTCCATCATTTCCGGCGACTCATATCCGGGAAAGATCCATTTCTGACCGGTGGCAAGAGCCCTGGCCTGTATGGTATCAAGATTTATATCTTTCGATACATAATACACGGGATTCAACAAATCGCTGCTACCGGATATGAGCCCTTCGCTCAGTGCGATGTCGAATAACCGGGTGCGTGGATAAATGCGCATTCCGATATAAGGAAAATAAACGGTCAGACCCAATTCCCGTGAACGTTCAAACGTTTGGTCCAGAGTGATTTCCGTCTCCCCGTAACCTCCGAGTATCATGAAATGGGCATAGAAGATGCCCAGTTTGGAAGCGTTCAGGCTATGTTCCCTTATATCGGAAAAGCGGAAGCATTTGTTGTATTTTTCGAGTACACTGTCCGAAAAGGAATCGGTGCCCCATTCAATATGCGTGAGACCTGCCTTCTGGTATAATTCCAGGTCTTCGTATGTCAGGTGATGCGGTGAGAAATAGGCACCCCAATTCACTTTTACCTTACTTTCAATCAGGCGCGCGGCCAACTCACGGTTGTAATCCCTGTGTATATTGAAAATGGAATCGGTAAAGAAAAGATAGGTGATACCTTTACTGTAATACAACTCTTTTATGTTTTCCACCACCATGGAGGGATCGAGCAAACGGACGCAGGTCCCTTCTATTACAGGGTAACTGCAGTAAATACACCCGTAAGGACAGCCTCTTTTTGTCTGAATATTAAGCATTCCGCTTTTTTCAAAATAGAAATGCGCACTCTGCGGTTCTACATTCAGTGCAAGAGAAGTAACATATTCTTTGTGTTCGTTAATGACCACGTTGCCGGTAGAATCCCTGTAAACCAGACCGTCTGTGCTGTAAGGATCTTCGTGCCGTTCCAGGGCATTTATCAGGCGGCAGATGCTTTCTTCGCCTTCTCCCTGGATTCCCCAGTCGGGAGAGAGTTCATTGAACAACACATCGGGGTAGATAGAAAAACCTGAGCCGCCCATGAGCACAACGGCATGGCTGTTCTCACGTATGGCCTTCATAACCTTGCGGTAATGGGCCACAAAACAGTTCTGTTCGTATATGTTGGTGTCGTCTATGTTCCTGAGTGATACGCCTATGTAATCGAAATTCCCGTTACGGCAAAATAAAGCCAGGTCTGACAGGTCTCCCAGATTGCAGTCAAAGATTTCGAGTTGCCAATCCGGCATTTTTTCCCGCATATAGGTGGCAATATACGAGATTCCAATAGGGTATATGGGGTAGGGAATCCGGAAATTATTGGCAGAAACAAGCGCTATCTTTTTCATCATTCCCAAAAATTAAAAAAATTGAACCATTGATGAGGGTATATTTCCAAAACACGTTCCAATTGACGTACGTATTCACGGACAAGTTCAGCGGCAACCGCCTTCGACCCTTTGACAGCCGTACGGTCTGTCTCTACAGGCATGGCATACAAATGGTAAGTCATGTGCGGTTCTTTCATTGCAAAAAGAGCTACAACAGGTACGTTAAGTTGGGCGGCCAGGAGAAAAGCACCCATAGGAAACGAAGCCGTTTTTCCCAGAAACTGACAACTGACCGATTTACTGCTGCCGAACATCCTGTCACAGGGCATGCTAACCACCTGGCCGTTGTCAAGAGCCGCTTTTATTGTAAAAAGGTGGGACATGTCGTCAGATACCGGGATCATTTCCACAAGATTACCGGAAAGGATCTTTGCTCGGTTTGCCTGCAGGACAGCAGTCTCTCCGCCAAAAATAACGGAGTGAATGCGTTTCTTTTCCTGATGCATGAGGTATCCGGCAATTTCAAAGTTTCCTACGTGAGAACCGGCAATAACAAAACCGCCTGCGGAGGCTATAAGGTTATTGAAATATTCAACGTTTGTACCTTTGACCGTGAATTGTTGTTTGCTTCCCGAAAAAAGAAAAAACCGGTCCATCATCATTTGTCCGAAAAGATAATGGTTCCGGTATATTCTTCCAAGGTTATGTCTCAGCCCTCTGTTTTTGAAATAGTCGTTAATGGCTTTGTATCCTTTTCTGTTAAACAACATATAAAAGGGAACAACGCAGGCAAGAATGGCGTATCCGAATCTAACATTAACATGTCTGAAGAGCCACATCAGTGCCTTTTGACCGAAACTGCCGCCTCCGGTAGTTCCTTTCCATTCACGCCGTTCCAAAACCATTATCAGGCATTCACTTTACTTTCAATATAATCATAAAATTGTGACAAGGTACGGATGCCCGACATTTCTTCGGGTTTGATCTTGAATCCGAAAAGTTGCTCCACAATCACAACAATATCTACAAAATCAAGGCTGTCAATACCAAGATCGTCTTTTAAAAAAGCTTCATCGGAGATTACCTGCGGGTCAATCTCAATTTCTTCAATAAGGAAGTTGTTTACAATCTCTCTAATCTTCGATTTTTCCATAAAAATCCGTAGTACTATATTTTTCTTAATATAAGTGCGCTGTTAGTGCCTCCAAAACCAAACGAATTGGAAAGACAAATATCGATTTTTTTCTCGATTGTAGAGCTAATAATATTCAATTTTGCCGATGCTTCGTCAGGTGTCTCAAAATTCAGATTCGGTGCAATAAACGAATTCTGCATCATAAGCAGGGTATAAACAATCTCACTCGAGCCGGCCATCCAGCATTCGTGCCCGGTCATCCCTTTCGTTGAACTTACCGGAGTACGGTAAGCGCCAAAGATACGGTCTATGGCCATGGCTTCGTAAGTGTCCCCAATGATGGTAGAGGTGGCGTGAGCGTTAATGTAATCAATTTCAGCAGGGCTTATTCCGGCATCGTTAAGAGCTCTTTCCATGGCCAGGGCAGATCCTCTTTCGCACGGCTGGGAGATATGCACTCCGTTGGAAGAGAAGCCGTAACCGGTAACCTCGGCATAAATGCGGGCTCCGCGTTTTACAGCGTGCTCGTACTCTTCCAGGATCAACGTAGCTGCGCCTCCGCTGGGAACCAGTCCGTCCCGTCCGGCATCGAACGGTCTGGAGGCTTTATGAGGTTCTGCAATCCGGACCGAAAAAGCACCGAGTCCGTCAAAACTGGCCATGCTCAGCACATTGGTTTCCTGTGCCCCGCCGCAGATGATCATATCCTGTAATCCCTGGCGGATAAGCAAAGTACCCAGACCTATGGAATGAGATCCGCTGGAACAGGCAGCACTGATAGTCATGTTGATCCCTTTCAGTCTGAAAATGGTGGCCAGGTTCATGGTCACGGTCGAATTCATGGACTGGAATATGGCACCTGAACCCATAAGGGTGGTATCCTTCTTTTCTACACAGATTTCATGCGATTCGATAACGGCCTTGCTGGAAGAATCGTTGCCGTAGAGAATGCCCACTTCGTTGTTATCCAGGTATTCATCCGATATCCCGGCATCTTTCAATGCATCGTCAGTTGCCACATAGGCATATTCTCCTTCTTCGGGCAGGCAGATACGCTGCCTTCTGGTAAGCATGTTTTTTAGCTGCGGGGGTTCGAGAATGCCGGTTAAAGGGGAGCGGTAGCCGTACTGGGTACGGGCAGGATCAATACCTATCCCTGATTTACCATGGTACAGCGCTTCGCTTACCTCCTGAATACTTTTTCCTATGCAGGAATAGATGCCTATGCCCGTAATTACAACTCTTCTCATGTCTTACGTATAGAGTCCTCCGTTTATTGATAAAACCTGACCGGTAATATAAGAGGCTTTTTCGCTGGCAAAAAATGCCACAACGGCAGCAACTTCTTCCGGGGTGCCAAAGCGGCCGGCAGGAATAATGCTCTTGTATTCCAGCGGATTAATATCTTTTGTCATGTCTGTCTGAATAAAACCGGGTGCCACGCAGTTGACTGTCACTTTCCTGGGGGCAACTTCCTGTGCAAGAGCTTTGGTGGCTCCGATGATACCGGCTTTGGAAGCCGAATAATTGGTTTGTCCGGGCAAGCCTTTCACTCCGGAAAGAGAGGTGACGTTAACTATGCGTCCGTACCGGTGGGTGAGCATATTCTTAAGAACACGTCTGGTCACATAGAAAAAACCCTGAAGGTTCGTTTGCAGTACGGAATCCCATTGTTCATTCTGCATGAAGACCATCAGGTTATCGCTGCGTATGCCTGCGTTGTTCACAAGGACCGATATATATTCTCCGGGATGTTCGCTTTCCCATTTTTCAAGAGCAAGATCAACCTGTCCGTTATCAGACACATTAAAAGGAACCAGTTCGGCTGTTCCGCCCGCTTCCTCTATCATACGCCTTGTTTCCGCAGCTGCCGTACTGTTGGATACATAATTAATGAGGACAGCAAAGCCGGCTTTGGCCAATTCCAGGCAGACTGCCTGACCGATACCTCTGGAACCACCTGTCACTAAAGCGTATTTCATAATACAATCTTTTTCCTGTTAAGATATTCCACCATCTGGGCTATTGTCTCGTATTTGGGAGTGTCCTGGACAAAAACCGGAACAAATTCCCTTATATCGTCATAGATTTCTTTTGTCAGGTCCGACAATCTGTCTTTGATTCCAAGACAATCCACCGCCTGAACCAGAGCCATGAAATGAATAGCCATGACCTGGAAGGCATTTTCAATGACAGTGGCGGTAATGAGTGCCGAGTTAGTCCCCATGCTCACGATGTCCTGGTTGTCGTTATTGTTGGGGATGGAATGCACATAGTTGGGCATGGAAAGAGTCTGGCATTCAGCCGTAGTGGAAGTGGCGGTAAATTGGGACGCCTGGAGGCCGTAATTCAGGCCGAGCACTCCCATGTTGACAAACGGGGGCAGCATGCCATTCACTTTATCATGGAATATATAGTTCATCTGTCTTTCCGCCAGCATGGCAAGACGGGTAAGAACTATCTTCATCTTGTCCATTTCCAGTGAGATATAATCGCCATGGAAATTTCCGCCGTGGTACACATTGCCGCTGGCCACATCAATGATGGGATTGTCACAGGCAGAGTTCAGTTCATCTACCAGAATCCTTTCACAAACCTGCAGAGTGTCCATTACCGGCCCCACAATCTGAGGAATGCAACGCAGGGAGTAAAATGGCTGGACCTTTTGTTTGAATATCTTATCGCCGTTCAGATCTTTGTTATAAAGCACAGCCGTGCGTTTTTGCATGTTACGACTGCTTTCCAGGATTTTGCTCATAATGGCGGCGACCCGGCGCTGACCCCTCTGCCGTTTTGCACCATTCAGTTCATCGGCCAGAAAATCGTCGTACGACGAGGCTACTTCGTTCACCAGCGAAGATGAAATGATGCTCCAGTTAAGGAGTTTCTTTGCGTTTATGGTATTTATAAGGCCGATACCCGTCATGACCGAGGTGCCGTTGGTGATGCACAAACCTTCCCTGATATGCATGGAAACAGGGGAGAGGTGGTTCTCTTTGAGAACAGAGGCGGTATCACGCCATTCGCCTTTGTAATGTACTTTTCCCTCTCCGATAAGAGTAAGTCCCAGGTGAGCGAGCTGTACCAGATCTCCGCTGGCTCCCACACTTCCGTGACGGGGAATCAGAGGATATATGCCCCTGTTTATAAATTCTATGAGAAGTTGCAGCACAGACAAATGGATGCCTGAATAACCCTGTACGAAGGTTCCAAGCCGGGCGATCATGGCTGCTTTTACCTGGAGGTCCGATAATGGTTCTCCGGCGCCGGTGGCGTGTGAGCGGATTATGTTGTACTGGAGTTCAGACAGTGTCTCATCACTGACCCGGTATTGGGCCATGGGACCAAACCCTGTATTTATCCCGTAAATCACCTTGCCCTGTGAGAATTCTTTCAAAAATTGATAAGAAGACTCCACTCGTTTTTCAGCCTCAGGCGAGAGAGCAATCTTTTCGTCTGCATACAACAGATCCCCAATCTCTTGAAGAGACAGTTCTTGATCGTAATATATCATATTAAGGCCTCAGGTTTATCTTTTTATATCTGACAAATATAAATAATATTCTTCAAATGGGGCGAGTGTTGGATGTTACAAAAGTGATATTACGTCTGAAAGCCTTATATCAGCAGAGGAACTGCCTGCCATGACGCGAACCTTTCCTTTCTCTGTAACAAATGCATGTTTAGCGGTATCCCAGTATGAGAGGTCTTCTCCTTTAAGCTGAATGGAGACCGTGCGGCTTTCACCGGCAGGAATAAACACCCGTGCAAATCCTTTTAGTTGCATGGTCGGTCTTTCCACTTTCGATCCGGGATAACTCACGTACATCTGAACAACTTCCTCACCATCGTATTTGCCTGTGTTTTTAACCTTTACAGAGACAGTCACCTGATCCGAAAACGTACGTGACGAGAAGGAAAGATCTGAGTAGGTGAATTGAGTATAACTCAGACCATGGCCGAAGGGGTAGAGGGGTTGCCCCTTGAAGTACTGGTAGGTACGTCCGTTGCGGATATTATAATCCATGATCCCGGGCAGGTCTGTAATATCGCGTACCCAGGTCTGTGTGGTGCGGCCGGCTGGGTTTACTTTGCCAAAAAGTACATCGGCCAGACCGTTGCCCAATTCCTGTGAATTATTGGTTATGTGAACGATAGAAGGTATATGATCCTGTGACCAGTTTATGGCAAAAGGAAAACTGCTAACCAGAACCAGCACCGTATTGGGATTTGCCTGGTATACCAGTTTGGCCAGGTCTTCCTGTTCAAGGGAGATGGCTTTGCGATCCACAGCTTCCCGTCCGTCGCTGGGTACGGGAGAATAGAACCAGCGGGCATCTGTGCCGTATGGATGGTTTCCAATGCAGACCAGTGCCACATCGGCTTTTTTGGCGGCTATCACGGCTCTGTCCATTGTATTGGAGGGTTCGTAAAGCACCTCGACACCGGGACCCAGGGCGTTATTGATTCCCTGCAGCACAGATACGGTGTAGGCTGGAGTTCCGCTGTACCAGTCCATGATGACCTCATCGGCACGGGGACCTATCACGGCCACCTTGCGTATCTTCTTTGCGTCCAGAGGCAATAAGGCCTTCCCGGACGTTTTATCTGTGGCGTTTTTCAGGAGCACAGCCGATTTTGCAGTTACCAGCCTGACAAAATCTTTGACTTCCTGTTTTTCCCACGGTTTGGAGGTATCTGTCACGCCTATCCGGACGTAAGGTTGTCTGGCGTAATCTTCCGGTCCGTCCAGTAGTCCCAGTCTGAGAGCAACGTAGAGGTTCCCCCGGATGGCTTCATCTATTTCCTGTTCGGTGAGTATTCCGTTCACGATGGCCTGGTTGATCGCCAGAAAATAATCGTCCAGGAATTGCCCCACAGTGGCTTTTACCACGGCAGCGGCACCTTCCGTCAGCGTAGGAAATGCTTTATGTGCAGTAACAAGCAGCCTTAGGGCACCTCCATCGGTGCAGATGATGCCTTTATTTCCCCACTCGTCCCGCGTGATTTCTTTCAGGATGGGATGAATCGTCATGGGAACGTCGTTCCATGCATTGTACGATGCCATGAATGCCATGGATCCGCCTTCTGTTATGCCTTTATAAAAGGGATAAGAGTAGTACTCACGGAACAGTCTTTCATCATAATCGGACGAGGTGGAATCACGTCCGTCTTCGTTGCTGTTGGCCAGAAAATGTTTCATAAGCGAAGCACTTTTCCAGTACCTGGGGTTGTTTCCCTGCAGTCCTTTGATAAATGCCACGGTCATCCGGGCAGTGAGGAAAGCGTCTTCTCCATAACTTTCCTCGGTGCGACCCCATCGGGGATCTCTGGCCAGATCTGCATTTGGGGCGCGCATGACCATCCCGCCCTTGTTCAGAGCCGGATTCTGGGTATAATAACGGACTTCTGTAGCTTCAATATCGGCAACTTTTTCGAGCAGTGCAGGATCCCAGGTAGCCCCGAGTCCGTAGGCCTGAGGAAATGTTGTCGTGGGATATGTTATGGCTACCATCCGGCCGTCTTTCATCTCCCTGCCGCCCCAACCTCCGGGCCCTCCCAGCGCCATGCCGTGAAGACCTTCGGAATGACCGGTACTGCGGATTCCAAGACGGGGTACGCCCAGGTCTGTGGAGAGCAGCCGTATTTTTTCTTCCAGGGTAAGAAGATCCAGAAGATTGTCTATCCGTTCGTCGTCCGGAAGGTTGATATCCTGGAAAGGATAGGGGCCGGGACGATTATTTTGCTGCGCAAAAGATGAGGCTGCCGATAACAGCAAGGCGGTCAGTGCCATGAAGGCAATATTGCCCATATGTTTGATATTCAAATGCATAAAATTAATATATTAAAAATGCTAATTTAGCTATCTTTGTATAAATAAACTTCCTGTCTGTTAACAAATACTGATATGACTTATATTCCGGATTCCCAAAGATATCATAAAATGAAATACCGCCGGTGCGGCAGGAGCGGTATACTGCTTCCTTCCATATCTCTTGGCCTGTGGCATAATTTCGGAGATGTGGATGTCTTTGACAACTTCCGTAAAATTGCCTGGACAGCATTTGACAACGGTATTACACATTTTGATCTGGCCAATAATTACGGTCCCCCTTACGGATCGGCCGAAATCAATTTTGGCCGGATCCTCAGGACCGATTTTGCCGGATACCGCGATGAACTCATCATCTCCACCAAGGCAGGTTATGATATGTGGCCCGGACCTTACGGCAATCTTGGTTCCCGCAAATACCTCCTGGCCAGCCTGGATCAAAGCCTTAAAAGGATGGGACTGGAATACGTGGATATTTTTTACTCGCACAGACCCGATCCCGACACGCCCCTTGAAGAGACCATGGGCGCGCTGGCTCATGCGGTTCAGCGCGGAAAGGCTCTTTATGCCGGCATTTCCAACTATCCTCCCGAATCGGCCAAAGAAGCTTTCCGGATTCTGAAGTCCATGGGGGTACCCTGCCTGATACACCAACCTAAATATTCAATGTTTAACCGGTGGGTGGAAGACGGACTGCTTGGTCTGCTGGAACAGGAAGGAGTGGGGTGCATAGCTTTCTCACCTCTGGCTCAGGGCCTTTTGACGAACAAATACCTGCATGGCATTCCTCCCGAATCGCGCGCCGGCAGACCATCGGGAGCTTTGCAACCCGATGCCGTCACTCCGGAGGTGCTTTCCCGTGTCTCGGCTCTGAACAGTCTGGCTGCCGAAAGAGGTCAGACACTGGCTCAAATGGCAGTCGCCTGGCTGCTGAAGGATAGTCGCGTAACATCCGTTCTTGTGGGTGCCAGTCGTGTGGAACAACTGGAAGACAACCTTAAGGCGCTCGATGCGGCACCTTTTTCTGAAGATGAACTAAAACGCATACATAATATATTGGACTGATATATGAAAAGAATATGCACACAGATAACACGTGGACAGCATGCTGTTGACGGAGCGGGCGTCAGGCTTCGCAGGGTATTGGGACTGAGAACAGTCAAAGACTATGATCCCTTCCTTATGCTGGACGGATTCGATTCGTCCAATACCGACGATTATGTTCGCGGATTTCCCTGGCATCCGCACAGGGGAATTGAAACGGTGACTTACCTGCTGAAAGGCAAGATTGAACACGGCGACAGTCTGGGAAACAAGGGCACGATAAACGATCTGGAATGTCAGTGGATGACCGCCGGATCCGGAATCATTCACCAGGAGATGCCGCAGCCTTCCGATAGCATGCTTGGATGCCAATTGTGGGTGAATCTTCCCGCTGCGGACAAAATGACCATGCCGGCATATCGCGATATTGTAGAGCAGGATGTCCCGGTCATTGAAGACGGGCATGCAACAGTCCGGGTGCTTTCGGGTGCCTACAATGGAAACGAAGGCGCGTTCAAAGGAGATTATGTGAAAGTACAGTACCTGGACGTTGATCTCAAACCCGGTCAGGTATGGCACTATGATCAAACGCCCAACAATCATACACTGTTCCTGTATCTGATCAACGGAACACTTGCTGCCGACCAGGCGCTGGAATCGTTTGAATCCAAGGCATGCGCCATGCTCATGAGTGCCTCGTCAGACAGCCCCGATTCATACGATACGGTAACGGTTAAAGCCGGAGAGGAGGGAGCCCGCTTCTTTCTGATCGCAGCCAAACCCCTTAAGGAACCGGTTTCCTGGGGCGGGCCCATTGTGATGAACACCAAAGAAGAATTGGATGTGGCGTTCAGCGAGCTTGACAACAATACATTTATCAAACATCCAATGCCAAGGTTCAATTGATTTTTTGCTACATGAGAGGTTGTGGTTCTTATTCTCTGTCTTTTTTAGGCTCCGTTTTACTGGCTTTTTTGATTTTCGGATACCAGGGGGTCATTGTGGTACTTATCGGATATTTTTTGTTCGGGGCGTTAACGCGCCGGATGAATCCGGTTAATATGGTTAACGAAAGGGGAACCCGCGAAGATTTCATGGATTCCCTGCTCAAGCTTACATCTGTCATCATGAAGGCCGATGGAAAAGTCATGCGGTCTGAACTTCAGTATGTTCAGCAGTTCATTGGCCGTTCGTTCGGGGAATCATATGTGCAGGAGGCCAGTCTGCGTCTGCGTGAATACCTGGAACAGGATATTTCCATAGAAGGAGTGGCGGTGAATATCCGCCTAAGAATGACTCCTGCCATGAGGCTACAGTTGCTGCACTATCTGGTTGCCGTGGCTAAAGCCGATGCAGCCGTCTCGGCCCGTGAACTGGAAGTGTTGCGGAGAATTGCGGCAGCACTTGGCATTTCCAGGGAAAGCAGCGAGTCTGTATTTGCCATGTTCGATGGCCAGACCATTGAAGATGCCTATCATGTGCTTGAGATAGAGCCCGGAGCCACCGACGAAGAAGTGAAGAAGGCTTACAAAAAGATGTCTCTGAAACACCATCCCGACAAAGTTGCTTACCTGGGACCGGATATCCAGGCAGCCGCCACAGAAAAATTCAAAGCCATAAACCAGGCTTACGAAAAGATAAAAACGGCAAGAGGATTGTGATTTGTAATGATTTTATACAGGATTGTCTAATAATTAGACAACGGTTCAATAAGGGAATCGTCGTAACTAATTGAAATTAAAAATATTAGAAGTTGTGGCACAGCCTTGGTAATTATTATAGTCAAACAATTGACTAATACTCATTACCATGGAAACAAAAACCGAAACGACCTTTTTGTATATCGCGTACTCTTTATCGCTGATGATCCTTATTTTCTCCCTGCTTTGTGCGATTGTATCCCTTTGCCTTTATTTATAATTCAGACAGGCTGCAACGTATGCATACCGGACTGTCAATTTCTATTTTTTTCCCGGAATCGGTAAGCAATCCGCTTTCCGGATCAATGCGGAATATCTGGATACAACCACCGTCTTTGCAGGCAACTAGCATCAGTTTGCCGTCGGGAGTTATCAGAAAATTTCTCGGGTGCTTTTCTGTTGGCTGATATCCTCTTTTTTCTATGGTACCGTCCGTTTTATTCACTTTAAAAATCACAATTCCGTCTCCTTCCAATCGTGTAGAAGCATACAGATAGTTTCCGTCCGGTGAAAGATGTATATCGGCGCTGCCTCTTGCCTGGCAGGTATCTGCCAGAACAGATTGAATCTCTTTCAATTTACCACGATTATGTTCAAAAACCGCCACGTTCCCGGATAATTCATTTATCAGATATAAAACACTGCCTTCTTTATTAAAAACAAGATGCCTCGGGCCGCTGCCGGGTGAAAGCTGTATGGTTTCCGGTGGAGTCAGGCCATCGGAATGGCCTGTTTCGCAGACATAGATCCGGTCTGTTCCCAAATCCGAGGAGAAAAGGTATTTTCCGTCGGGTGTAAAAGCGACACAATGCAGATGAGGGGCTTTCTGTCTTAATGAATCGGGGCCGCTGCCTTCAAAACGAAATGTTTGTGTGGCAGGTCCTGCGGCACCGTTTTTCAGGATGGGGAAAACACTTATGCTTCCTCCCGAATAATCTGCCGTGACCACAAACCGGTTGCCCGGGGAAACTGCAATGTAACAGGGGTCGGCACCCACAGAATATTCCGTGTTTATGGGTTCCAGGGTTTTCTGTGTCCCGGAAAACGAAAAGGACAAGACGGCAGAACGGTTTCCCGATTCGCTTACTGCGTAAACATATTGTTCTCCGTCAGATAAGGTGACAAAAGAAGGATTTTCGGCTGTGGTTTCGCTAACAAGCGTGGCCTCGAGCGTTTTAGTATTAAACTGGTAGATGTAGATTCCCTTGCTGCCGCCTCCGGTATAGGTTCCGGTGATCAGAGTCAGCTCCTCATTCCGGTAAGAACATCCGGAGATTTGCATTATGGTAATCATTAATAGTACGAATGAAGAAAAGTACCTGAACATAGTTCTTTTCTTACAAAAGTAGTTATTAATTCTTTATCTGTTCTGCGATAAAGTCACCAACGTAGTTTGTGCCATATGAAGATTCCCCTTTACGGGCCAGGTCTTCGGTCACCACTCCTTTTTCAAGCGCTGTTTCCACTGCCCGGCGCACGTGCATGCCTTCTTTACCCAGTCCCAGATGTTCCAGCATCATGGAGGCGGAAAGGATCATGGCCATGGGGTTGGCAATATCTTTTCCGGCGGCGGAAGGATAGGAGCCGTGAATGGGTTCAAAAAGGGCGTGCTTTGAGCCGATGCTGGCAGAAGGCAGCATGCCCAGGGAACCGCTCAGCATGCCTGCTTCGTCGGTAAGGATGTCGCCAAAAAGATTCTCTGTTACCATGACGTCAAAATGAGACGGCTGCCTTATCAGTTGCATGGCGGCGTTGTCGACGAACATGAATTCAAGGGTGACTCCGGGATAGGCGGCGGCCATGGACTGAGCCGCTTCCCTCCACAGGCGTGATGTTTCAAGAACGTTTGCTTTGTCGACAAGTGTGAGAAGGCCGCGTCTTTTGGCAGCCAGTTTAAAGGCGAATTCAAGTACACGGTCCACTTCGTCACGTGTGTATACACATGTGTCGAAAGCTCTTTTCCCGTCCTGATCGCGACCCCGTGGCTCACCAAAGTAGAGGCCCCCGGTAAGTTCGCGGATACATACAAAATTGGTTCCCCGTATGACCTCGGGGCGTAAGGGAGAGCGGTCTGCCAAAGCATCAAAGAGGGCAAGCGGCCTTACGTTGGCAAACAGGCCCAGATCATGCCGCATCCTTAAAAGACCCTGCTCGGGCCTTATCCTGGCGGAAGGGTTGTTGTCATAGTCCGGATGGCCAATGGCTCCAAAGAGAATGGCATGGGATGAGATACAAACCTCGTGGGTAGCCGCAGGGTAGGGATCTCCTTCAGAGCGGATGGCACACGCTCCGATTAGCGCTTTCGTATAGTGAAAGGTATGCCCGTAAACCTGCGAAACGGCATCGAGCACCTTAACGGCCTGGTTCATGATCTCGGGACCTATTCCGTCCCCGGGTAACAAAGCTATGTTCAGTTCCCTTTTCATTATTCGTTTTCCTTTTCCTTTTCCTTTTCAAAAGATTCTATTTGACCGCCAATGCTCAGCAGGTAGTCAACATCGTCGTAACCCATAAGAAGACAGCGCTTTTTATAGGCGTCTACATTGAAATACTCTGTGCCGCCGTTTCCCAGAATGGTGAAAGTCTGCGATTCAAGATCGACCCTGAACTGGGCCATTCCGGAATTTTCAAAGATAGCCGTGAAAATGCGGGCAAGGAACGTATCGCTTACCTTTACGGGGAGCAACCCCACGTTTAACGCGTTATTTCGGAAAATGTCGGCAAACGAGCTCGAAACAACCACCCGGAATCCGTAATCATAAAGCGCCCAGGCGGCATGTTCCCGCGAAGATCCGCACCCGAAGTGGTCTCCTGCCACAAGTATGCTGCCCGAATAACGGGGATCGTTCAGGGGAAAGGAGGCAATCCTGTTGCCCTGTGAGTCAAAACGCCAGTCACGAAAAAGGTTGTCCCCGAATCCTTTCCTTTCTACAGAAGTGAGAAATCTGGCCGGAATGATCTGGTCTGTATCTATATTCTGTACTTTCAGGGGAACAGCCGTAGAGATGATTGTTGAAAATTTTTGTATTGACATAAAATTTATAATATCGTGTTAAACAGTATCCCGGGATCGGTTATAGTTCCAGTAAGGGCAGCTGCTGCTGCGGCGGGTATCCCTGCAAGGATGGTTCTGGATCCGGGACCCTGTCTGCCTTCAAAATTTCTGTTGGAAGTGGATATGCAATAGCAGCCATGAGGAATCTTGTCCGAGTTCATGGCCAGGCAGGCCGAGCATCCGGGCTGACGCAGGCTGAAGCCGGCCGCTTCGAGTATTTTATCCAATCCCTCTTCTCTGATAAGGAATTCCACTTTCTTAGAACCGGGAACGAGCCAGGCAGTCACGTTGTCGGCTTTTTTTCTTCCTTCGACCAAACGGGCCAGCAGCCTGAAATCTTCTATGCGGCCGTTGGTGCAACTGCCAATGAAAACATAGTCAATGGGCTTGCCCAGTAACGGTTCACCGCTGCGGAAGCCCATATAGGAAAGGGCATCTTCAGAGGCATTGGCCGGAACTTTGCCGTTGATGTTCATGGCCATGCCGGGATTGGTACCGTATGTGATCATTACGGGCACGGCATCGGCTTCAAAGACGTATTCCCGGTCAAATACGGCATCCGGTTCGCTTTTGAGAAGACTCCATTTTTCCACTGCCTGGCCAAAATCTGCAGGGGCATTGGCCGTATGCCTCAGGTATTCAAAAGTGGTTTCGTCGGGTGCGATCATACCGCCTCTGGCGCCACATTCAATGGCCATATTACATAAGGTCATCCGCCCGTCCATACTTAAAGAGCGTACGGCTTCGCCCGCAAATTCAATGAAATGTCCGGTTCCGCCCGATGTTGAAATGCGCGATATGATGTAAAGAATGAGATCTTTCGCACCAACCCCTTTGTTCAACAGCCCGTTTACGGTAATACGCATGCTTTTGGGCTTTTCCTGAATCAGACACTGCGAGGCAAAAACCATTTCCACTTCAGATGTTCCCACTCCAAAAGCAATGGCGCCAAAAGCGCCATGAGTGGATGTGTGGCTGTCGCCGCAAACAATGGTCATTCCCGGTTGGGTAAATCCCTGTTCCGGTCCGATAATATGCACAATACCCTGATTGGGATGCTGCATGCCAAAATATTCGATGCCGTGTTTCCGGCAATTATTTGCCAGTGTTTCTATCTGGGTACGTGCCTTGGGATCCTCCAAAGGAAGGTCCTGTCCGGTGGTAGGCACGTTATGATCTGCCGTGGCTGTTGTTTTGTTTGGCCTTGCAACAGGTACGCTCCGTTTGTAGAGGTTGGCAAAAGCCACGGGAGAGGTTACTTCATGAATATAATGCCGGTCTATATACAATACACAACGTCCCCCGTCTTCAGTACGGACAACGTGCCGGTCCCAGATCTTGTCAAGTAAAGTCATTGCTTTCATGATAGGGTGGTTTCTTCTGTTTCTTCGCTTGCATTCAGAATACGGAGGGCATCAATGAAGGCCTCAACGGCAGCCCTTACGGTATCTGTGTGGGCGGCAAAACCGTGTACCAGACGGTCGCCGCATTTTACCTGTATATGAACCCGGCCAACATCGTCGCTGCCCTTGGTCATGGCCTGTATAAGGAATTCTGTGATAAGAACCTTTTCTTTGATCAGTTTTTTTATGGCTTTCACGGCAGCATCTACCGGACCGTTTCCTGTAGCAGTACTGAGTCTTTCGTGGTTGTCAAACATAAGTACGACTGTGGCGGAAGGCACAAGTGTTCCTGTGATAATCTGCAGAAACTTTAAACTTATGCTCTTTTTTCTGGCATTATCGGCATCTCCGGCCAGAGAAAGCAGGTCGTAGTCGTGGATTTCTTTCTTTTTATCTGCGACCTCAAGGAATTTGGTGTAGATCTCATCGAGTTTGTCTTTACTAAATTGATAGCCAAGCAATTCCATCCTGTGTTCCAGTGCTGCGCGTCCACTGCGGGCAGTAAGTGCTATAACAGATTCATCTACACCTATATCAGACGGATTAATTATCTCGTAGGTGTCGCGTTTTTTGAGTACCCCGTCCTGATGAATCCCCGATGAATGGGCAAATGCGTTCCTTCCAACAATGGCTTTATTGGCCTGAACAGGCATGTTCATGAGGCTCGAGACCAGATGGCTGGCCTTTGTAATGAGTTTTGAATTGATTTGAGTGTCTATGTTAAGTTCCCTGTGGCATCTGAGAGCCATAACCACTTCTTCAAGCGACGTATTGCCGGCACGTTCTCCAATACCGTTAATGGTGACTTCGGCTTGTCTGGCTCCGTTAATAACACCCGTAAGCGTATTGGCTGTGGCCATTCCCAGGTCGTTGTGACAATGGGTGGAAATAATTGCTTTCTCTATTCCTTTTACGTTTTCCATAAGGAATTTGATCTTTGCTCCGTATTCCTGCTGAGTGCAATAACCGGTGGTATCGGGAATATTCACGACCGTGGCTCCGGCTTTGATCACAGCCTCAATGACCCTGGCCAGGTACTCATTGTCCGCCCTGCCCGCATCCTCGGCATAGAATTCAACGTCTTCCACGTATTTCTTTGCGTACAGTACGGCAAATACCGCCCGTTCCAGGATGGCCTCGGGATTCGATCTTAGTTTGTCGTAAATATGCTGGGGCGATACGCCTATCCCGGTGTGAATCCGTTTAAGACGTGCATGGCGCAATGCATCTGCAGCCACATCGATATCTTTTTCTACGGCCCGGGTCAGGGCGCAGATGACCGGACGGCTTACTGCTTTGGATATTTCAATAACCGAGTTGAAATCACCGGGACTGGAAACAGGAAACCCGGCCTCAATGATATCAACACCCAGTTCTTCGAGTAGTTGGGCAACCTGGATCTTTTCAATAGTGTTGAGCTGGCATCCGGGTACCTGTTCCCCGTCGCGCAGGGTAGTGTCAAAAATATAAAGCTTTTCCATAGTTGACAAAATTAGATGTTTCCTGATTTTATCAGTTATGGATAGCTATTTGCTTATAAAATGAAAATAATCCAAAAAAAAAATGCCGAAATATTACATTTCGGCATTCATTTTTAATATTTGAGAATATATTCCTTATTTCCCTGAGTAATCGTTTTGATTTTTATTTTCAATCCTTTTATGCCGTCTCCGATGCATTCTCCTTCCAAAGGAAATGAAATGACATTTGTATAGTTCGCGTATTCGAGATCGTTTTTGGCATTGTGACAGAATTCAACAACATAATAACCCTCACTGTCAATGGGGCTTTCCAACTGAAGGTCCCGTACAAGATTGAATTTGTGCTTGTCGGTATTGGATGCATAAATGGTATATTGTATGTTAAGATGGCGTTTACTGCCAAGTCCGCCACCGCCAAGCCATATAAACTGCGGCTCGACCCTGTCAGTCCCTAAAGTGTCCTTTTGAGATGAATAGACCATATCCTGAGTCGGAACCAGATTTACTTGCTCTATTGTCACGTCTTTCCAATACTGGCTTTCGTTTGTCTGAGTTGTGTCTGTTTGGTAATACACAATTACTCTTTGCCCGTCTATAGGATCAAATTTTGCGATAGAGGCGTGGTTTACAGGGCATAAAAGCAGGGAGTCATCCGAAATGATGTAATAAGGAAAGGACTTTGCAGCTTCGGGAAATTCATAGGACCTGGTGATGGTACCCCATGTCACTTTGGTGTTGTCCTCATTGAATAACCAGTTGTTGCAGGAAGATACAAATAATAGCAGGGCGGCCGCAGTCAGCGATGTAAGTATTTTAAATGGTGATTTTAATGGTGTTTTCATTTTTTTAACATGTTTGGTTTTGGTTATATAATTGCATGTATTGTACAAATACTGCTTCTGTGATAAAAAATATTTTCCTTTGTGCAGTATTTCTAAGAAGGTTGCATTTATTAATTGTTCCTGATTGACTGATGAAAGATACCGAATCCTGGAAAGAACTATACGAACGCTATGCAAAGCGAATGTTGCAAGTGTGTATGCGCTATTCTCCCGACAGGGAGACGGCTCAGGATATGATGCACGACGGATTCATCCAGGTATTCAGGTCTTTGGACAAATTTACAGACAGGGGAGAAGGATCAATCAGGGCATGGATGGAACGTATTATGATCAATACATGCCTGCAACATATCAGAAAAAAGGATTTATTGCGTGAAAGCAACAAGCTTACCGATAATCTCCAGGTTGTTAATGACCATACTGTTGATGTGGCGGTGGAACGTGTACCGGAGGAAGTGCTGCTCCGGTTTTTACAGGAGTTACCAGTGGGTTACCGGACCGTCTTCAATCTTTACGTGTTTGAAGGCATGTCACATAAAGACATATCCAAAACACTGGGAATACGGGAAAATAGTTCTTCATCACAATTATACAGGGCAAAATGCCTGCTTGCCAAGCAGATAACGGAATATGAAAGAAAACAGCAATAATTGGACAGATCGTTTCAGGGACAGGATTGAGAACTATGATGTTCCCCTCAATACTGATACCTCATGGGGTGTGATGCAATCCAGGCTTAAGAAGGCATCATCCCTGAAAATCATACGACGCGCCTTGTCTGTTGCCGCGTGTGTTATAGTGTTACTGGGCCTGAGCCTGTTCCTTTTCAGACAGGAACCGGCCGGTGTGTATAATCCCGTTTCAGCAGGGATTATTCAAGGCCCTCAATCAGAATTGGAATTCAGGGTGGAAAAGGCCAAAAGGCTGATTTCAATGAGAGCAGTTCCTGAACAGGAAGTCCGGATAGTGGCCCGGGAAGAGCCTGGGGAAGAGCCCGTTAAAGAACCGCAGCAAAAGACGCTTATGGATGAAACACCTGAAAAGCCTTCCGTTGCCGAAATCAGGAAGGATAATCCGGCCAATACGGCAACCGGTATGTTTCAGGAAGAACCTGAAAAGAACAGGTCACGTGGTAGATTCTCCGTATCATTTGGAGGATTGCTTGCACAAAACCGGAATAACGGGAGCATAGACAATTCAGGGATCCTGATGCGGGACAATATTGCTATGTATAATGAAAAATTATTCAATAGCAGTGTTATTACAGGCCATGTGCTGCAGGGAGCTTCAACTGTGATGAAGATGGATTACATCAATTATGAGTATCAGTACAAAATGCCTGTTTCTTTTGGCGTTTATGTCAACAAAGAAATTGCCCGCCACTTCTCTGTGGAATCGGGCTTTTTCGCTACCAAACTGGCGGCGTCTGTCTATTACCGCTCCTCCTCGGCCGAAAATTCTTATCTGACAGACCATGTACTCTGGTATCTGGGAATCCCTCTCAAGGCCAACTGGTCATACGTATCGGGAAGATTTTTCACTGCCTATATATCTGCAGGAGGTGCTGTAGAAAAATGTATATATTCCGGGTATACAGGAAATTTCAAAGACGAAAACGATAACGTCAAGCCTTCTGATGTTCCTTTGCAATGGTCACTTAACGGAACTCTTGGCGCCCAGTATAATATAATTCCCCGGATTGGTATTTATATTGAGCCCGGAGTCTCTTATTATTTCAATGACGGGTCGGATATTCCCACAATTAGAAAAGAATATCAGGTGATTTTCAATTTAAATGCAGGTTTAAGGTTCACATTCTAAAAAATAAGCATACCTTTACACATTATTTTTCAATTATATTTTAATGAACAACGGAACCGTAAAATTTTATGATGAGACCAAAGGATTTGGTTTTATTAAAGATGCAAACTCTACTAAAGAGTATTTCGTACACTCATCTGGCCTTGTTGACCGTATCAGGGATAACGATGAAGTGACTTTTGATTTACAGGAAGGAAAAAAAGGACTGAATGCAGTAAATGTTAGACGTGCTTAGTCTATTCAGATAACATTTTGAATTTTTGTCCCGCATAACAGCGGGATTTTTTTTTAATTTTGTCAGAGGTATGATTTATCTGATGACACAAATTAATAGTCTTGACGGGCATTTTGTCGATTTATGCCGGTCTTTTTTCCCCGAACACCGCAGCGAGCAGATGATGACTTACCGTTTTCCACGTGACCGGAAATTATGTGCCGCATCGTATTTGCTGCTAATATATGCTTTACGCAGTGAGGGACTTTTTACTGAACTGCCGGTTTTCCAATATGGGACAGGGAACGAGACGTGGCAAAGCGGCAAAAAGCCCGTGCTTGCCAATTATCCGGGTATTCATTTCAGTATAAGTCATAGCAATGAAGTGGCTGTATGTGCCATATCGCATAATCCTGTGGGAATAGATGTTGAGAAAGTTGAACCTTATGACGATCAGTTGGCCCGGGCTATATGCAGTCCCTCGGAATATGAATGGGTACAGGCAGATTGTGCTGCCCGAGCGGAAAGGTTTACGGAGCTCTGGACCCGAAAGGAAAGCATGGTTAAATGCTCCGGAACGGGAATACAGGAAGATCCCAGACAGATTTCTTCCTTCGGATCGGTCGCAACCTCATTTTTCAATGACGGTGATAACCTTTATGCAGTAAGTCGCGCAGACAATTATAATTCTTAACAGATCTCTAAAAATATCAAGATGGAAAATATAACCTATCCTTTATCAAACAGCCAGAAAGGCATGTACTATGAATGGCAGAAAGATAAGAATTTAACCAGGTACAATAATCCTTATCTATACGATTTTCCCGGCTCGGTACAAGCCGAAAAATTACGTGAAGCTTTTGTAAAGGTGGTAGATGCACACCCTTTTATGAAGCTGAAATTAAAGTTCATAAAGGATGACGAAATCTCTCAGTATTATAACGAAGACGATCCGGTTGAAATTCCAATTCTATCTGTTCATGATCAGGAAGTAACAGACCTTGCCAAAAGAGCCGTTGAGCCTTTTGATTTGCTTTCAGGAAAGCCGCTTTACAGGATAATCATATATAAAACAGAAAATAAAGTTTATGCATTCATAGACTTTCACCATATTATTTATGACGGCACCACTTCTCATGTTTTCAATAAAGACGTGGCAGCTGCATATTCCGGTAACCATTTGGAAAAGGAAACATTTACCTGTTGTGATTTTGCTCTTAAGGAAAATGAAGAGGGACATGAACAGAGATATGAACTGGAAAAAGACTATTTCAGAAAACGTCTTTCGGGTGTCTCAATGACACAGCTTCCTGTTACTTTTCATCCCGATAACGAAACAGGTGCCATTGGCATTGTATCGGATTTTATTGACCGTGATACAGTGAATGATTTCTGTACCCGGCTCAAGGTTTCTCCAAACAACCTGTTTGCAGGGGCTCTGGGTATTTGTCTGAACAAGTATACGCGTGATAATGAAATTGCTTTCTGTACCGCTCATCACGGACGAATTGGAGACAATCTCAACAATTCTGTGGGTATGTTTGTCAAAATATTACCTTTTACCATCTCGATTTCAGCTGAAAATAAAATTGCGGCCTATCTTAAGTCCATTCGCTCGGATATGAAAGAATTGTGGGAAATGCAGACTTATCCCTTTGCCGATATGGCCAGAGACCTTGGTGCCACAATGGAGTTGTCCTATACATACCAAAAAAGTTTAATAGAGTATTTTGATATGGAAGGGGGGCGGGTAAATATCACTTATCTGCATGAATGTACCACAACGGATAAACTCAGTGTCTATGTTTATCTTTTTCCTGATAAATACGAAATAAGAAGTGAATATAACAGGGCTTTATACGACCGTGAATTTATCCGGACATTCACTACTGCCATAAAAACGGCTGCTCTTTCAATGATCAGCTCCAATCCGGAAATGGATGCTTTAGCTTCTGTTTCTGTGGTAACAGGAGAGATGAAAGAGAAATTGCTGGCGCTTTCTGCCGGCAAACAGGTGCCCTGGAACATGCATGAGACTTTCATAGATCTCTTCAGGTATCATGCACGCAACATGCCGGACCATATTGCCGTATCGGACGGTACTTCCTCTCTGACATACGCTCAACTCGACATGCTTTCAGATAAAATGGCAGGTAAACTTATTCAAATGGGAGTTGGAATGAACGATTTTGTAGCCGTAATGCTGTCGAGGACCGTTCGTTTTGTTACCTGTATTCTGGCCGTTCAGAAAGCCGGCGCTGCCTATGTACCCATGGACAGTGAATATCCTAACGATCGTCTTGAGTATATGTTGGGCGATTCATGCGCCAGGTTACTGATTACTGAACGTGCGCTGTATGAGTCCAAAAAGAATGAAGGTCATTTTGATGTGCAAAATGTATTTTTTGCAGACGAATGGAACCCCGAATCCGTCGGGGTTGCCCATCTGCCTGTACCCGGACCCGATACCCCTGCATACATGATCTATACATCCGGATCAACCGGCAAACCAAAAGGAGTTGTGATATCCCACAAATCGCTCAGGGCTCTTATAGTATGGAACAGCAGCGATTTAGATATAAACAGTAATGATCACATTTGTTGCCATGCCAGTTTCAGTTTTGATGCCTCGGTACAGGATATATTGCCTCCGCTTGGTCTGGGAGCGACTGTTTATATCATTCCTTCCGAGCTCAGGCAGGATATGATGGGATTGTTTAAATACCTGACTGATAATAAAATAACAGGTGGCACCTTTAGTACTGTTTTTGGTATGGAAATGGTCAACCAGTTTGAACTTCCTTTACGTTTTGCAATGCTTGGAGGGGAGAAACTGCTGCCCTGTAAAAAAAGAAAAATGCAGATAGTGAACGGATACGGTCCCACTGAATTCACTGTTTGTTCCAATTTCCATTTTTTAGATCAGAACAAGCATACCAATAACATACCCATTGGAAGACCCGTTCCCAATTCCTGGTCCTATGTGCTCGATGCGGGAGGTCAATTGTTGCCTGCCGGCACTCCGGGTGAGCTTTGTCTCTCCGGAATGCAAATAAGTGAGGGATACTGGCAAAGAGAAGATCTTACTTCGTCGAGATTTGTTCCCAATCCTTACAGTACGTGTGAAGAAAACCGGAAGATATACCGTACGGGAGACCTTGTGAAATGGAATGAAGAGGGCGATCTGGAATATTTGGGACGTATAGATTCACAGGTCAAGCTGAGAGGATTCCGTATTGAATTGGGTGAGATAGAAACCATGATGTCCACTTTTGAGGGCATTCAGGGTGCGGTGGTTGATATCAAGGAGTTTAGCGGTGCCCGGCATCTTTGCGGCTATTACATAGAAAATGCGAACTGTAAAGTGGATGAAAAAGAGCTTATTGACTATCTGAAAGCCGGTCTGACAGAATATATGGTGCCTTCGGCCTTCATGAAAATGGATGCTTTCCCCATGACTCCCAACGGGAAGGTAAACCGGAAGCTCTTGCCGGTTCCTCATCTGGCTCCGGTGGAAATGATCCCGCCCGGTACCGAAGTGGAAAAAACCATCTTCAATACGGTATCGGGGATACTTGGCACACAGGAGTTTGGTGTTACTACCAATCTGTTATCCATAGGACTTACCTCTATTCTTGCCATCAAACTTTCTGTTGCTCTGAACAAACAGCAGAATCTTCTCCTGCAGACTAAAGATATTCTCAAGCTCAAGACCATCAAACTGATGGCCGCTGTGACCCAGGCCATTGCCGCAGAGGAAGCGTCTCCTGAAAGCGCTCCGGCCGTCGAATTACGTGAATCTTATCCGCTTACCGAAGCCCAGAAAGGCGTTTATTACGACTGGGAAAAGAACAGGGATGCCCTCCAATACAATATTCCTTCTGCATTGAGGTGCTCTCTTGAAACAGATCCGCGCAGGCTTAAAGAGGCCGTAACAGCAGTGATAGATGCTCATCCTTATATCAAAACAGTTCTGGCCATTGAGGACGGTAATCTGGTTCAGAAACGCCGTGACAACCTTGTAACAGATATAATGATCAAACAGACAACAGAAGAAATGATGTCTTCTGTCTGTTCCCATTTTGTGAAACCCTTCAATCTTTTCTCTGAAAATCTTTTCCGTTTTGAAATCTGGCAGACCGAGTCCCATACATGGCTCCTGATGGATATGCATCATATTGTTTTTGACGGTCTTTCAGTCTCGGTTTTCCTTAATGACCTCACAAGGGCCTTTAATAACGAGCCTGTTGCGCCTGAAGTGTTTACTGCTTTTGATGTAGCTCTCGAAGAAGAAAATTCACTGTCTTCCGGTCATTTTGCCGAGGCAGAAACTTACTTTGACCGGCTGATGGAAGGAACGTCCATGTCTGTATTTCCGCCCTCACCATATGTTACCGCAGGGAATCCCGCCGGAGAAAGTGTGGCGCATATTCCAGCCGCACAGGTGAACGACTTTTGCAGGAAGTACGGGGTTACGGTAAATGCTTTCTTCCTGTCCGTTCTGTGCCAGGTCGTACAGCGTTATACCAGAGAATCCCGGGTGGCGCTGACCATGGCCTCGGGTGGGCGTTCGGATAGCCGGCTTTCCAATACATTCGGCATGTTTGTCAAGACTCTCCCGGTTGTGGCAGACTTTTCAAAGAGCATGGCTTTTGTGGAATTTGCCAGAAACATCCAGGAACAGACTTTCTCGACCATCGAGAACGAGATCTTTCCCTATACACGTATGGTTGAAAAATATGGTATTGTTCCTCAGATCAACTATGTATACGAAGGTGGCCTGGACCTTGAGCTGTCGCTTAACGGACAAATGGCCGAGATCAGATCGCTGGAGCTCGACACTGTGAAGTTCCCCTTTGGAATAGTTGTGGAACCGCACGGAGATGATTATTCAATGACTGTTCAGAGCGATCCAAAACAGTATGCCCGGCCCGATACAGAGCGATTCTGCCATATATTTGCCGTAACGGCTTCTGCCATGGCCGCTTCACCCGAACTGCCTGCCCGGAGTTTTTCCCTGCTCGATGAACAGGATAGAAAACAAATTCTTGATTTCTCACGGGGCGAGGAACTCGAATACGACCGCAATACCACCTTCATTGACCTGTTCAGGGAAAATGTAAAGAAATATCCCGATCGTCCTGCCGTAAAGGATTCATTGGATACCCTCACATACAAAGAACTGGACAACAGGTCGGAAGTACTGGCCGGAGCCCTTAAGGCCTTTGGCGTCACAAAAGACACCTATGTGGCCGTCATGGTTACCCGCAGAAAAGAATTTATTGTAAGTATTCTGGCCGTTCAGAAAGCGGGGGGAGCTTATGTTCCCATGGACAATGAATACCCTAATGACAGGTTACTGTACATGCTGGAGAACAGTGAATCTAAGGTTCTTATTACAGAGCGTGCGTTGTTCGAAGCCAAACGGAACGAAGGCGATTTCCAGGTCAAAACAGTCCTTTTTGTTGACGAGTTCGATTTTTCTCAGCCGGTTACAGCCATACTTCCGGCGCCCGCCCCGGAGGACCTCGCCTATATGATCTATACCTCGGGTTCCACCGGAAAGCCAAAAGGGGTAATGATACGCCACCAGTCTCTAAGGGCATTGGCAGCCTGGCATCTTCACGATCTGCAGATCACATTCAATGACAATCATTGTGTCCATCCGAGTTTCAGTTTCGATGCCTCGGTCGATGATTTATTCCCTCCGCTGGCTGCAGGAGCCTGTGTACACATTATTCCTTCGGACATGCGCCAGAATATGGTTGAACTCTATAATTATATGGTGGAGAACAATATATCCGGCGGTTCGTTCAGTACTCAGTTCGGGCTAGAGATGGTCAACCAGTTTGAGCTTCCCATGCGTTTTATTATAATGGGAGGGGAGAAGATGGTTCCGGCAAAGAAGAGAAACGTAAAAATCATAAACGGCTACGGACCAACCGAATTTACGGTTTGTTCACATTATCATATTGTCGATCAGGATAAAAATGAAGAAAATATACCTATAGGACGACCTGTTCCAAATACCTGGTCCTATGTAATGGATGCCAATAAGGAGCTCATGCCGGTAGGACTGGCCGGCGAGTTGTGCCTGTCGGGAACACAAATAGCCAAAGGATACTGGAAAAGAGAAGACCTTACTGCTGAGAAATTCACCGATAATCCGTATGCTACCTGTCCGGAAAATGCAAAAATTTACCGCACAGGTGACCTGGTAAGATGGAATGAACAGGGTGTGCTTGAATATATAGGACGTATTGACAATCAGGTCAAATTGAGGGGATTCCGTATTGAACTCGGCGAAATCGAAAGCATGATGTCTAAATTCAGGGGCATTCTTTCTGCCGTGACGGATATTAAAGAAATTTCGGGAGCACAGCAACTGTGTGCTTACTATGTGGTTGAACCGTACGGAAAAGTGGAACGGGAAGCTCTTGTTGATTATCTTAAGTCCGGTCTTACCGAATATATGGTTCCTGCTGCCTTTATGGAAATGAAATCATTCCCGCTTACTCCTAACGGCAAAGTAAACCGCAAGGCGCTGCCTCTACCTGAAATGGCCCGTTCCGTCGAATACATGGCCCCTACAAACAAATTGGAAGAGGACATATGCCAGGTGTTCTCGGAGTTGCTCAAAGTGGAGAAAGTGGGGATTTTGGACAATTTCTTTGAGATTGGTGGAACTTCCATGTCGGCAATCAAAGCCATTATCCGGATCATCAACCTGGGACATCAGTTAAAATACGGGGACGTATTTGAGTTGAAAACACCACGGGCTATTGCATCATTCCTTATGGAAACGGCCCAAAAACATGAAAAGGACACGCAGGAAGACGAGGATATTTCACGTTACGATTATTCGGCCATCAACAAAATTCTGGAAGAAGGCCGTTGCGACCTTTGGGACGGATATTCAGACCGGAAAGTGGGAGACGTACTGCTTACAGGGGCTTCGGGATATCTTGGTATACATGTATTACGCGAACTGATTGACAGTGAAGAGGTGGTTATATACTGCATGGTCCGGTCCAAAGGAGTGCTTACTCCCGAAAGAAGACTCAAGTCGCAACTCATGTACTACTTTTCCAGTACGTTCGATGATCTCTTCGGAACAAGAATCATTCCGGTTGACGGGGATATCACCAATAAAGGGACGCTTGAAAGCCTGAAGGGAATGGGAATATCTACCGTTTACAATTGTGCAGCCAGTGTAAAACACTATGCTGCAGGAAACGAACTGGAAAAAATCAATGTGGAGGGTGTAGCCAACCTGGTTGATTTCTGCAAGAGCGACAATGCCCGGCTTATTCATATATCCACAATCAGTGTCAGTGGTGTGATGGATAAATCTGATTATCAAAATGTTATTTTTGATGAAACAAAGCTTTTCGTAGGTCAGAAAATTGAGAATAAATACGTTCTCAGCAAATTCAAAGCAGAGAGACTGGTACTGCAGGCCGTAAGCGAAGGGCTCGATGCCAAAATCATGCGTGTGGGAAATCTTATGGGACGGCATTCAGACGGTGAGTTCCAGATTAATTTCCGCAGCAATGCGTTCATTAATATGCTCAAGTCCTACAAAGTACTGCAAAAATTCCCGCTGAGCCGGCTTACCGATCCCACCGAGATGTCTCCCATTGATTGTGTGGCCAGGGCTGTTTATACCTTATCCAAAACACCGCGGAATATAGTAATGCTTCATGCGTACAACCATTACCGGCTCGACATGGCTAATGTGATCTACGCCATGAAAGAATATGGATTCAATATAGAACTTGTCTCGGACAGCGACTTCAACGGGCATTTCAACCAAATGATGAATGATCCTCAAAAGAGTGAATACCTTTCCGGTCTTCTCCATTACGGCGGCAGTGCAGATACTGTTCCGGTACCCGATGACAACAGATATACCACCTTGTTGTTGTACAGACATAAGGTAAGATGGCCGCTTGCAGACGATTGTTATTCCGTCAAACTGGTTGACATGCTCGATGGCATGGGTTTTTTTGACGAATAGGGGCAACTGTTGCACGATCCCGATTTTACATCCGGGTTACATAAAGTGACCCGGATCATCCAGTGATCTTTCACTTGAGTAGAAACGGAGAGGCCCCTTACGCAACTGCCATCTGTGGCGGTAAAGCCGGTTTCTCCGTTATTAGTATTGATATCCACTGCAAAATCGGCAGATCCGTCGTTATTATAATCAATGTCCTGATGAATGTATTCGGGTAACTTGCCTTCCGGAAGGAAATCCACCTGCACAAACCCGGTCTGAGGCCGGCCAATGAGTGCTTCAAAAACCGGTTCGTGAATTTGAATGCTCAGGCTGTCTTTCTTTTGTGTGTATATGACATTACCGCCCGTATAAACGGGGTTGAGTTTCATGCAGGGCAATTTACCCAGCATGAGGCTGAACTGGTGATTATTCATGAAAACAGCCAGTAAAAGTATCATGCAGCAGCCGGCCCAGATATACGCTATTATGCTTACAAATTTCTTCATGATTAATTATTTATAAAATGCCACCTGTAGTAATTAAGCGTATAAGCAAATAAATACCGGTTTGTATGGTCCCTCCGGTAAAAACTACCATCATGGTAAAAGCAGGATAAAGAAATAAAATCCGGGCGAGCATCACTCTCTTGTTCACGGGAGTCCCTTTCACGTGAAAATGAATGGCCCCGGAGGGACAACTGTCTATGCATTTGCCGCATTTGGTGCAGGTAAATGAAGGCCGGCCTTTTTCTATGTCTTTTTTAGTTATCGAAAGTGTGGGACAGATCTTTTCGCACTGATTGCATTTGATGCAGGCATCCTTATCAATTCTAACGTCAAAGATATTAATCTTGTTAGTCAGTGACATCAGTGCACCCATGGGGCAAAACGAAGCACATTGAATTCTTTTCTTTGTCAGAATGGGCAGCACGATCACAAGTCCGATAAACAGTGAACAGAATACAATGGTTTTTATCAGCACTGTAGTTGAAGTGACTGCTTCGAATTCGGTTACTGCTTTGAAAGGACAAAGCCAGTCGCAATAAAAAGGACTTAGCTGAAAGGCAGATACAATGGCTACAATACCAAGGACCACAAAGGCGCTCCATCTGAAAAATTTATTGATTCTTTTGATAACCGGACGTTTGAGTATTCGTGATGTTCCGTCTTCCCAACCTCCGTAAAAACATCCCCAGCTGCAAAATCCCCGACCCAATACCACACTGAAACCTATTACGAACACCAGCATGCCCAGTATGGGTGCAAATCCCTCAGTAAGACTTCCGGGGAAAATGATACTTTGCTTCAAGGCCAGAGGAATGATAATCATTGAAGTTACCATATGGCAAAAAGGAATATCACAACCGTAGATATTATCGTTCGAAAAGGTCATCGACCCTCTTATTTCTATCAGGTTCACAATAAAAGAAAAGGCAAAAAACACGGCCAGGGTAATAAAACCAACAGCCCGGTAAACGTCTGTTTTTCCTGTACGCAGCATCATGAAGAAGAGCCATGCAAAGAAAACATAAGTTACTACAAACGCGATGGCTCTGGACGGGTCGTTGAATTGCAGATTTCCGCCCGTCATGAATACAAGCATGATCAATAACATGGGAATCAACAAAAGAATTGATTTCCATAGTTTGTTAGATGAAGAGTTTACAGATGATTTTGACATAAAGATTTAAAATTTTTCAAAAGAATATTAAATCATTGTCAATTCAAAAAACAAGGGATAAAATGCGGGATTTAGGGATAAAATGCATTTATATGTTGGAAAATTTTCTGTGAAAATGATCTGGAAACGGGGACAGTATCGGGAATTTGGAAGAAAGTCAACCGATAGCCCGTAGAAGAATTTCCATTCACTTTGGCTATATTTTTCAGGTTTACCAGGAATGCTCTATGTGTTTTTACAACAAAATCATTCGGGCTAAGTTGTTCCTGAAGACGGGACAGGGTGGTGCGTAACTTTTGTTCGTTACGTTCTCCGGTTTCAGATAGAAAGATAATTTTAACGTAGTTTTTGTCCGATTCAATATAAAAAAGTCGGTCAGGGATAATGGGTAAGCAATTACTCCCGTTTAGATCCGTAAACTTAATTACCCGAAAATTTTCCGTTATGTCCTTATTAAGCCGGGAACGTTCCAGGTTCTTATTAACTTCAATAAGCTGTCTCAGATTCTTACTCATGATCCTGTTATTCCACCAGATAATAAATGCATACACTCCAAGAAAAACAAGCAGTGTCTGCCAGGCAGAAGTTATCAGCAACCCGGTAGAGAGGGAATTCCCCAAAAAACAATTATAGGCTGTATTTCCTGCAATAATTAGAACAATGGCAAAGAAATAAGATACAAAACTTTTTCCTGTTGTCCATTTTTCCGGATCATAAAAACTTTTGCTGAATAAGGGTATAATAAAAAGAGGAATAAAAGTGCCTATGGCAGTAATAAGAGCATATCCGATAAAGATCAGGTATTTTGAGTTGCTATCGTCATTCGTCCCGAAAGGTTGGAGAACGGCTAATATTATATAAACCATCAGGGCATTGCAGGCCACAATCTGCCACCTGCTATGTCCAATGTATAAAGCGGGTCTGTTGAAGAAAGCTAAAAGTCTTTTCACATTTTTCTTCAAACTTATATATAATGAGGGAAAATAAAAAAAATAGCCGGCTAAAATCACTTTAACCGGCTTCTTTTATTTTTTGAATCTACTTACAATACTTCAAAATCAAGAGCCTTGAGGTCTGCATCGTTGGAAGAAGACCCGTACAGAATCTGATATTTTCCGGCGAGGGGAGCCAGTTCGTCAACTGCTTCGTTATAGAATTCAAATGCTTTGGATTCCAGATCTATAGTAACAGTGGCTGTGGTGCCGGCAGCGATATGAACCCGTTTAAAGCCCTTGAGTGACTTGATGGGTGCCGAGGGATTGTCCAGGCTCTTGACATATATCTGAACAACTTCATCACCATCGTATTTACCGCTGTTGGTAACAGGAATGGAAACTTTCACACCTTTTCCTGCTTTTACGGAATTTTTGGAAAGGGTAGCATTTCCATATTCGAATGTAGTATAGGAAAGGCCGTAACCGAATGCATAAAGAGGTTCACCACGGAAATACCTGTAAGTGCGCCCTTCCATGTCATAATTTTCAAAAGCGGGCAGCTGATCCGTAGATTTGTAAAAAGTGACAGGCAGTCTGCCTGCAGGATTGTAATCACCAAAGAGAACATCGGCAACTGCAAGTCCGGCAGCCTGACCTCCGTACCATGCCTGAAGCAGTGCATTGTACTGGCTTTCAATTTCACCAAACCCCATTGCACTTCCGGAACAGTTCACCAGAATTACCGGTTTGCCGGTTTTGTACATGGCATCGATAAGCGATTTCTGAACTTCGGGGAGTTCAATTTTTGTACGGTCACCGCCAGCGAATCCTTCAAAAGAAACAGGCATTTCTTCACCTTCCAGTCTTGCGGAAAGACCGCCAACAACTATGATGGCGTCTGCATTCTGCACTTTTTGTGCAAGAGCATCAAATTCGGCAAGATTTCTCTCGGTCATGCTGAATGAAAGGAATGCAAAGCCCTGATCCCCTTTGGTATAATCAATCTGAATGTTGTAGGTTTGTCCTTTTACTACCGGGAAAGTGGTAGTGGGGGTAGATGATCTGAACCACCCGAATCCTCTGGCCGGTTCTTTCTGTTCAGCAACTTTCCTTCCATTTACAGTTAATTTATAGGTGTCGCTTCCAACCAGAGAGTAAAACATGTTTCCGGTGAAACCGGCAACGAATTTACCCGTGAGACGGGCAGATATGTTTGTCTGGTTGACGCTGTCGGCAAAACGATAGTCTCCGAAGGTACGCATGTTGACAGTCGTGTAATAGCCCGAGTTGGCAGGGGTACCTTCGAATTTCTGATTGTTGAAGAATTCGGCATAAAGGCCTTTTCCGTCGTTGAGGTCTGGCATGTGGTCGGTGGTGAGGTATTTGTCAACCAGTTCGCAAGCCTTGTCGTAGATGACTTCGGCTCCCGGAACAGCCTTTCTGATAGCGTCAACAATAGAGATTGCGTTCTCTGCCGTTGGAATACCGTTATAGTTGCCGTTATGCATGGAAACATCGTTTGCATTGGGGCCAACCACGGCAATGGTCTTTATGTCTTTGGAGAGGGGCAGTACACCGTCATTTTTCAGAAGAACCATGGCTTCACGGGCTGCTTTATGAGCGAGTGCAGTATTGGCGGGACTGCTCAGTGTGCTTTCATTGAGATCTTTCCAGGGAAGGTTTTCTTCCGGATCCAACATGCCAAGTTCAATGCGTGAGCGGAGAATGCGTCTTAGAGCCACGTCAAGGTCGGCTTCGTTGATAAGACCTTTATTCAGACTTTCAATAAGGGCTTCATAACTGGTGCCGCACTCGAGATCGGTTCCGGCAAGAACAGCAGCAGCGCTGGCCGAGGCAGCATCGGGATGTGTCTCGTGTTGTCCCTTGGTGTAGAAGTTGTTGATGGCGCTGCAATCGGAAAGAACCAACGATTTATAGCCCCATTTATTGCGGAGAATGTCCTGGAGAAGTCTTTCACTGCCACAGCAGGGAACTCCTTCATATCTGTTATAGGCACACATTACTTCCTGAACATTTCCCACCTGAACAATTTCCTTGAAAGCAGGAAGATATGTTTCCCAAAGGTCTCTCATGGAAACTGTCGCATCAAAACGGTGACGGAGAGGTTCCGGTCCGCTGTGTACGGCATAGTGCTTTACACAAGCGTGGGTTTTGAAATAATCCTCATCGTTACCCTGCATGCCTTTTACGGTGGCTGTACCCATCACACCGGCCAGATAAGGGTCTTCGCCGCTCGTTTCCTGGCCACGTCCCCATCTCGGGTCACGGAAAATATTGACATTGGGGCACCAGAAGGACAGACCCTGATGCCATATGCCACCGGTGGCTTTTGTCTTTCCGAATTCGTTATGGTCGGTTGTGTTCCATACGGCACGTGCTTCGTCAGACACTGCAGAGTAAATGTCATACTGTTGCCCGGCATCGAATGTAGCAGCCAGTGCAATGGACTGGGGAAATACAGTGACATTGTCGTAACAGATGCCATGACAGGCCTCATTCCACCAATTGTAAGCAGGAATACCGAGCCTGTCTACAGATACCGACCCGTTCATCATGAGGCCGACTTTTTCTTCCGGAGTCAGAAGGGAGAGAAGATTTTCAACCCGTTCATCTACTGAAAGACGAGGGTTTTGGAAAGGATACTCGTAACTCTTGTTGTTGCATGAAACAAGAGCCATTAGCGCAGCAGCGCAGACAATTAGTTTTAAATGTTTCATTTATCAGGTATTTAGTTAATTAGTTGATATCATATTTGAATCGTATTTCTTTCATGGGGCGGGCGGGATCGTCTGTAATAAAGAATATACTGAACTCATCGAGCGATGATTCTGCCCTGACTTTTCTGCTTTCTCCCGGATGCAGCACATCTCCTTTTTGAATATTAACCGAGGTTTCCGGGGCTGTTTCTACAGCGCGTATGTGGAGATCTGCGCTGCCTTTGTTCTCAAGAGTCAGACTTCCTGAAAAATGGCGGCTTATCATGTTTTTTTTCAGAGCAACCAGGGAAGGGGAGAGTATCATGTCCGGAGATACGCGGGCCGATTTGTCAATATTATCTATGCATATAAAAGAGGTGGACAGTTCAAAAGAACAAGGAACTCCATCAATCCAAAAATCAATCATTCTCTTTTTAACGCCGTAACTATGAGGTGTATCAGGAATAGAAAAAGTGATTTCTATCAGTGCGGTTTTCCCCGGATCTATTACAGTTGGGTAATGCACAGTCAGAAAAGATGATTTGTCGCGTGGTTTTACAAGTAATTCCACTTTTTTTGAAGATGTGTTCACAAGTGATACACTCTCAGATACATATCCGCCAAGGGGTATGTATCCGATATTGATCTGGTCTCTGTCTGCACTTACGTGGTCAGTAATCTTGAAAGGAAATTGCCGGGTATTGTTTTGTCTTTCCGGAATCACGTCTGCAGTCACATTAAGCGATACGAGCAAGCTCCCCCCGGTAGAATAAATATCTACATACCTTGTTACTTTTCCTGTGGCCCCGGCAGGATTGAATTTGACTATTATTTCACCCGTTTCAATGCTTTCAAAAGAATCCTGCGTCAACAGGGCACTTACACAGCTGCAACCGGGGGAAACACGTCCGAACTGTACTGTTTTGGAAGATGTATTCACAAAATTGAATGTGTGGAATACCGAGCCGTCGGACTCCCTGATACTTCCAAAATCCCAGGACAGGTTATCGAAACTGAGCAAAGAATTTACGCTCTGTCCGGAAAGTGGAGGACAGAGTATAATACACAAGAGCAGGCAGCAAACGGCTTTATACACATAAACAAACTTAATGTTTTTTTTGCCATAATCAATGATATGAACTTTATTCAGAAGAAATGGTCCGAAATTGATAAATGTCCTTAATTCAATATTTATAATGTGTAACACATGAACTGATTCTTTAATAAAATGGAAGAAAAGGGTAACCGCATGGATTTCTGATGTCTTAATTTTACATTAATTATTTTAATACAAGTAAAATGAAACGTAGTCTTTGTACTATTCTAGTTATATTGTTTTCAGTTACTTTCGCTTTTTCACAGATTTCTTCACGATATAACCTCACAGGAAAAACTTTTCCAAAAGTCAACAATGACAAATCGGTAACATTCACATTTTATGCTCCCACGGCCAATGCGGTGATGCTTAACCTCGGCCGGGATTATCTGATGAGCAAAGATGAGAACGGCTTATGGAGCGTTACGTCTGAACCGCAGCCCGAAGGTTTTCACTATTATTCATTAAAAGTAGGAGAGCTTTCTTTCACAGATCCTTCTGCATATACTTTTTATGGCTGTGGCCGTTATTGCAGTGCCATAGAAGTACCTGAGGATGAAAACGCAGGCAGTTGGTATATGCCTAAGAAAAACGTGCCTCACGGTGCTGTGCGGTCTTTAAGATTCTGGTCCCATGTGTGTCAGGAATTCAGGCGGATGTATGTTTACACACCTGCCGGCTACGAACAGAACACCGGCAAACGTTATCCCGTTCTCTATCTCCAGCATGGTGGCGGTGAAGATGAGAGCGGCTGGATTTATCAGGGATTCGCAGACGTCATCATTGACAATCTGATTGCTGAAGGAAAAGCGGAGCCGATGTTTATTGTCATGAATAGCGGTTACGCCAGCCTGCCGGACAGCGAAGATACATTCTCGGGATTTGAGGGCATGATGACCAGTGAAGTCATACCGCTGGTAGACAGTCGTTATCGTACCATTAACGATCGTAACGGCAGAGCTGTAGCCGGTCTTTCCTGGGGAGCCAAACAAGCCTATGACCTGGGGCTGGGATACAGGCATCTATTTTCTTACGTGGGCGGTTTCAGCGGAATGATTGTAATAGGAGAATTCAATCTGAACGCGCCGGGATTCAAAGACCCTGATAAACTGGTAAAAGCCTATAACGGTGTCTTTAGTGATCCGTCTGAATTCAACACAGATTACCATCTCCTTTTCATCAGCACAGGTGAAAGTGAAGGGACACTGTTAAAGGATATGCATGAGATTCTGTCATCTATTGGCATCAAAAGCACCTTTTTTGAGTCACCAAACACAGCACATGAATGGCTAACCTGGAGAAGAAGCCTTTATGAATTTGCTCAGAAACTTTTCAAATAAACATCAATAAACACAATGAAAAGCACAAGTATTACCGTTTTCCTGTTATTGGCTGTGACTGTGTTATCATCTTGCGGGATGAGAAAACCCTCAACTATATCCCAGCCTTTCAGTGCCTCAACCAATATTCCCGGTCGGGAATATCCTAAAATAAATCCCGATCTGAGTGTCACCTGCCGGGTTGTTGCTCCCGAAGCCTTTACTGTGGAACTTGACCTCTGCAACAAACTATATCCCATGGTTCAGGTAGAAAAAGGCGTTTGGGAAGTGACTTCTGATCCTCAGGTACCCGGATTTCATTACTACTTTATTAATGTAGACGGAGTCAGAATATCTGACCCGTCAAGCAGGCTTTTCTATGGATGCGGCCTGATGGCCAGCGGAATAGAAATTCCTGAGGAAGGCGTTGACTTTTATCTTCCATCGAATGTTCCTCACGGAGAAGTGCGAATGCAGCGATATTGGTCAGATATTACACAGACATGGAGAATATGTTATGTTTATACTCCTGCTGAATATGATTTAAATCCCGATAAACGTTATCCGGTTCTTTACCTTCAGCACGGTGGTGGCGAGGATGAAACAGGCTGGCCGAATCAGGGCAGGATGGACAATATTATGGATAACCTCATTGCCGGCGGTCAGTCCGTTCCCATGATTGTAGTCATGGACAGAGGATATGCCACTCTTGCCAACTCGCAGGACACCGTAACAAGCCATGACATGTTCGATTTTACGGCATTTGAGTGGGTTGTTGTGCAGGAACTTATTCCTATGATAGACGCCAACTACAGAACCCTTCCCGAGCGTGATTACAGAGCTATTGCAGGACTTTCAATGGGCGGATTCCAGAGCTGGAGCATTGGTCTTTCCCATAAGAATCTATTCGCATATATAGGCGGATTCAGCGGATCGGGCATGGCTGCATCTCCGGAAAACTATCCTTCATCCCTTAATGAACAGATGAAGCTTCTGTATGTAAGTATCGGCACTGCTGAGCCCGAACAAATGTATGCCGGGGTAAAAGCGTTCCACGATATGCTCGAACAAAACGGAGTAGACCACATTTATTATGAGTCTCAGGGAACTGCTCACGAATGGCTCACTTGGCGCCGCTCACTCAACCAGTTCGCGGCTTTGTTATTCAAATGAAAACCAGGAAGTGTCTTATTCTTCAGTCTTCAGATTTTTCACAAAAGCCGAAGGAGAGATATTGAACTGTTTCTGGAAACTGGTCGTGAAATAGGATGGGGAGGAAAATCCCACCAGATAGGCTACTTCGTTTATCCTGAATTCCTGAGTCGAAAGCATTTCTGCTGCTTTTTTCAATCTGCAGAGGCGAATATACTCGTTAGTATTTAACCCGGTGTTCGCCTTTATTTTGCGATACAGCGTAGACTTGCTTGTTCCAAGTAATGCAGTGAGTGAATCGATGCCCAGGTCCTGCTCTGCCATATGCTTCATGATTGTAGCATGCAGTTTATCCATGAACGCTTTTTCAATATTGTTGAAAGAAACGCTGTTGAAGTGAGTCAAAGGTGAGTTCGCGAACTGTCTGTATGCAATTTCCTTATTCTTGAAAAGATTCGAAATGTTTGCCAGTAAAAGCTCAATGGCAAAAGGTTTTTCTATATACCCGTCTGCTCCGACTTCCAGGGTTTCTATGCGTGTTTCCACTCCAACAGCTGCTGTCAGAAGGATAACAGGAATATGGCTGTACTCTATATTGTTTTTGATGAAGTTACAAAGCTGGCATCCGTCCATAACAGGCATCATAATGTCACTGACTACAAGATCTATCTTCTGTTCTTTGATGATGCTCATGCCTTCTTCCCCGTTCGAGGCGGAAAAGACATTATACTCGGATGAAAGCTCTTTGGCCAGGTAGCGTCTCATCTCAGCCGCATCTTCTACAATAAGAATGGTATGTCTGCTGCTGTCCGCATCTGCATCGGGGCTTTTTTCTTCTGTATTATTCTTTTCTTCCTGCTGCTGGTCCAACAGAGATGGCTGATCGAGAGGCAACGTAAGAACAAATGAGTTGCTGTCTTCTATTTCGGAGTCAAGAACGAGGTTCCCTTTATGAAGATTGGCAAGCATTCTGGCGTAGGGGAGTCCCAGTCCTGTGCCGCTGCTCCCTTTAAGCTGAGCAGTTACAGTTCGTATCTGGTAAAATGGAGTGAATATTTTCTCTCTTTGATCACCCTCAATGAGTTCGCCGTTGCTGGTTACACGGATGACAACATTCTGATCGTTTTCGGATATGGAAAGGGTCAACTCTATTCTGTCTTTACAGTATTTGACAGCATTGGAAAGCAGGTTGCTGACAATCTTTTTTACGATATCCGCAGAGCACATCATCATGACAGGATGGTCCGGAATATTTACAGTATATGAAATATGTTGTTCTTTTGCTGCTTTGGCAAAGTAATCGCATGTTTTACTTACGATAGAACATATATCTTCGTTCAGGAAATGGACCGTAATCTGGTTCTTCTCCATCTTCCTTATGTCCAGAAGCTGATTGGTAAGTTCCAAAAGCCTGTTAGTGTTAGACTTAATGGTCATGATATCCTCTTTTGATGCTTCTGTATATTCTTGTTGATTAATAATTTTCTCAACAGGCATCTTGATGAGTGAAAGAGGAGTGCGTATTTCGTGAGTGATGTTTGTGAAGAAATTGATCTTGGCATCGTAGATCTCTTTCTGTTTCAAGGCCTCCATCTGTTCAAGCTTGCTGGTCTGCTCGATTTTTTTCTTTTTGAAAGTGAGAATCAGGAAAAAGCCGGCAATAGATGCGAGAGAAAGAAGATAAACAATATAGGCGAATACTGATTTATAAAAGGGCGGAACCACAACGATAGTAAGGCTTTTTTGCGATTCAGGTGAATCGCTGCCCATCAGTTTTACATCAAAGTGGTAACGTCCGGGTTTCATATCTGTGAATACAACCGTGTTATCGGTAGTAACAGTTTGAATGGATTTGTGTTTTCCGTTCGAGAGTATGTATTCGTATTGAGGAGCATTTATATGGGAATAACTCAGCGCGGAATAGGTAATTGACAAATAGGCGGCATCGGCTTGTCTGATTCGGATTTTGTCAGACATGATTGCAGATTTCCCCGGAGTGTTTGCCACGTGATGCGTGCCGTCCATACCTGTATGTATATCCTGGATGTAAAGAGGGGAGGCGAAAGTTTGGTCCTTTAAAGAGTCGGGATGAAAAGTTATCATGCCATTGGTCGTGCCAAAGCAAATCTGACCCGATGGGAACTTATAGCATGATCCGTAGGAGAATTGGTTGCCGACAATACCATTGTTATCCAGAAAGACTTTTATCACGCTTCCTGTCCCGGGATCTACAGTGGCAAGGCCTTTGGTTGTGGATACCCACAGGAATCCTTTCTGGTCCTGGGTAATCGTACAGGTAATATTGGAAGGAAGACCGTCGTTACGGGTAATATGCGTAAACAAGATACTGTCTTTAAGAGAAGTCCTGCATAATCCTCCGCCTTCGGTGGCTACCCATAAACGGTGTGATGTATCTTCAAAGAAGTATGTTATATAGTTCGACTCAAGCCCGGAATCGTTATTTCCAGCCTGAATGATATCAAAATTCTTCAGGGCGTCTTTACTGAAATAGATGCCTGCACCGTAAGTGCCTACCCAAACTGTGCCGAAACTGTCCTGGTAGAGGGTATGAATAAAACGGTGACCGGGACCTTCTACAAATACATAACTGTTTGTAGCCCTGTCATACCGGTACAAGCCCAATGCTGTTCCAATGAGTATGGTATTGTCTTCGGTTTTGAGTATACAAACACATTGATTGCAGGGGAGATCGGGATGCCCGATTATCTTTTCGGATTTCAGATCAAAAAAATAGAGTCCTTTATTATAAGAGGCAATCCATAGCTTGTCTTCTTCCTGTAGCAAACCATGAATATTCAGATTGGATGGAAATCCGTTTTTTTTAGAGTAGCAAATTACACGCTTTTCATCGTAAATTAATTTGTTGAGATTCCCGTCTTCGGTACCAGCCCATAGATTGCCTTTATTATCAGGAATCAACGGATGAACAAGTTTTCCGTAAAAAGTACCTTCTGTACCTGTATAGAAAATTTGTCCAAAACTGTTTTTCTTGTTATGCCAGAGATTCAGGCCCCCATAGAATGTTCCCAGCCAGACATTTCCCTCATTGTCATGTAACATGCTTATAACATTAGTGTTGCTTAACGCATAAATTAATGTATCATCAATAAAGGAAACCTCTTTCTTCTGATTATCGTATACGACCAATCCGTCTATCGTGCCAATCCAGAACTCAGACTCAGTCCTTGGTAACAAACAATTGATCTTGTGTCCTACCTGAGTCAGATACTCACAGTCTCCACTATGAATATTTACTCTTATCAGGTCATAGTTGTTGGTTGAGACTAAGAGGTACTTATCGTTAATGGCCTTTATATGGATAGGATAAACTTCGGGATTCTTTTTCCCGTTAATTGTCACGGGAAATATTTTAAAATCATCGGTATCGGGGTTATAACGACGGATATCTCCCTGATAGGTGGTGAACCAGATATAGCCATCATTGTCTATGCATGAATGCAGTGCGGTGAAATGTCTTTCTGCTGCATAACGTACATACTCCCCGGATTTTCTATCGAGCTTGAAGACTGTACTGGAGGCAACAAACCAGACGTTGTTGTCCTTATCTACATTGATATCAAAAAATCTTTGCCCATCGAGTTCTTTTATACGGGTAACCTCGTCTGTAAAGAGATTATAGAACCCGGTTCCGTTGGCCGAGCAGCACCAGAGCATACCGTCATGGTCTTCACAAAGCGCAAACGTCATTCCGTTAATGCAGCTGTTTAGATTGGGTTCCTCAAGAACTGTAAAATTATTGCCATTAAAACGGCAAATTCCGTCCTTCGTACCGAACCAAAGGAATCCGAAATGATCCTGGATAGAGCAGGTTATGGTATTATTTGGCATTCCATCTTCACTCCGGTAGTGTCTGAAGTAATATTGTTCAATACCAAAAACTTGAATGCATAAGGCAAACAGAAGATATGCCGTCAGAATGAATTGTTTCATAAATGAAATGACGTATAATTTAATTTCACGAAGATACTTATACTCTTTTTAAGTAATCATTCAAATCCTTTAAATAATGAACCTTATTGGATAAAAATAGACGTTTTTTGTGCGTTTTGTGCTTTATGAGTGATTAACTAAGTAATATGAATCCAATTTGCAATTTGATTCGTCAATAGATGAATACCTTTAAAATTGAAACTTAATTAACCTCATCACTATTAATTTAACCTATTATCTAATTTATGACAAAGCAATTGTTATATGTCGTCAAGATCGTTATGATTTTTGCCGTTTGCCTGGTGGGTATAGAATCCTATGCCCAGACCCGTGCAATAAGCGGTAAAGTCAGCGATGCTGCCGGTGTTCCCATTGTTGGAGCATCAGTGATTGTTGTCGGTAATGAACGTATTAATACGGTTACCGATCTGGATGGAAAGTTTGCGTTGAATGTTCCAGCACAGGCAAACTTAAACGTAACATTTATCGGTTACAAGTCACAGGTTGTTGCCGTTGGCAACCAGTCGACTATTGAGATTACCCTCGAGGAGGACACGGCAGTCCTTGAAGAAGTAGTTGTTGTCGGTTACGGTGTTCAGAGAAAAAGTGACGTTACCGGCGCTGTTTCTTCTGTAAAAGCCGCAGACCTTAATAACCGCTCTACTTCCGATGCAGCAAGCGCATTGCAGGGAAAGGCAGCAGGTGTTCAGATTCTGAACTATTCCGCAGCTCCCGGATCGGGCTCACAAATTCGTGTTCGCGGTTACTCATCCAACTCTCAGTATGGCCTCGGCCCACTTCTTATTGTTGATGGTCTTCAGGTAGATAACATTCAGTACCTCGATCCAAGCATGATTGAATCCATGGAAGTCCTCAAGGATGCTGCCTCGGCAGCCATTTATGGTGCCCAGGCCGGTAACGGTGTCGTATTGATTACCACCAAGACCGGAAGCAAAGAAAAGGGTAAAGGCAAGGTGTTCTATAACTTCCAGAATGTCTGGAATTCTCTGGGCAAGGCCTCGGATGTCATGAATGCAGCACAGTACATAGACTACAAGATCGCTCAGGGTGTGCTTTCACAACAACGCCTTAACGATCTTGGTTACACCGGAACAGATACCGACTGGTCCGATGCCGTTTTCACCACCAGTTTAACCAAGCGTCATACTGTAGGTGTTGAAGGCGGAAATGACCGCGGTCATTTTTATGTAGCCTTGAACTATCTCAACGATGACGGTATTGTCCGCGGTGACAAGGACGTATACAATCGTCTCTCAACACAGATCAATGCAGACTATAAGATAAAGGATTGGTTCACTGTAGGAACAAATGCGTCTATTGAAAAGTGGAAAACCAGATCGGTTAGCCAGCATAATGAGTTTGGTTCGGTTATGATGGGGACACTTACCCAGGATCCTCTTACTCCTGTGTATTATCCTACCTATAATGACCTTCCTCAGGATATGAAGAATCACTACGACGCCGGCGACCGGATTCTTGGTGACGAAAACGGTTTTTATGCCGTTTCCAAGATTGTGGAAACAGACTCGGGACACCCCTTCATTCAGAGAGATAAGGAAGATGTAGAAAATCAGGGTATCAATATCCGCGGTTCTCTCTATGCCAATCTGACTCCTATAAAGGGACTCACCATTACATCCCGTTTTGGATACATGATTAACCAGGGTTATTACAGCCGATATGCAGCTCCTTATTATGCCAACTCAATGGCATACAGGACAACGTATGAACTCCAGGCTAACGCTACCCAGGGATTTTACTATCAGTGGGAAAACTTTGCCAACTATATGTTCAGCATAGGTAAGAATACCTTTACAGTCATGGGTGGTATGTCATACATCCAGAATAATACTTTTGCAGTAAATGCAACCGGTAGCGGTCCTGATATTCTTACAGGTTACGCTCCCAACTTCCGTTATCTGCAATATCTGAACAACAATTCAGACACCGCAAAAAGCGTATCGGGGGCTCCCGGAGTATCTGCCAACATGGCTTATTTCGGACGTATTCACTGGAACTATGCAGACAGGTACAACATTCTGGTTAACTTCCGTGCCGATGCATTTGACTCATCCAAACTTCCCAAGGATGCGCGCTGGGGCTATTTCCCTTCAGTATCTGCCGGGTGGACAATCAGCAACGAATCTTTCATGAAATCTGTAAGCAAAGAAGCAATTTCTTTTCTTAAGTTACGTGGTTCATGGGGTGTGAACGGTAATATTGCCGTATTGCGTAATTATCCTTATGCCACTACTATTTCCTACAACGCCAACTGGTATCAGTATTTGCCTGACGCCCCCAACGTTTCTTACGGATCAAGCCCGTCGGGACTTGCCAACCCCAACCTTAAATGGGAGACTTCTGAGCAGTATGACCTGGGTCTTGAAGCCCGTTTCCTGAACGATCGTCTCTCTTTGGAAGTTGACTATTATGCAAAGACTACCAAAGACCTGCTTGTAAGTATATCTCCTGTTGCCGAGGTAGGTGTGAGCTCTTCCACAATCAATGCCGGTGAGGTTTTAAATAAAGGCGTTGAATTGGCTCTGGGCTGGAAGGATTCCAAAGGCGATTTCCAGTATTCTATCAATGCGAACATGGCATACCTTAAAAATGAGGTTACTTACCTGGATCCTACCATATCCAGGATACAAGGTATGGCAGCTGTACAATCAACCGAACTTTCTACTCAGTTTGAGGTAGGATATCCTATCTGGTATATGAGAGGTTACAAGTACGAAGGAGTTGATGCAGCAACCGGGAAACCTATTCTTGCTGACCTCGACGGTAACGGGACTATTGACGCCAATGACCAGACGATGGTCGGTTGCGGTATTCCCGATATCACTTTCGGTCTTACCATCAATCTTGCATGGAAGGGTATAGATTTTACCTTATTCGGGAACGGAACCTATGGCAACGAAATCTTTGCCGTATCTTACCGTGGTGACCGCCCCTTGTATAACTCATTGGAATACTTCCATAAGAATGCATGGACAGAATCCAATAAGAATGCCACCATGCCTAGTGCAATCAGCGTTGTTTCCGATGCAAAATTCTGGGGTTCCAGCGCTTCTGTTTTTGACGGATCATACTTCAAAATCAAACAGATTCAGTTAGGCTACACACTTCCGAACAAGTGGACTCAAAAGATCTTCATCAGCAACTTGAGAGTCTATGCTTCGTTGGATGACTATTTCACTTTCTCCAAGTATCCCGGTATGGATCCTGAAACAGCTTCTTCAGGAAGAGAATATTCACTCGGTTTCGATAAGGGTTCATATCCTACCACAAAGAAAGCTGTGATTGGTATAAACATTACATTCTAATTACGCAAGAACTTGATTATGAAAAAATATATCATTCCCATTTTATTAGTCACCTTTTGCCTTACAGCTTGTGAAAAATTGCTTGATGTAGACCAAAAGGGTGTAATCTCTACGGAAACCTTCTACTCGACCGATGAAGATGCCGAGTCTTCACTGGTTGCCGCCTACGAGATGTCAATGCTAGGAATCGTTAGAAATAACGAATACATTTATTCTCCTTATAACGCCATTCTGAACTATCCGGCTGACGATATCTATGCTGCCGGTTCAAACTATGGTGATAATGACTTTCTTGCTGCTCTGAACGAATTTCGTCATGATGACAACAATCAGTGCATCAGCAATATGTATAAAGGTTTCTACAAATCCATCTATGGTGCGAACCTGGTTATCGATCACTTTGAATACGGTACAAGTGCCGTCAAGGACAGGTGCATTTCCGAAGCAAGAGTTCTTCGTGCCTTCAGTCACATGATGCTTGCCATCCTTTGGAACACTCCTCCGATGGTTGACCATGTACTTACCGGCGCCGATCGTCCCGGAAACTCAGAAAGTAAAAACGCTGTTCTGCAATGGTGTGCCCAGGAGTGCATAGATGCAGCACAATACCTTGATGAAAGACAAAGCACGAGCGACAAAGCAGGTTCTGCCAAGATTACCAAGGGTGCAGCCTATGCATTTGCCGGTAAGGCTCTTATGTTTGCCGGTGATTATGCCGGTGCCAAAGCTGAACTGAAAAAAGTCATTTCTTCAGGGAAGTATGCGCTGGTTCCGGGAAACAGAATAGGAGAGAACTTCCACGTAACGGGTGACGGAAATGAAGAAAAAGTTTTCGAATTCAACCATGTGTACAATTCCGCCATTTCTCAGTGGGGCGGACGTATTCAACGTTCTACCTGGATGCAGGCCAACCTTTGGAACTGGCGTTCCGACAGACTTGGCGGCATGCCGAGCAACCTGTTTGCCAGTGGCTGGGGTGGTATCAATCCTACCGGTGCCTTTGCAAAAGCTCTCATAGCCAATGACGGACTGGATTCTTATCGTCGTAAAGCCTGGATCCTCACTTATGACGAGGTTTTGTTTGATATGCCTTATACAAGCGATGCCAATTGTCCCACACGTGAAGATAAAATAAAGGATAAATTCCGCGGTATCAATAACCCGATTGGTTTATACGGACACGAAGGCTATTTCCATCTTAAACTCGTTGCCACTAACAGTGATATGATACAGGGCTCGTATTCAGACGTCAATTTCACTATCCTGCGCTATGCAGAAGTTCTTCTTATGTATGCCGAATGCTGTGCTCAGACAAGTGACAATGACGGTTTGAAATACCTGAACATGATTCAGCAGCGTGCCGGTTCCAAGACCATCAGCTCTACATTGACGCTCGATGCCGTCAAGCTGGAAAAACAGTATGAAATGTGGATGGAAGGCTGCCGTTTCATTGACCTGGTTCGTTGGGGTGAAGCCGCAACAAAACTGGCTAAAAACGGAGATATCGTACCTTCGTTCAAGGATAAATTTGCCACTGAATTCAGCGGTAGACACGAAGGTTTCGTTGACTGGTCAGATTCAGATGTGAATAAAGGCAAGGAACATGGTTTCAAAGCAGGGAAAAACGAGTATTATCCTTTCCCATACAGCGAGTTATCTATCAATGAGAATTTAGTACAAAATCCCGGATGGTAGTTTTAGTTTTTGGTTAGGTTTTTTGATTCATTTTTTGTACGGGAGTGGGTCCCATCACCGGGATCCACTCTATTTATATCAGAAATACTTCTTCATAATAATTATATTAATACTTGAATTCAATGAGATTATCAGCATTTCCCATTATTGGCATCACTTCTTTGTTGCTGCTTGCCTGTAATACAAGCAAAACGTCTGAAGTCACCGTAAAGACAGTCATAGAGCCCGGAGAGCAAGCTCCGTTTGCTAACCCAGGTCAGAAGAATTTTGGCGGCTTCCAGCGGAGAGATACTACAGGCAAAGCTCCGGCACCTCGTCCTAAATTTCAAATGCCCGAACCAAAAACGGTGCATTTTAACGATCTTGTCATGAGCGACCCATTCATATATCCCCACGAGGAAACTCAGACTTACTATCTTACCTGTTCGGGTGGATGGATGTACAAGAGCAGCGATCTTGAAATGTGGACCGGTCCTTATGGCATCATAGACATTAAGGGCCTGTGGTTGGAAAAAGCGGGATTTGCTGCAGCAGCGGAAATTCACAAAATAGGAGACAAATATTATTATGCCGGTACCTGGAGCGATCACAGTGATCTTATTGAACAGGTACCCAGAAGATACAACGTTCCTCACAACCAGACCTATTTACTCAGGGCAGATACTCCGGAAGGGCCCTATAAATCCTTTGCCATTGAGCCCGGCTATGATTACCAGCCTCACGACTGGGATTGCATAGACGGAACCCTCTATGAAGAAAACGGAAAGATCTATATGATTTTTGTGCATGAATGGACCCAGATCATAGATGGTACAATGGACTATATTGAACTCGCTCCGGATCTCAGTTATACGGTTTCTGAAAAACCGGTAACCATGTTCAGGGCTTCTGAAGCTGCATGGGTAAGTGAAATGAACTCAAGCGGCGAAGCCACTTTTGGTCTGAAAATGCCCGGTTGGGTAACAGACGGTCCTCAGATGTTCCGTACGCAAACCGGCAAGCTCGGCATGCTATGGTCCAGCTGGGGAAAAGAAAGATATGCTCAGGGAATAGCTTATTCCGAATCCGGTACCATTGCCGGTCCCTGGGTTCAGGAAGAGAATGCTTTCATGTCCAATAACTCGGGCCACGGGATGCTTTTCAGGACATTCGAAGGCAAACTTATTTTTGTGGTGCATCACGCCAGTGAAAACGGACCCAGAAAACCACAATACTGGAATGTAGACGATTCAGGGGACAAACTTGTTTTAGGTTCCCAAATAAATATTTGATGTATAATGAAAAAAATTCTTTTATCATTAACACTTATTCTTCTTGCCTTCACAGGCAATGCACAGGATAAGAATTTCCATATTTTCCTTTGTTTTGGACAGTCGAATATGGAAGGAGCTGCAAGAATAGAGCCCCAGGATACAATGAATGTAAGCGAACGTTTTCGCATGATGGCTGCCGTGGATGACCCATCCCGCGGCCGAGTGAAAGGCGAATGGTATAAAGCGGTTCCCCCGCTTTGCCGAGAAAAGACCGGCCTCACATCGGTAGATTACTTTGGCCGTACTTTGGTTGAAGTTCTCCCGGAAAACCATACAGTAGGTGTCATCAATGTTTCCATTGGAGGATGCCGAATTGAAGCATTCATGAAAGATTCGATAGCCGGGTACGCAAAGACGGCTCCGGAATGGATGATTCCCGCACTTAAGGCATATGATAACGATCCGTACAAGTGGCTGGTGGAACTTGCCCGAAAGGCCCAGAAAGACGGGATTATAGCCGGAATACTCATGCATCAGGGTGAGTCAAATACCGGAGAAGAGGATTGGGCACTAAAAGTAAAGAGTGTTTATGAGAGTCTCCTGAAAGACCTGAACCTGAAGGCAGAAGATGTTCCTCTGATCGCAGGGGAAGTCGTTAATTCAGACAGGGGAGGACGATGCGGTTCAATGAACCCGATGGTTGACAAACTTCCCGAAACCATTCCAACGGCCCATGTGGTTTCATCGAGTTGCTGTACTCAGTTCTTTGACCAGATACACTTTGATGCAAAGGGCTACCGCGATTTTGGCAGACGCTATGCAGCTGTTATGCTTCCCCTTATGGGATACAAGGCTCCGGTTTCCCGGATGTACAATCTTCCCATAGAATCTCCTGTTATCCATCGTTTTGGGGGCGCAGTGACATTCAATATCAGAGCCCCTCATGCCAAATCGGTTCTTTTGTCTTCACAGTTTTTGAAGGAAAACGTTTCATTGACAATGAACAGGGAGGGCATCTGGAGTGTTACACTTAAAGTAGAAAATTCCGATATATATCCATATAATTTTATTGTAGACGGTGTGACTGTATCCGATCCCTCAAATACGGAAATATTCCCCAACGAAGGGTTCAAGGCCAGTCTTCTTACCATGCCAGATAAGAACGCATTGTATAACATTAACGATGTTCCTCACGGACGCGTAACCTTGTGCACATATAAATCTGACGTTCTTGGCACATACCGTCCTTTATTGGTATACACTCCGGCAGGATACGAAGCCGAAGATAAATCCTATCCTGTTTTCTATCTGGTCAGCGGCACCACAGATACGGAGGAAACTTGGTTCAAGGTAGGTAAAGTCAATACTATCCTTGATAACCTTATCGCACAGGGTCAGGCCAATCCCATGATCGTAGTAATGCCTTACGGTAACATGATGCAGGGGACACCAATGCCTTCTTCGCTGCAGGCAGCAGAAATGTATAAGGCATTTGAACAGGAAATGACAAAATGCATTATGCCATTTGTTGAGAAAGAGTACAGGACACTTCCGGGACGCGATAACAGGGCTATTGCCGGATTCTCCCGCGGAGGAGGTCAATCTCTTTTCACTGCTTTCTCCAATATGGATCAATTCGCCTGGGTATGTTCCTATAGCGCTTTCCTTACACCCGAAGTAATGGATATCTATTTCCCGTTCTTCACCAAATCTCCAAATGATTTCAATGCAAAAATGAAACTCGTGTGGTTTGGTGTAGGATCTGAAGATTTTCTTTATCAGGACGTGATTAAACATCAACAATATTTCGATGTCAAAGGAATCGGATATAAAAAGATAACTACAGCCGGGGGACACACCTGGATGAACGCCAGATTTTATCTTTCAACCACATTGCAGTTATTATTCAAATAAAAATTCACATCACACATGAAACACAAGCTTGTATTTGCGTTCTGTCTGATCCTCTCAGCTTTTGTCCCGAAAGCGCAGGCGCAGAATTTTCAGATTAACGATCTGGAGTATTTCGAGGAAAGAGGTATAAACTTACTGGTTTACAGTAATAAATATGCCGGCATGTTTTGCGACGAAAAACTTGCAGCTATTGAATTGATTCAACGAGGCGAGAGAATCAGTACCGGCGGTGGTATCCGTCTGATGAACACTCCCGAGCAATGGGACATTTTCCCGGACCTCATCAAAAGAACCGTAGATCGTGCAGGAAATTCCATTGAAGTGGAGCTTAACTACAAAGAGTATGATTTTACTTCCAGAGTGAAAGTTACCTCCACCGGCAAAGGTTTCATGGTTGCTGTGTATCTGGACAGTCCTGTTCCGGAAAAACTTATTGGCCGGGCCGGTCTCAACTGGGAGTTTTTCCCTGCTTCTTTCTTCGGAAAAACGTATATGATGGACGGTATTGCGGGAATATTGCCCAAATACCCGGCCGACAATACATACATGCTTCCCAGGAGCGAAAAGATTGAACAATTCTACAAGCTTTCCACTTTCGATGACAGAGGGCGTAATGAATTCATTGTTCCCCAACCGTTCTCCAAGGGTAACAAACTTGTTCTCGCTCCGGAAGACACCGATGTTCGTGTAGCTATTTCTTCCGAATCTGAAATAAACCTTTTCGACGGCAGAAATCTTGCCCAGAACGGTACTTTTGTAGTCCGGTCATATATACCTGCCAATAAGACCGGAAAGGTTCTGGAATGGTACATTGAGCCTTCTTTTGATGCCGGCTGGGTACGTGAACCCAATGTGGGCTTCTCACAGATAGGCTATACTCCTGCACAAAAGAAAGTTACTGTTGTGGAACTTGACAAGAATGCAGCTCCCGTAGAGACAGCAGATATCATCCGCATTTCTGACAAGGGAGATGAAGTGGTGGCTTATAAAGCCCCGGTTAAACAATGGGGAGTATACAACAGCAGGTACAATTATGTTATTGTTGATTTCACTGCTGTTCAGGAACCCGGTCTTTACTGCATTAATTATGGCGGTTTCAGGACCAACGTATTTCCCATAAACAAGGATGTATACAAAGGCAAATGGCATGCGTCCATGGACGTATTCCTTCCGGTCCAGATGGACCATATGGAAGTAAACGAAGGGTATCGTACCTGGCACGGACGTTCTCACATGGATGACGCTCTTCAGGCTCCGGTTAATTATGAACAATTCGACGGTTACAGGCAGGGAGAGGAAACCAATACAAAATACAAATCATGGGAACATATCCCCGGACTGGCCGTTGGTGGCTGGTACGATGCCGGTGACTTTGATATCCAGAGCAGAACAGTCGTTTCCATGGCTTCGGATCTGATCACTTTATGGGATCTTTTCAAGCCGGAGAGAGACCAGACATTCATTGACCAGGATACTAAATTTGTGGACATACATCGTCCGGACGGAATGCCCGACGTGATTCAGCAGATCCAGCACGGTGTGCTTAACATCATTGCGCAGGTGGAAAACATTGGATATGTGGCTCAGGGCATAGTTCAAAGCAACATGTACCAGTATCATCACCTGGGTGATGCTTCTACTATAACAGACGGCCTTGTTTACAATCCTTCCCTGAAACCCTACGAAACTGATGGTCTTACTTCAGGCACCCGTGATGACAGGGTTGCGTTTACAGGAAACTTCAGCGCCGCAGGTAACATGTCTACCGTTGCATCCCTTGCCTCGGCAGCCAGGGTTCTTAAACCCTATTATCCGGAGGTTGCAGACAGAGCTCTCAGGAATGCCATCATGCTTTGGGAGAAATATTCAGAAGATGCCGATCCTGCCAAAATAAAGAATCCCATGATGAGAAGGTTTGGCGGTGACGGCAGGGTTAACGCCTCCATTGAACTTTGGAGAACAACGGGTGATAACAGCTATGTGAAATTCTTCGAAGAGGCTGTTCTCAAACAACTTGAGCCCATTGAGATGAACTTCCCCGGAGCACCCGCAGGCAAATTCTACAACCTCGGCACGGCCCTGAGCCTCTATCCTCTCATGGACAAAGAGTTCCAGGATAAAGTGAAGGCCGCTATTCCCGGATACGTTGAATCTCTTAAAGAAACCGCCTCCCAGAATCCTTACGGTGTACCTATATCGGGCCGCGGATGGGGTGGCAATGACCAGATAATCAGATGGGCTTACAACAATTACCTGGTTTGGAAATATTTCCCCGAAATGATTGATCCGGAATTGGTATTACTGGGACTGAATTATATGTACGGATGCCATCCTTACTCCAATGTGTCTTTCATCACTGATATAGGCGTCAACACCAAGAATGTCTCTTACGGCAATAACCGCGCCGATTACACGGTTATACCCGGCGGAGTCGTTCCCGGACTTCTTCTTCTTGCCCCGGATTTCATGGAAAACAAGGATGATTATCCGTTCCTCTGGGGAGAAAACGAGTGCTGTACCAACTCTGTTCCCAACTACGTCATGCTTTCACTTGCATGCGAAGAAGTGGCAGCTGTACTTAACAAATAAGCATGTTACTAACCCTACAAAATTCCTTTAATGAATAAAAGTATTATTAACAGGACTATTCTGACCGTGGTGGTTATGTTGTTATCCATTTCCGCCATGGCTCAGAAAAACACATTCTGCAATCCTCTGGATCTCCTTGCAGGCAACGAAAGAGCCTGTCGTGGCGGAGAACCGGTCGTGCTGATTTATGAGGATGATTATTATCTTTTCGTTACCGGTCGCAGGGGTTATTGGTATTCTCCCGATTTCCGCGACTGGACCTATGTTGACTCACCGACTTTCCCGGGCGGTGTGGTTTCTGTTATTCAAAAGGACGGCATATTGTATGCATGCTCGATGAACAACAAAAACGTTTATAAATGCGAAGAACCAAAGAAAGGGGAGTGGACGCTCACCGCTACATTCGACAGCGACCGTTACGGCGACGCCAACATGTTCCTGGATGACGACGGGAGACTGTATCTTTTCTACGGATGGTCTCAGATAATGCCGTTCAAGGTCGTGGAACTTGATGTTACCACGTTCAAGGAGATTGCCGGTCCCGAGGTGCTGTTCTTTGGTGATTACAAGCGTCACGGATTCGAAAACAGAAGGGATGACGACGTGATCTTTTCCATTTTCAACGGACGAAGAATCTATTATGAGGAGGAATTTCCATGGATTGAAGGTCCCTGGGTAACCAAACACAATGGCAAATACTATCTCCAGTATGCAGCCATCGGTCTTGAATTCCTTTCATATTCCCATGGTGTATATGTATCTGACAGCCCAATGGGCCCTTACACATATTCCGAGCACAACCCTCTTACATTCAAAACCACCGGTTTTGCAGTAGGAGCGGGTCACGGGAGCACATTCCATGACAAGAACGGTCAACTCTGGACAATTTGCATGATACCTGCCTGGTATGCCGGCAACGGAGGGGCAGAACTTGCCATTTATCCCACAGCGGTAGATGCAGAAGGAGTGATGCACTCCAATACAGCATACGGAGATTATCCCCAATACTGGCCCGGCACAAAAACCGATGCGGTGGACAACAACCTGACCGGATGGCTGCTTCTTTCACATAAGAAACGGGTTGAAGTATCTTCGACTTTTGAGAACTATCTTCCTGGCAATGCCGTTGATGAAGATTTTATGACATGCTGGTCCGCAAACACAGGAAATGCTGGCGAATACATGACGGTTGACCTCGGAAAAGTCAGTGAAATCCATGCTATCCAGTGCAATTTCGACCATATCGAAGCAACGGTCAGCATAGGACGCGGCTTTGGCCTGTCTCCCGCTCCTGAACACTATCAGTGCTACACAGTAGACGTATCGAATGACAATGCCACATGGACCCGGGTGATTGATAAAAGCGAAAACAAACTGGATCTCAGGCATGATTATACCGAATTTGCAACTCCGGTAAAAGGCCGTTATATCAAGATAACCAATGTGGCTACCCACGACGGTGCCAAGTTTGCTGTCAAAGACCTGCGGGTATTCGGCAATCCCAGTGTTGTTGCCAGGGTAAAGGTCACAGACTTCAAGGCCGTACGCAACCAGGCTGACCGCCGTGAAGCAACTCTGTTGTGGGAACCGGTGAAAGGTGCCGATGGTTACGTGGTCCGTTACGGTATAGAACCGGACAAACTCTATAACAGTTATATGGTTTATGACGGGAATTCTCTTGTAATTCACAGTCTTAACGCAGATCCCGAGTATTACTACGAGATAGAAGCGTTCGACTCCGGCCTTGATTATTATAAGGATATCTCCGAGATAGTAAATGGTACGGGTGCCGAGATAGAACTCACCAAGATCAAACCCGGAGAACGCCCTGCTTGGGGCTGGGGAGGTGCAGATGTTCCCCGCATGATGATTCATCAGGGTCAGAATGAATATGTGTTTGATGGCATAGAGCCGGGTTATAATTACACGCTCAGGCATTCATACGGACCCGTACTCTGGGAAGGTCTGCTTACCGAAAAAGAACTTATTGGCGACAGCTCAAAACCCACAGTAACCGCCAACCTTACCGAACTCGGTGTTGGCAACAGAACAACCGGGATGCTTGAACTCCGGATATATCCGGGCAAAGAAAAAGGCAAGATTGTGGTTACAACCAATTATAACAGGAGAATGGTTTTTGCATCATCACCCGTTGTGAATGATGATAATACTGTCACCTTCAACCTTAATGCTCCGGCAGCTAAGAGCGTACAGATTAATGCCCAGTTTGCCGAAAAGCAAAACATGGACAAAAATGCCGACGGAATCTGGACAATCACTCTGGGCCCTGTTGCTCCCGATATCTATCCCTACAGTTTCATCGTTGACGGTGTAACCATCATGGACCCGCAAAATGCCGAATGGTTCCCCAATGAAAAATTCAAAAACAGTCTTGTAGAAGTCAGAGGCAAGGAACCGCTGAACCACGAAATCACCAACGTGCCTCACGGAAGCGTGGATTACACGTATTATTTTTCCAAAACACTTGGCATGCAGGTCCCTGTTGTGGTTTATACACCAGCCGGATACGATATGTCCAAGAAAAAATATCCTGTATTCTACCTCATCAGCGGTACAACCGACACAGAAGAAACATTCTTCAAAGTCGGACGTGTGAACTTTATCATGGATAACCTCATTGCGCAGGGTAAAGCAAAAGACATGATCATTGTCATGCCGTACGGCAATCCTGCCTATTATCTGAAAGAGCCCAAATTCATGGACTATTTCTCAAATGATTTTTTTGCTGATCTGATGCCATTCATTGAAAGCAATTACCGTACGATCGCCGACCGCGACCACCGGGCCATTGCCGGTTTTTCCCGTGGCGGCGGACAAGCACTGCGCTGCGGCCTCGGCCATTTTGATAAATTCTCACATATCCTTTCGTACAGCTCATACATAGGCACAGAAGAATTTGTAAAAAATTACAAGTCCTTCTATGAAAATCCAGCAGAAACAAACAAAAAAATGAAGTTATACTGGCTGGGAGTCGACAAGGCCGATTTCCTGTACGGCGGAGCTACCGAATATATGGAACTCATGGACAAATACGGTATAAAAACAGTAACACTCCAGACGGAAGGCCTTCGCGGACACACGTGGATGGCCGTCAAGCGTTTCCTTAACGAAACACTCCCTCTGCTATTTAATTAAAGAACAATATACTAAATGGAAAAACATATGAAAAAGATATTTCTTATAGTCGCTGTTG
>CAZRJC010000006.1:0-113752 GCA_964600385.1 uncultured Muribaculaceae bacterium
ATAACCTCTTATTGATGAAGCACCTGATTCTTTGCTTTGCCTTATTGATATCATCCTTTTCTCTTTCTGCGCAGGTGACTGATAAAAACCCGGTCCAGATTGATTATTCCAATCCCAGGGAATGCGTCATTTCCGGTCTTACCGTCTCCGGAGTTAATTACCTGAATTCAGATCAGATACTTTCGCTGACAGGCCTGGCCATTGGCGACACCATTTCCATCCCCGGAGAAGAGCTGACCTCCATTGTTAAACGCTTATTCATGCAACGTTTTTTCTCAGATGTGGGAGTATACGTAGACAGCCTGGTAGGAAACAATGCCTATCTTAATATAAATATTGTGGAGAGACCCAGGGTTTCCCGCTGGAATTACGAAGGAGTAAAGAAGGGTGAACGTACCGATATAGAAGAACGCGTGAAATTACGCCGGGGGAGCGAGCTTTCAGATTATGTCATTAAATCCTCCTGCGATATCATCAAGCGCTATTATGTGGAAAAGGGATTCCTGAATACCGAGGTTGTGGCCACCCACAGCGAAGATACCACCATTAAGAATGCGGTTCAGGTCACTTTCAATGTAAATCGCAAGCAAAAGGTACATATCCAGCAGATCAATTTTGTTGGCAGCGAACATTTGTCTATTCACAAGATGAGGTTTGCCATGAAAAAAACCAAGGACCGCAGGTTGTACAATTTCTTTTTCAGTAAAAAATTCAACGAGAAAGAATACAAGAACGATAAGCAACTGTTACTACAGAAATTCCACGAACTCGGCTACAGAGACGTCCGGATTGCAAAAGATTCCATATATGTAATTGATGAAAAGAGCCTGGGAATAGATCTGGTTATTGATGAGGGGAAACAATACTATTTCAGGGATATCACATGGACAGGCAATACCCAGTACAGCAGCGAAATGCTTAACTCGGTACTGCGTATAGAAAAGGGAGATATCTATGATGTGGTCACCATGGAGGAACGATTGTTCGGAGGTGGCAAGACCCAGCAGGGAAATGTTTCCCAGGTGTATAAAGATCAGGGATACCTGTTTTTCAGGGTAGTGCCGGTTGAGCTGAATATAGATAACGATTCCATTGACGTGGAGATGCGTATATTTGAAGGAAAACCGGCTACTTATAACAATATAATCATAAGCGGCAATAACGTTTCCAACGAAAAAATCATCAGGCGTCAGGTGTTTACACGGCCAGGTTATTTGTTCAGTCAGACAGAACTGGAACGTTCCATACGTGAGATTGCTTCTATGGGGCATTTTGACCAGGAAGCCATAATGCAGATGGGTACGGGTTTCAATGTGGTTCCCAACCAGGTAAATAATACGGTAGACATTATATATAATGTAACCGAGAAGCCCGACAGTCAGTTTGAAATAGCCGGCGGTTGGGGAGGAAACACTTTTGTGGGAACCGTTGGGATCAGCTTCAACAACTTTTCCATCAAGCATCTTTTTGACAAAGAAGCATGGAGACCGGTTCCACTGGGAGACGGGCAGACTTTATCCCTAAGGTTCCAGACCAACGGTACTTATTATATGGCGCTGAGTGCCAGTTTTGTTGAGCCCTGGCTGACCGGTAAAAAACCGACTTCTTTCAGCACCAGCATATATTATACCAGGCAAACGGCCTCGACTTATTATTACCTTACCAACGATCAGTTCATGGAGGTATACGGTCTCGGACTCGGACTGGGAACAAGACTTAAATGGCCCGACAATTATTTTGTCTTCTACAATCAGTTGGATATCAAGAGATATAACCTGCAGGACTGGAACTATTATTTCATGTTTACAGACGGGCAGTCCAATATCATTGATTACACCATTACCCTGCAGCGTAATTCCACTGACCAGATTATTTATCCCAGAAGGGGATCAGACTTTAAGTTCGGATTGCAGGTAACCCCTCCGTATTCACTTTTCAGAAGCAAGAATACAGATTACAGTTCCATGACCGATGCCGAAAGATATAAATGGATTGAATACCACAAGTGGACTTTCGATGCCTCGTTATACACTCAGCTGATAGGGGACCTGGTCCTGATGACCCGGGCGAATTTCGGTTATCTGGGCTATTACAACCGTAATCTGGGTTATTCTCCTTTTGAAGGGTTCATGTTGGGCGGTGACGGAATGAGCGGCTATAACACATACGGGGCCGATATTGTTTCGCAGCGGGGTTATTCCAACTATTCGCTGACTCCGACCATTAACAATGCGTATGCAGGACGTGTCTATGACCGTTTTACGGTTGAGTTGAGATACCCTGTTATTTTACAGCCACAATCCACTATTTTTGCGCTTGTATTCCTGGAAGGCGGTAATTGCTGGAGCGATATACGTGATTTCAATCCTTTCTCCATCAAACGTGCCGCGGGGGTAGGGGTCCGTGTTTACCTGCCTATTGTAGGTTTGCTGGGAATTGACTGGGGATATGGATTTGATAATGAATTCAACGGTGAAAAGGGCGGTTCCAATTTCCATTTTATGATAGGACAAACATTTTAAAATGATCTAATATGAAAAGATTTGTTTTGGTTTTACTGGCATGCCTTACGGCAACGGGTCTTTTTGCGCAGAAGTACGCTGTGGTCAATACTGAAAACATTTTCAGCGGACTGAAAGAATACACTGCTGCCCAGGAGCAGGTAAATAAGCTCAGGGAACAATATCAGGCACTTATCCAGTCTGAATATGACAACCTCGAAACCATGTTCCAACAATATCAGAATGAGAAGGGATCTCTGTCTGCCGAACAGAAAAAAGTAAAACAGCAGGCTATAGTAGACCGTGAAAACAAGGTAAAAGAACTCCAGGAACAATATTTTGGACAGGAAGGCGTACTGGCCAAAACGTCTGAAACCTTGTTCACCCCAATTCAGGAGAGAGTGAAGAGTACCATTGAAAAGGTGGCCGAGGCCAATGATTGCGCTATGGTGATTGATGTGGCAGGGGGAATGGGTGTAATCTATTATGTCCCGGATATAGATATCACAGATCAGGTATTGAAAACCCTACAGCTTGGTAAGTGATTTTTTTGTACATTTGTAATCTTAAACCAAAAATTTTATATGAAACGTATTGCTTCTGCCTTGTTCCTCTTGCTCTGTGTGGTCGGTCCGGCTACTGCGCAAAATTTAAAATTCGGCCATATCAACTCACAGGAATTGATCTCGCTTATGCCTGAACGGGATTCCGCCCTTATCAAACTTCAAAACTACACAACGGAACTGGAAAATACTATTGCTGAAATGCAACAAGAGTATACTACCAAATATAACACTTATCAGCAGAAACAGGCTACCTGGACAGCTGCCGTTCTTGAATCAAAACAAAGAGAACTTGTTGAAATTCAGCAACGTCTTGAACAATTCAGTCAGGGCGCACAGCAAGAATACAACCAGATGCAACAGGCACTGTTATCTCCTGTTTTCCAGAAAGCAAATACCGCTATTGCAAAAGTTGCCAAGGATAACGGATTCACTTATATTTTCGACCTTTCTACCGGTGCTCTTATCTACTTCAACGAAGAAACAAGTGTAAACCTGCTTCCTTTGGCCAAAGCCGAGTTAGGTATTCCTGCCGAGAAAGTAGCCCCGTCACAGCTTCCTGGTGTTGACCAACAACAACAGTAGGTGACATTACCATGAATGGTTCTGCCATAGGAATCATGGATTCCGGTATAGGCGGCCTGACGGTTTTATCCCATATTAAGGCGCTCCTGCCACAGGAGCGCCTTATCTATTTGGCCGATAATGCTTTTTGCCCTTACGGTCCTCGCCCTGTAGAAGAAGTTACTGCACGGTGCCGTAAGATTGTTCGTTTTTTTCTCCGAAAAGAATGCAAAATAATAGTATTCGCCTGCAATACCGCTACTGCTGCGGCAATACATACTTTACGCACGGAATTTCCGGAAATTCCCATAGTGGGTATGGAACCTGCCGTCAAACCGGCAGTCCTGCATACCCGGAGCGGAGTGGTGGGTGTTCTGGCAACAAAAGGCACATTGAAAGGCTCTTTATATAACAGAACCCTGGCAACGTTCGCCGGAGAAGTAAAAGTTATTGAAAAAGTAGGCGAAGGATGGGTCGAAGCCGTTGAAAGAGGTGAGTGGGATTCTCCGGCTACGAAAGAAATGGTGGCCGCTACCATTAAGCCCTTATTGGACCAGGGTGCAGATCATTTGGTGCTTGGATGCACGCATTATCCTTACCTGGCTCCCTTAATCAGAGAACTGGCAGGTCCCCATATAGTAATAGTCGATCCTGCTCCTGCTGTGGCTCAAAGAGTTAAGTGGCTGCTTATGGAAAACAACCTGAGTAATGATTCGGAAACTGTTGCTGAAGATGAATTCTATACCACCGGCGAAGTAAGCGTGCTGCCCAGGGCAGTGGCAAAAACGGCAAACGGGGGTACAATAAAGTGGAGATCGTATACTTTGGAGAACATGGAATAAGTTTCCGTGATCTGGGGCAACCGGGTGAGCGATCCAACAAATATAACGTTCGTTGTATTACAACTTTTGCAAACCATAACGGCCATGCTGCCGATTACCTGGAGGATCAGGTTTATCAGTCCGCGGGCCACATCTGCACGTCCGGCCTGAGCAGCTTCCTTTTCATAAAGCGAGTGACCCATTTTACCAAAGTTGGCTGCTGTAAGATAAGGCGGCAGATTAAGGAGTGTCTGGTCGGTAACATCTTTTATAAGGAGATCTACTTTCTCAAGGTCTCCCTGTGCTGAAAGTGAAATAATATCCTTAACAGATTTGCATTTTAACATATAGGAACCAAGACCGGAAAGAGTCCCGCCGCCAACGCCTGTTCCCCCAATATGACGACATCCCTCTTTGTCGGCAAGTACGTATGTAGTTCCTGTCCCCATATTAACCACCAGAGCCTGGTCCAGCCCGGTAAGAGCGAGAGCTCCTCTGCCAATGGATTCAACTTCTCCTACAATGCGGGTAGGAATGTTAAGAATGTTGTCTTTGACCAGATTGGCGTGTGTTCCTGTAGCAGTGATGCTGTCAATATCGGATAGAAGGATATTTTCTGCTTTCAGAAACTCTTCCAGAGCTTTATAAAATAACGAGGGATCGGTTCGGGTCTTATATTGAAAAATAGCCTGAGGCGCCGGATAATCCAGCGCCCCGGGCTTTGTCATGGCCATTTTGGTCAATGTAGAACCAAAATCAAGACCAAGCTGGAACATTAGGCAATCCCTTGTTCAAGGAAGGCACGGGCCACTTTCATGAAACCGGCAATATTGGCTCCCTTGACATAGTTGATGTAACCGTCTTTCTGAGTACCGTGTTCAACACAGGCATTGTGAATGCTGGACATGATCTGGTGCAGTTTGGCATCTACTTCTTCTGCAGGCCATCCCATGTGAGCGGCATTCTGTGTCATTTCAAGTCCCGAGGTGGCTACGCCACCGGCGTTAACGGCCTTACCCGGAGCGAAATTGATCTTGGCATGTTGGAAAGCTTCAATAGCCTGAGGGGTACATCCCATGTTGGACACCTCGGCACAGAGCTGTACTCCGTTAGCAATAAGAGCGTTGGCATCTTCGCCGCCAAGTTCGTTCTGGGTAGCGCAGGGAAGAGCTATATCCACTTTGGTAATCCAAGGCTTTGTACCGGCAAAGAACTTAGAACCGGCAAACTTTTCTGCGTATGGAGCAACAATATCCTTCCCCGAAGACCTCAGCTCAAGCATATAGGCAATTTTTTCTTCGTCAAGTCCTGCTTCATCAAGAATGAATCCGTCGGGACCGGAAATGGTGATCACTTTGGCTCCCAGTTCAGTGGCCTTCTTGGCAGCACCCCAGGCAACGTTTCCAAAACCAGATACGGCAATGGTTTTACCTTTTATGTCCTGGCCTTTTTCGTTAAGCATGTGCTGTACAAAATAGACAGCTCCAAATCCGGTAGCTTCGGGACGAATGAGTGAACCACCCCAGGTAATACCCTTTCCGGTAAGAACACCAGTGTGCTCGCGAGCCAGTTTTTTGTACCAGCCGTATAAATAACCAATTTCACGGGCGCCTACGCCAATGTCACCGGCAGGCACATCGGTATCGGGACCAATATTTCTCCATAATTCGGTCATAAATGCCTGGCAGAAGCGCATTACTTCGTTGTCAGATTTACCGCGTGGATCGAAATCTGAACCGCCTTTACCACCGCCCATAGGCAATGTAGTCAGAGCATTTTTGAAAATCTGTTCAAATCCCAGGAATTTCAAGATGGATAAGTTTACTGAACGATGGAAACGCAATCCTCCCTTGTAAGGACCAATGGCGTTGTTAAACTGTACACGGTAACCGGTGTTAACCTGTACTTCACCCTTGTCGTCAACCCAGGTAACACGGAAAGTGAAGATCCTGTCGGGCTCAACTATCCTTTCAATGATTTTTGCTTTTTCAAATTCGGGGTGTTGATTGTAGACTTCTTCAATAGATTCCAACACTTCCTGAACAGCTTGCAGGTACTCTTTTTCGTGGCTGTATTTAGCCTCAAGAGTTGCCATTACTTCTTTTGCTTTCATGATAATGAATAATAAATTTTAATGTGTAAGTTAGTTCTATTATTTTATTTCCCAGGTACTCCCGCTGTGCAACAGGTCATCCATGCAACGGATGGGAGAATTATTGGCAATTTCAAGAACCTGGTCTCTAACCATATCGTCATAGGTGCGATCCTTTACATTACGTATAACACCCAGTGCAACAGGCAATTCGGGCCATTGCATTTCGCAAAGCATCATGTGAATTCCGTGGTTTTCTTCTTCTGCATTGTGAACAAGAATATCATCGGCGGTAATGCCGTCCTGACCAATAGTGACCACCTTAAGGCGCATGCCGTCCAGAATAAGACCTTTATCTTTATTTTTCCCAAAGATCATGGGTTGTCCGTGACGAAGCACAATGGTACGGTCTGCACGAACTTCCCGGTCTGAAATCTCTGCATGGGTTTTATCGTTGAAAATCACACAGTTTTGCAGTACTTCCACCAGAGAGGTCCCGTCGTGTTTGGCAGCTTCTACAAGAATGTCCTGTGTCAGCTGAAGCTCTACGTCAAGTGTTCTGGCGAAGAAAGTGCCGCGGGCTCCCATAACAAGAGCTCCGGGGATGAAAGGATGTTCAACGGTTCCGAAAGGCGATGTTTTGGTTACCGTGCCCCATTTTGAAGTGGGAGAATATTGCCCTTTGGTCAGACCATAGATACGGTTATTGAACAAAACGATATTGATATCGATGTTTCTGCGGATTGCGTGAATGAGGTGGTTGCCCCCGATAGCCAGCGAGTCGCCGTCTCCGGTCATTTCCCATACGGAAAGTGTAGGATTGGCCACTTTAATACCGGTGGCAATGGCGGCAGCGCGGCCGTGGATACCATGGAAACCGTAGGTTTTCATATAATAGGGGAAGCGGGAAGAACACCCGATCCCTGATACAAACACATAACGTTCGTGGGAATAACCCAACGCCTCGGATACTTCAGGTAAGGCTCTTTGCACCGAGGCCAATACGGCGTGGTCCCCGCATCCGGGACACCACTTGACTTCTTGATCGGATTTGAAATCCTGAGGTGTGAATTTCATTATAGTATATTCTTTACTGCTTCTACAATCTCGGCCACGATGAAAGGTTGGCCCTGAACCTTATTATATTGCATGAATTGATATTGAGGGAATTGTGCTCTCAGGTAATTGGCAAACTGTCCGCTGTTCAATTCGCATACGATGATCTTTTTAAACTTCGCAAATATGTCGGAAGTGTTGAGAGGTAGCGGGCTTATGTAATCGAAGTGAGCCAGTGAAACGCTCTTGTTTTCTTTGTGCAACTGATCAATAGCACTGAGCATGTGACCGTATGTACCTCCCCAGCTTACAATAAGCACATCGGCATCCTCATTTCCAATTACTTTTTGAAGAGGAATTTCCTGTGCAAGACGCTCAATCTTAGCGGCCCGTTCTGCTACCATCTGTTCGTGAACCATAGGATCGGATGAAACGGCCCCTTTATGATTCTTTTCCAGACCGCCTACACGATGCTCCAGATTAGGTGTTCCAGGAAGAGCCCAACGGCGTGCAAGTGTCTTTTCGTCACGTTTGAAAGGATAGAAATAGGGTTCGTCCTGTGGCAACTTATTAATGATAGGCGGATTGATGGCAGGGTAGTCCTTCATTGACGGGATAAGCCAGGGCTCGGAACCATTTCCGAGGAATCCTTCCGAAAGAAGGATTACCGGCATCATGTATTCCATAGCGTGTTTGGCGGCATAGAAGGCTGCATCAAAACAGTGAGACGGGGAATGAGAAGCGATAATGGCAACGGGACATTCTCCGTTCCGTCCGTAAAGGGCCTGGTTAAGGTCTGTCTGTTCCGTCTTGGTAGGGATTCCGGTTGAGGGACCTGAACGCTGTACGTTTACAACAACAAGCGGTAACTCTGTAATAACGGCAAGTCCAAGAGCTTCTGATTTTAGAGAAAAACCGGGACCCGAGGTACTGGTAACAGCCAGATTTCCTGCATAGGATGCTCCAATGGATGTGCAAATGCCGGCAATTTCATCTTCGCATTGCAGGGTCTTGACACCCAATTCCTTATGAGCGGCCAGCTCTTCCAGAATGGCAGTGGCAGGGGTAATGGGATAAGAACCGCAGAACAACGGGCGTCCCGATTTTTCGGATGCAGCCATAAGCCCCCATGCGGCAGCCTGGTTACCATTGATATTACGGTAGATTCCTTTTTTATGTTTTGGAGGCTGAATATAATAGGTGTCAGCAATAGCCTGGATATTTCCGGCATAATTGAATCCGTCTTTCAGCACTTTTTTATTGATATCGATCAATAAGGGTTTTTTCTTGAATTTTTTCTGGAAGTAATTCTCTGTATAATTCAAAGGCATATTATACATGAAGAAACAAATTCCAAGAGCGAACATATTCTTAGAACGCAGAACCACTTTAGGATCCAGCCCCGAATCCTTCAGACTTTCACGGGTAAGGGAAGTAATGGGTGCATATACCACATTCATCTTCTTAATATTCAGTTCTTCGAAAGGATCTGAAGTAACGTAACCGGCTTTCGCAATACTTTTTTCATCGAAAGTGTCGATATCGACAATAATGGTAGCAGTGGGCTTGGCCCATTTGGCATTACACTTAAGTGCCGCCGGATTCATGGCTACCAGGACATCACAATAATCTCCCGGAGTGTGTACGGCGCAATTGCCTACGTGAACTTGAAACCCGGAAACGCCGGCAACAGTCCCTTGCGGGGCCCTTATTTCGGCAGGGAAATCAGGGAATGTTGATATGTCGTTTCCCAAAAGAGCCGAAGCATCGGCAAAGAGGGTTCCGGTCAATTGCATACCGTCACCCGAATCTCCTGAGAAGCGAATTACTACATCCTGAACGTCAATTACTTTGTGTTGCATGAGACTAATTATATTGATTTGTAATTTAACACGGCAAATATAGGCAAAATAATAAGGGCCGAGGCCCTTATTAGTGATTATTTGTAATAAATTGTTTTAAAGCAGTTTTATCGCGAGACTAACCTGTCATCAACCATCTTGTTGTAATCAGATAAAGAAGTGACAAGTATGTTCTCGTACTCACGCTGACCGGTACCGGCAGGAATAAGATGACCGCAAATAACGTTTTCCTTGAGACCTTCCAGTGAATCGCTCTTTCCATAAATTGCGGCTTCTGAAAGCACTTTGGTCGTTTCCTGGAACGAAGCGGCAGACATAAAGCTGTTGGTTCGTAATGCTGCGCGGGTGATCCCCTGAAGAACCTGATTTGAAGTAGCGGGCATAGCATCTCTTGCTTCAACGGGTTTGAGGTCCTTACGTTTGAGAGTGGAGTTTTCGTCCCTTAGTTTCCTTACAGTTGTTATCTGTCCGGCTTTAAAGTTCTGTGAATCTCCGGGATCTGTAACCACTTTCTTATCAAAGATGATATCGTTCTCCTGCATGAATTCCCACTTGTCTATCAGTTGTTCGGGCAGGAATTTTGTATCACCCGGATCTACAATTTCGACCTTGCGCATCATTTGACGTACAATAACTTCAAAATGCTTGTCGTTAATGGTCACACCCTGATTACGGTATACGCTCTGGATTTCATTTACAATGTATTCCTGAACTTTTGTGGGACCCTGTATGGAAAGGATGTCTGTAGGTGAGATGGCTCCTTCTGAAAGCGCCATTCCTGCACGCACAAAGTCGTTTTCCTGAACAAGTATCTGTTTTGACAGGGGAACCAGGTATTTCTTTTCCTCTCCTGTTTTGGAACGGACTATGATCTCACGGTTACCGCGTTTGATCTTGCCCATGAGTACTTCACCGTCAATTTCGGAAACAATGGCCGGGTTAGACGGGTTACGGGCTTCGAACAATTCAGTTACACGGGGAAGACCTCCGGTGATGTCTCCGGATTTTCCGAAAGCACGCGGGATCTTAACCAGGATGTCACCCACTTTAACGCGCTGTTTCTCGTTGACCATAATGTGTGCGCCAACGGGCAGGTTGTATTGTTTGAGCTCCAGGTCGGCATCCATAATGCGAAGGGTCGGGTTGCGTGATTTGTCACGGCTTTCAATAATGACCTTGTCTTTATGCATTGAATATTCATCCGTTGCTTCTTCTCTGTAGGTCACTCCTTCTATAAGGTTATCAAATCCCACGGAACCGTTAAACTCGGCAATGGTTACGGCGTTGTAGGAATCCCACTCGCATATTTTGTCCTTTTCCTTTACCTGGTCACCATTCTTGAAATACAGGATGGCACCGTAGGGAATGTCGTAGGAAGATAAAGTAATGTGGGTGTTATTGTCCACAATGCGCATTTCAGCCGTACGTCCTATAACAATCTGCTGAGCCTCTCCGGATTCGGATATCTTAGTCAGAGTCTTGAGGTCGTCTATCTCGAGGACACCATTGTAGCGTGCAACAATCTCACTTTCCGATGCGCTGGTCGAGGCGGTACCTCCCTGGTGGAAAGTACGCAGTGTCAACTGTGTGCCAGGCTCGCCGATGGATTGTGCGGCTATAACCCCGACTACTTCTCCTTTTTGGACCATACGTGCAGTAGCCAGGTTTCTGCCATAACATTTGGCACAAACCCCCTTGCGCGATTCACACGTCAGAACGCTTCTGATCTCAACCTGTTCAATGGGCAGCGAGGCAATAAGTTCGGCAACCGGTTCGGTAATAGCTTCTCCGGATTCGACAATAATCTCACCGGTAAGCGGATTGTACACATCATGAACGCTGGTACGTCCGAGGATCCGGTCATAGAGCGATTCCACAACCTGGTCTTTGTTCTTGATGGCGGTAGCCACCAGACCGCGCAACGTGCCGCAGTCTTCTTCGTTAATGATTACATCGTGAGATACGTCAACCAGACGGCGGGTAAGGTATCCGGCATCGGCTGTCTTGAGGGCCGTGTCGGCCAGACCTTTACGTGCACCGTGGGTAGAAATGAAGTACTCAAGAACCGAGAGGCCTTCCTTGAAGTTGGCCAGAATGGGATTCTCAATGATTTCGGCACTGGTTGAACCGGATTTCTGCGGTTTGGCCATAAGACCGCGCATACCCGAAAGCTGCTTGATCTGTGCTTTGGAACCGCGGGCTCCCGAGTCAAGCATCATATAAATAGGGTTAAAGCCCTGTTGGTCTTCCTTCAGCTGTTTCTCAAGGATATTGGTAAGTTTGACATTGACACGGGTCCAGATGTCAAGCACTTTGTTATAACGTTCATTGTTAGCAAGGAATCCGTTGTTGAAATCGTTCATCACGCTTTCCACGTCCTGATATCCCTGATCGACGAGTGACATTTTTTCGTTAGGAACGATTACATCGTCAAGGTTGAATGAAAGACCTCCGCGGTAGGCCATGGTGTAACCGATGTTCTTGATATCGTCAAGGAACTGTGAAGTTCTTGCCACTCCCGTAGTCTTAAGCACCAGGTTGATAATATCACGCAGTGACCGTTTGGTAAGTACTTCATTAACGAAACCCACTTCTTCGGGGACTACCTGGTTGAAAATAACCCGTCCTACCGAGGTTTCAATAATATTGTTTCCTGAATGATCCGCATCCCTGGAACAACGTACAATGGTCTTGGGCAGCCTGACTTTGATCTTGGCATGCATGTCCACCACTTTCTCGTTATGGGCGATAATCACTTCTTCGGGGCTGTAAAATGTCATTCCTTCTCCTTTGGCATGGTTGCGCAGCTTGGTGATATAATACAGTCCGAGTACCATGTCCTGTGAAGGAACAGTAATAGGAGCGCCGTTGGCGGGATTCAGAATGTTGTGTGAACCGAGCATGAGCAGTTGTGCTTCCAGAATGGCTGCATTACCCAGAGGAAGGTGAACGGCCATCTGGTCTCCGTCAAAGTCGGCGTTGAATGCCGTACAAGCCAGAGGATGGAGCTGAATAGCCTTGCCTTCAATAAGTTTTGGCTGGAATGCCTGGATACCCAGTCTGTGGAGGGTAGGAGCACGGTTGAGCAACACGGGGTGTCCTTTCATTACGTTCTCCAGGATATCCCATATCATCGGGTCCTTACGGTCTACGATTTTTTTGGCCGATTTTACAGTCTTGACAATACCGCGTTCAATAAGTTTCCTTATAATAAACGGTTTGTAGAGTTCGGCAGCCATATCCTTGGGAAGCCCGCATTCATGCATTTGCAACTCGGGTCCTACCACGATAACCGAACGGGCGGAATAGTCCACACGTTTACCAAGCAGGTTCTGGCGAAAACGTCCTTGTTTCCCCTTAAGGCTGTCGGACAGGGATTTAAGAGTACGGTTAGCTTCTGTCTTAACGGCATTCGATTTACGTGAGTTATCGAACAAAGAATCGACGGCTTCCTGGAGCATACGTTTTTCGTTGCGCAGAATAACCTCGGGAGCTTTAATTTCAATAAGGCGTTTGAGACGGTTGTTACGAATGATAACCCTGCGGTACAGGTCGTTCAGGTCCGATGTGGCAAACCGTCCACCATCCAGGGGTACCAATGGCCTCAGATCGGGAGGAATCACCGGAATGACCTTCATGATCATCCATTCGGGTTTGTTGATATTCTTTGAGTCACGGAAAGCTTCCACAACGTTAAGGCGTTTGAGGGCCTCGGTCTTACGCTGCTGTGATGTTTCAATATCGGCTTTGTGACGCAGGTCGTATGAAAGATCATCCAGATTTATACGGGTAAGAAGCTTGTATATGGCTTCTGCACCCATACCGGCGATGAATTTATTGGGGTCCTCGTCGTCCAGCATCTGGTTTTCTCTGGGAATGGTATCTATGATATTCAGATATTCCTCTTCTGTGAGCAGGTCCAGCTCTTTTACATCGTCCTGGGCTTTGATTCCGGGTTGTATGACAACGTAACGTTCATAGTAAATGATTCCCTCGAGTTTCTTGGAAGGGATACCCAGCAGGTATCCAATCTTGTTGGGAGTGGAACGAAAATACCATATATGGGCAATGGGAACAACCAGTGAGATATGTCCCATGCGTTCACGGCGCACTTTCTTCTCTGTCACTTCAACACCGCAGCGGTCACAGGTGATGCCGCGGTAACGTATCCTTTTATATTTTCCGCAATGACATTCATAGTCTTTTGAAGGCCCGAATATACGTTCGCAGAACAAACCGTCGCGTTCCGGCTTGTAGGTACGGTAGTTTACTGTTTCAGGCTTCAACACTTCCCCGTGGGACATCTCTAGTATCTCCTCGGGTGATGCAAGGCCTATGGTAATCTTATTGAAGTTGCTTTTTAATTTGCTATCTTTCTTATAAGCCATAATCAATTTTTTATTCCAGGTTAACGCTCAGACCTAAACCACGTAATTCGTGAAGCAATACGTTCAGGGATTCGGGAATACCCGGAGCGGGCATTGTGTCTCCCTTGACAATAGCTTCGTAGGCACGTGACCTTCCTACCACATCGTCCGATTTAACGGTAAGAATTTCCTGCAGAATGTTGGCGGCACCAAATGCCTCCAGGGCCCAAACTTCCATTTCCCCAAAACGTTGTCCCCCAAACTGTGCCTTACCACCAAGTGGCTGCTGTGTAATGAGTGAGTAGGGGCCTATGGAACGTGCGTGCATCTTGTCATCAACCATGTGGCCGAGTTTAAGCATATAGATTACACCCACAGTCGCGGGCTGGTCAAAGTAATCACCGGTACCTCCGTCACGCAGGTAAGTCTTGCCGAATTTGGGAACACCTGCTTTGTCCGTGAATTCAGTGATTTCTTCCAGAGACGCTCCGTCAAAGATAGGTGTGGCAAACTGGGTTCCCAATTCTTTCCCTGCCCATCCGAGTACGGTTTCGTAGATCTGTCCCAGGTTCATACGGGAAGGTACGCCCAGCGGGTTCAATACCACGTCAACTATAGTGCCGTCGTCAAGGAAGGGCATATCTTCGTCACGTACCACTTTGGCTACAATGCCTTTATTCCCGTGGCGGCCTGCCATCTTGTCTCCTACACGGATTTTACGTTTCTTGGCAATATATATCTTTGCCAGTTGCATGATGCCCGAGGGAAGTTCATCACCAATAGTGAGACTGTATTTTACACGTTTGAGTTCGGCGTCAAGTTCTTTGTAAGCAATCAGGTAATTGTTAATAAGTTTTTTGATAAGCGCGTTAACGTGTTTGTCGTTGGTCCACTTGGTTGGATTCACATTCTCGTAATCGAGACCGGAAAGCAATGCCCTGGTGAAGATAGTATCTTTTGTAATAATCTCAACACCATACAGATCTGAAATTCCCGGAGAGGCTTTTCCCTTGAGCAAAACTTCCATTTTATCAAGGAACCTGTCCTTCAAAGCGTCAAAACGCTGTTTGAAATTATCTTCTGCCTGCTGAACCTGCATCTTGGATATGGGTTTGATCTTTTTGGATCCTTCCTTCATGATGCGTGAGAACAGCCGTTTGTCTATCACTGTACCAAAAAGCGACGGGGAAGCCTTCAAAGAGGCATCTTTTACGTCACCGGCCTTGTCACCGAAGATGGCACGAAGGAGTTTTTCTTCAGGAGAAGGATCGCTTTCTCCCTTGGGAGTGATCTTTCCAATGAGAATATCTCCGGGTTCAACATAGGCGCCAACACGAATGATCCCGTTTTCATCGAGATTTCTGGTGGCTTCTTCACTGACGTTGGGAATATCGCTTGTCAGCTCTTCCATACCGCGTTTGGTATCGCGGACTTCCATAATGTATTCGTCAACATGTATGGAGGTGAAGACATCTTCGCGGAGCATTCTTTCTGACAACACAATGGCATCTTCAAAGTTGTAGCCTTTCCACGGCATGAATGCCACCTTAAGGTTACGTCCGAGAGCCAGTTCTCCGTTCTGTGTCCCGTAGCCTTCGGTAAGGATCTGTCCGGGTACAACCTTTTGTCCTTTATGTACAATAGGCTTCAGGTTAACGGAAGTATTCTGGTTTGTTTTACGGTATATGGGAAGATGGTAAACAGTAACATCGGGATTGAAGTTAACAAATTTCTCATCATCTGTCTGTTCGTATTTGACATGTATTTCCTTGGCGTCCACAAATACTATTTCACCCTTGCCTTCTGCTGTGATCTGAGTGCGGCTGTCACGGATTACCGGACCTTCAAGGCCGGTTCCGACGATAGGAGCTTCAGGGCGGATAAGCGGTACAGCCTGCCGCATCATGTTGGATCCCATGAGGGCGCGGTTGGCGTCGTCGTGTTCCAGGAAAGGAATTAGGGATGCTGCTATGGATGCGATCTGGTTGGGGGCAACGTCCATCAGGTGCACCTCATCTTTGGTCACTACGGGGTAGTCCGCTTCATAACGGCATTTGATACGTTCATCAAGTATGTTTCCGTCGTCATCGAGGTTAACGTTAGCCTGGGCTACCATCTGTTCCTCCTCTTCCTCGGCGCTCATGTAAACATAGCCTTTGGCAGAAAGGTCAACACGTCCCTCATCCACCTTCCGGTAGGGAGTCTCGATAAAGCCGAGGTCGTTGATCCTTGCGTAAACGCAAAGAGAAGAAATAAGGCCGATGTTGGGACCTTCGGGAGTTTCAATGGGGCATAACCGTCCGTAGTGGGTATAGTGTACGTCGCGGACCTCGAATCCTGCCCTGTCTCTGGACAGACCTCCGGGGCCCAGTGCGGAAAGACGGCGTTTGTGTGTCATTTCGGCCAGGGGGTTTGTCTGGTCCATGAATTGTGACAGCTGCGATGTCCCAAAGAATGAGTTGATAACGGAAGACAGGGTCTTGGCGTTGATCAGATCTATTGGAGTAAACACTTCGTTGTCACGAACATTCATGCGCTCCCTTATGGTGCGGGCCATGCGGGAAAGACCAACGCTGAACTGATTGGCCAGCTGCTCACCTACGGTGCGGATGCGGCGGTTGCTCAGGTGATCTATATCGTCTACCTGTGCCTTTGAATTGATCAACTGGATCAGGTGGTTGATAATGGCAATTATATCTTCCTTGGTAAGGACCTTAATATCAGGGGCCGTGGCAAGGTTGAGCTTATGGTTCAGACGGTAACGTCCGACATCTCCCAGATCATAGCGTTTGGATGAAAAGAAGAGCTTGTCAATGACATCCATGGCCGTTGCTTCGTCAGGTGGTTCCGAGTTGCGGAGTTGCCTGTAGATGTATATAACGGCTTCCTTGGCCGAGTTGCAGGGATCTTTCTGCAGTGTATTGTGGATAATTGCATAGTCTCCAATATTGGCATCTTCTTTATGCAACAATACCGTGGAGGCTCCGGAATCAAGAATAAGATCTATATGTTCTTCTTCCAGAACTGTTTTACGATCGAGGATGATCTCATTACGTTCAATGGATACAACTTCTCCTGTATCTTCGTCTACAAAGTCCTCGATCCAGGATTTAAGAACACGCGCAGCCAATTTTCTGCCCAGGTTCTTTTTAAGGTTAACGCGGTTAACTTTAACTTCATTTGCCAGGCCAAATATCTCGAGGATATCTTTATCACTCTCAAATCCGATGGCACGAAGAAGGGTGGTTACCGGTAATTTTTTCTTTCTGTCAATGTAAGCGTACATCACGTTATTGATGTCCGTGGCGAATTCAATCCAGGAACCTTTGAAAGGAATGATTCTGGCAGAATATAGTTTGGTACCGTTCGTATGGATGCTTTGCCCGAAGAATACGCCGGGAGAACGGTGCAGCTGAGATACGACAATACGTTCGGAACCATTGATGACAAAAGTCCCGCGGGGTGTCATGTAGGGTATGGTTCCAAGGTACACATCCTGAATAACGGTGTCAAAATCTTCGTGTTCGGGATCTGTACAATACAGTTTAAGTTTTGCTTTGAGGGGAACGCTATACGTAAGACCCCTGTCCAGACATTCTTCAATGGAATAGCGTGGCGGATCTACGAAATAATCAATAAACTCCAGAACAAAGTTATTGCGCGTGTCTGTAATAGGAAAGTTTTCCTGAAAAACTTTAAAAAGGCCCTCGTTTTTCCGGTTTTCCGGTGTCGTTTCAAGCTGAAAAAAATCCTGAAACGATTTCAACTGAACTTCCAAAAAGTCCGGATGGTCCAGAAGTGTTTTTGACGTTGCGAAGCTAATTCGCTGATTATTAAATTTTTGAGACATTTTAAAAGGATTAGTTGAAAACAAACAATTTAACGACAAAAAGGCTTAGAACCCCGCGGGGTTCTAAACCTGGTCTCCTTCCCGATTCTTACGGGAGTTTTGTTTATTTAATCTCAACTTCTCCGCCGGCTTCTTCAATCTGGGATTTCATCTGCTCAGCTTCGGCCTTGCTGATTTTTTCTTTAAGAGCCTTGGGAGCTCCGTCAACTAAATCTTTAGCTTCTTTAAGTCCAAGACCGGTGAGGTCTTTTACGACTTTGATAACTTGCAATTTAGCCTGTCCGGCCGATGTAAGTATAACATCAAATTGAGTTTGTTCAGCTTCGACGGCGGGTCCGGCAGCAGCACCGGGAGCGGCAACAGCAACAGCGGCGGCTGCGGGCTCAATTCCGTACTCGTCTTTAAGGATGTTTGCTAATTCAATAGCTTCTTTAATGGTAAGATTAGCAATGGCTTCTGCCATTTGTTTCAATTCTGCCATGATTATTTTGTTTAAAATTGTTTTTTACTTTTTACTAATTATTATTCACGTTCGGCAAGTGTTTTCACTATGCCAGCCACATTGCTTCCCGAGGAAGTGATGGCGGAAACAAGTCTCTGTGCGGGAGACAGGATAAGGCCAACAATATCGCCAATGAGCTGTTCACGGGATTTGATATTGATGAGGGTATCCAGTTGACTTTCTCCAACATAGGCACATTCTTGCACAAGAGCTCCTTTAAGGACCGGTTTACCGTGTTCCGCACCGAACGATTTAATGAGTTTGGCAGGAGCATTGACCGATTCTGTAAACATTATGCCGGTTGAGCCGGAAAGTACAGGAAATAGCTGGGCAGCATCCTCAACGCCAGTCTGTTCAAGGGCGCGGCGGAGCAAGGTATTTTTTACAACAACCAGTTTGATGTTTTGTGCAAAACATTCACGGCGCAACATGGAAGTCTTCTGGGCATTCATGCCTTCAAGATCAACCACATAAAAGTTGGGAGTCGATGCCAGTTGTGCCGCTAAACTTTCAATTACAAGTACTTTTTTATCTTTCTTCATAAATCTTAGTTTTATTCGGCAGCACTACCGGATTTTATATCAATGCACAAACCGGGTCCCATGGTAGTGGAAAGATAAATACTTTTCACGTAGGTTCCCTTCAGAGCTTGCGGTTTTAGTTTTAATATAGTATTCAAAAACTCCTGGGCATTATCCTGAAGGCTCTTGGCATCGAAAGATACCTTACCTATTGATGAATGGATAATTCCGGTTTTATCTACTTTAAAGTCAATTTTACCGGCTTTCACTTCATTAACAGCTTTCCCTACCTCCATGGTTACGGTTCCGGTCTTGGGGTTGGGCATAAGGCCACGGGGTCCCAGGATTCGGCCGATAGGGCCAATCTTAGCCATTACGGAAGGCGTACAGATGATGACATCAACATCTGTCCAGCCGCCTTTAATTTTTTCAATGTATTCGTCCAGACCAACATGGTCGGCTCCGGCGTTCTTGGCTTCTTCTTCCTTATCGGGAGTACAGAGAACCAGCACACGTACCACTTTCCCTGTTCCATGCGGAAGAGTTACCACGCCACGAACCATCTGGTTGGCTTTACGCGGGTCAACACCTAAACGAACAGCCATATCTACTGAAGCATCGAATTTGGTAAAGCTTGTATCCTTTATCAATTCACATGCTTCTGACAGTTTGTATTGCTTTACGGGATCGACCTTGGCGTATACTACTTTTTGATTTTTAGTAAGTTTACTCATTTCTGCATGTAAGTTTAGTTAACATCTTGTGGAAACGTTCCAGAAACGGTAATACCCATACTGCGTGCAGTACCGGCAACCATACTCATGGCCGATTTCAAAGTGAAGGCGTTCATGTCCTGCATCTTATCTTCGGCAATGGCACGGACCTGATCCCAGGTTACGGAAGCCACTTTCTTACGGTTGGGTTCCGCGGAACCGCTGGTAATCTTGGCAGCTTCTTTCAACTGAACGGCAATAGGTGGCTGCTTAACGATAAATGTAAATGATTTATCGCTGTAAACTGTAATGATGACAGGCAAGACTTTACCTGCACGGTCCTGAGTCAGTGCATTGAACTTCTTGCAGAACTCCATTATGTTTACACCCTTTGATCCCAGGGCCGGCCCTACGGGGGGAGAAGGGTTGGCAGCGCCGCCCTTAATCTGTAATTTGATTAATCCGGCAATTTCTTTAGCCATAATGATAAATTAGTTTATTCTTTTTCTACTTGAACAAAACCGAGCTCCAGCAACGTTTTCCTTTCAAAGATCTTGATCATTACTTTAAGTTTCTTCTTATCTTCAATGATCTCTTCTACAGTTCCGTTGAATCCGTTAAAGGGACCGTCAATAACCTTGACTGCCTCTCCAACAAGATAGGGTGCAATGTTCTCTTCTTCTCTTTCAGCCTGTTCGTCTACACGTCCCAGGATTCTGTTTACCTCTGCCATTCTAACTGGCACGGGGTCTCCGCCTTTGACAGCACCGAGGAATCCCGATACATGAGGAATGTTGCTGATAAGATGTTGGATTTCAGGTGTGAGCGCAGCTTCAATAAGGATATATCCCGGGTAGAAAATACGTTCCTTGCTGATCTTTTTACCATTTTTAACCTGGTAAATCTTTTCAGTAGGAATTAAAACCTGAGAAACATAGTCTTCAAGGTGCAAACGTTTGACCTCGTTGTCTATGTATTCTTTGGCTTTTTTTTCTTTTCCGCCGGCTGCTCTGACGACGTACCACTTCTTGGCAACTTCTGACATTTCTCTATAAGATTAATACAGTGCTTTATAGAGGAACTCCATAATGTTCCTGAAAGCAAAGTCCATAGCGAAAATCACAATAGCGAAAATTACAGATGCCACCATAACTATGATAGCGCTGTTCTGCAATTGACTCCATGAAGGCCAGCTTACCTTATGTACCAACTCGTTATAAGAGTCTTTAAAATACACTCCAATTTTGCTCATTGTTTTTTATATTACAACACAATGGAGTTGGAAGCTTCTCCCCGGTGTTGAGGTTAATAAATACGAAACCGTAACATTCCGTATTTGCAGGGGCAGAGCGATTCGAACGCCCATCAACGGTTTTGGAGACCGCTATTCTACCCTTGAACTATGCCCCTATCCTATAAAGGTTTAGCTGCTATAACAGCTAAACCTGTTTGTCTTTACCAAGTCGGATATTAGTCACCAACTTTGGTTATCTGACCGGCACCTACGGTACGTCCACCTTCACGGATGGCGAAACGTAATCCTTCATTCAAAGCTACGGGGTAGATAAGTTCCACATTGATGGAAACGTTGTCACCCGGCATAACCATGTCAACGCCTTCGGGAAGCTGTACTTCACCTGTAACGTCAAGCGTACGAAGGAAGAACTGGGGACGATACCTGTTGTGGAAAGGAGTGTGGCGTCCACCTTCGTCTTTCTTCAAAACGTAAATTTCTGCGGAGAATTTCTTGTGGGGGGTAATGGTGCCTGGACGGCAGATTACCTGTCCGCGTTTTACGTCGTTCTTGTCAATACCGCGAAGCAGAAGACCTACGTTGTCACCGGCTTCTCCTCTGTCAAGGATCTTACGGAACATTTCAACTCCCGTAACAACACTTGTTTTGGGTTTTTCACCAAGACCTACGATTTCAATCTGTTCTCCGGTTTTGATAAGGCCGGTTTCAATACGTCCGGTAGCTACGGTTCCACGACCGGTAATAGAGAAAATGTCCTCTACAGGCATGATGAACGGCTTTTCGTTATCACGGATAGGAATGGGAATGTATGAGTCAACCACTTCCATAAGTTCCATAACTTTGTCTTCCCACTGGGCTTCTCCGTTGAGTGCACCCAAGGCAGAGCCGCGGATAACGGGAGCATTGTCGCCGTCAAAATTGTATTTGGAAAGAAGGTCGCGAACTTCAAGTTCTACCAGGTCAAGCATTTCGACGTCATCAACCATGTCGCATTTGTTCAGGAAAACAACAATCTTAGGAACGTTCACCTGACGGGCGAGCAGCACGTGCTCGTTGGTTTGGGGCATAGGACCGTCAGTGGCGGCCACAACAAGAATAGCACCGTCCATCTGGGCAGCACCGGTAACCATGTTCTTAACGTAGTCGGCGTGTCCCGGGCAATCTACGTGAGCGTAGTGACGGTTTGCCGTTTGATATTCAACGTGAGAAGTATTGATAGTTATACCGCGTTCTTTTTCTTCTGGAGCATTGTCGATAGAATCGAATGAGCGGAATTCCGAAAGTCCCTTCTTAGCCAATACCTGCGTGATAGCAGCAGTCAAAGTGGTTTTACCATGGTCAACGTGCCCGATGGTTCCGATGTTTACGTGGGGTTTATCCCTTTTGTACGTTTCTTTTGCCATAATTGAAAAATAATTTAATAACTTAACATGAAAAATGAGCCGGTGATGAGAATTGAACTCATGACCTCTTCCTTACCAAGGAAGCGCTCTACCCCTGAGCTACACTGGCTTAAAACTTATTTGGAGCGGAAGACGAGGTTCGAACTCGCGACCCTCAGCTTGGAAGGCTGATGCTCTACCAACTGAGCTACTTCCGCATAAGGTTGTGGGAGGGGCAGGATTCGAACCTACGAAGACGTGCGTCAGCAGATTTACAGTCTGCCCCAGTTGGCCACTTTGGTACCCTCCCATTAATACATACTGTCAAAAAACTTCGAGCCGATAGAGGGATTCGAACCCACGACCTGCTGATTACAAATCAGCTGCTCTGACCAACTGAGCTACATCGGCAGATGTGTTAAAGAACTATCCCTCTATTTAGGAGCGGCAAAGATAAATGTTTTCTCCAAACTACCAAAAAAAATCTCATATTCTTCCTTCCGACAAAGCATTTGCAATGGTTTCGGCATCGTACCCGCATTCGTGAAAAAGTTGCTTTGTCTTTCCCTGCTGGATGAAACGATCGGGGATGCCTAAGCCGGTAACTTTTACGTTATTGTATCCGTGCGAAGCAACAAAGGCAGATACCGTGCTATGGAGACCTCCAATGAGACTGCCGTCTTCGAGTGTGTATATCCGGGAGAAATGTCCGGCTACATATTCCAGGATTTCTTCGTCAATTGGTTTCAGGAATCGCATGTCATAATGCTGTACAAAAATACCCGATTCCGCAAGCTTCGCAACGGCAGCGGTACCCATGATGCCGGCAGCTCCGATGCTTAACAGGGCAATTCCTTCTCCCTTGCTCAGTAACCTGGCTTTACCAGGAGTTATATAGGTAAAGGGCTTTTGCCAGTCCTTCATCCCCACTCCTGTTCCTCTGGGGTAGCGGATGCTTACGGCGCTGTAACGGCTATCCTGTGCCGAGAAAAGCATGTTTCTGAGTTCCAGTTCATCCAGGGGTGCTGCAACCATAAGTCCGGGAATACAGTTAAAATATGCCAGATCGAATGCTCCGTGATGGGTAGCTCCGTCTTCTCCCACCAGGCCGCCCCTGTCAAGACAGAAAACAACTTTCAGATTTTGAATGGCAACGTCGTGGATTACAGAATCGTAGGCACGTTGCATGAAACTCGAATATATGTTACAATAGGGGAGAAATCCTGCAGCGGCCATACCTGCGGAAAAAGTAACCGCATGCTGTTCTGCTATCCCAACGTCAAAACACCTGTCGGGCATTTCTTTCATCATAATATTCAATGAGCAGCCGCTGGGCATGGCAGGTGTAACACCCACAATGGCCGGATTTGTTTTTGCCAGTTCGAGCAGTGTATAACCGAATACATCCTGGAACCGTACTTTCCCGGGTTTGTCGGGCTCCTGATCGCTGATCCGTAATCCCGTTTTTGGATTGAACAGGCCGGGAGCATGCCAGGTTGGCTGATCGTTCTCTGCCGGGGCGTATCCCTTGCCCTTGACCGTATGGGCATGAAGCAATTTGGGACCCTGTATGGTTTTTAGCCGCCGGAGCGTTCTGACTAACTGAACAACATTGTGACCGTCAACGGGTCCGAAATACCGGATGCCAAGAGGCTGGAAAAATGTGCTGTCTTTTATAAAGAAACGTTTTAATGCTTTGACTGAACCCTGAACAAAGTCGCGAAAGGCTCCGGTACCAAGTGCCGCCCAGGTACGCTGTTTTAGTTTGTTGTATTTGGCAGATGTCGTTATCTTCAGCAAGTAGTTGTGCAGTCCTCCCACGTTGGGATCGATAGACATCTCGTTGTCATTGAGAATAATGAGCATATTTGCCTGATTGCCTCCTGCATTGTTTAATCCTTCGTAGGCCAGGCCGCCGGTAAGCGAGCCGTCGCCTATGATGGCCACCACCTGTTCATTGGAATGATTCAGCGCAGCGGCTGTAGCAAAACCCAATGCAGCAGATATGGATGTGGAAGAATGGCCTGTACCAAAGGCATCATAAGGACTTTCAGTTATCTTGGGAAACCCGCTCAATCCGTGATAGCATCTGTTCTTCAGGAATTCTTTACGTCTTCCGGTAAGGATCTTATGTGCGTAGGACTGATGGCCAACATCCCAGATAATCTTGTCTTTTGGCGCATCAAAGACATAATGAAGCGCAACTGTTAATTCAATTACACCCAGACTGGCCCCAAGGTGCCCCGGATTCTTTGAACAGCATTCAGTAATATAGGAGCGTAATTCCGCACAGAGAGGCTCCAGCTGGTCCAGACTCAATTTTTTTAAGTCGGACGGACTGTTAATTTGCTCCAGTAATGTATCCATTCTTATTCCCCGTTATTCCCTGACTATGGTCTGATCCCTGTCGGGCCCCAGGGATATGATCTTTATGGGTACGCCCACCGATTCTTCAATAAATCTGACGTAATTCATGAATTCAAAAGGCAGTTGTTCTTCTGTACGCATGCCTTCAAGGCTTTTTTGCCAGCCTTTGAACTCCTTGTATTCAGGGGTTATATCGGCATGAATATCGTAAGGAATCCTGTCGCATAATTCACCGTTAATCCGGTATGCTGTGGCAATTTTAATAGTATCGAACTTGTCCAGCACGTCTGCTTTCATCATAATGAGTTCGGTAACCCCGTTAAGAATAACAGCATATTTAAGGGCCACAAGATCCAGCCATCCGGTGCGTCTGGGCCTTCCGGTTGTGGCCCCGAATTCCCTTCCCTCTTTGCGCAGCCGCTCGCCGGTTTCATCAAAAAGTTCTGTAGGGAACGGTCCGCTTCCAACCCGCGTACAGTATGCCTTGAAGATACCGTATACTTTCCCGATATGAGTGGGAGAAGTTCCGAGTCCGGTGCATACTCCGGCACAGGTTGTAGATGATGAGGTTACAAAGGGATACGATCCAAAATCAATGTCCAGCAACGATCCCTGGGCCCCTTCTGCAAGAATCCGCTTGTGCTGGTTCAGGCAGTCATTAATATAGTATTCTCCGTCAATCAGACGGAATCCTTTCATATATTCTACGGCCTGCATCCATTTATCATGGTCCATCTCCGGATCGTACTGATAATCGAACTGGCGAAGGAATGAAGTGTGTTTTGTCTTGAGGGCGTTAAACCTCTCCATAAAGTCGGGAGTTAAAATATCTCCCGCCCTGACTCCGTTGCGTCCTGTTTTATCCATATAGGCAGGTCCTATTCCCCTGAGTGTGGACCCAATCTTGGAGGAGCCTTTGGAATGTTCGCTGGCCGCATCTATAATACGGTGCGTCGGTAGAATAAGATGTGTTCTTTTTGAGATCATCAGACGGTCTCTTACAGGGATTCCCAGTGCTTCAATAGCCTGGCATTCTTCCTGAAAAACGATCGGATCGAGCACTACTCCGTTACCAATCAGGTTCATGGTATTATTGCGGAAAACACCCGAAGGAACAGAGTGGAGAACAAAAGATTTTCCTTCAAACTGAAGTGAATGGCCGGCATTTGGACCACCCTGGAAACGGGCGATCACCGGGTACCCTTCTGCCAGAAAATCAACAATTTTCCCTTTTCCTTCATCTCCCCACTGGAGACCTAAAACTACATCTATATTCATAACAATTTTTTCACTAGAGCCCTCAAAGGTACGTAAATTTTTGTACCTTAGCCAACCTTTAAGAAATACAATTAACCTTCTTACTTATGACTCAAGTTAAAAAATTACTGAACGAAAGTTTTGTAGCACGCTGGGTGGCTTTGCTGCTCATTGCCTCTATGATGTTTTTTGCCTATATGTTTGTGGATGTGATGTCTCCGCTGCAGACACTGGTCGAAGGCCAGAGGGGCTGGACTCCTGGCAGTTTTGGAACGTATGCCGCTTCTGAGTATTTTCTGAACGTGTGCGGTTTTCTTATCATTGCCGGAATTATTCTGGATAAAAGCGGTATCCGTTTTACGGGGGCATTATCCGCTTCCCTTATGGTGATAGGAGCATCTATCAAATATATAGGAATCAGTGATTGGTTTCAGGAAACTGAGTTGTGTGCCTGGCTGAATACCTGGTGGGTTTCTCTTCCGGGTAGTGCTAAAATAGCTTCTTTAGGGTTTATGATTTTTGGTTGCGGCTGTGAAATGGCAGGGATTACAGTTTCCAAAGCCATAGCCAAATGGTTCAAAGGCAAAGAAATGGCGCTGGCTATGGGTCTGGAAATGGCTATTGCCCGTTTAGGCGTGTTTGCCGTGCTTTCTCTTTCTCCATTTGTTGCCAACAAGTTTAACGGATCTGTGGTGGCTCCCATTGCTTTCTGTACCGTGCTGTTGTTAATTGGCCTTATCAATTTCCTGGTTTTTAACGTGATGGATGCCAAGCTGGATCGTCAGAGGGGTGATGCCCGGAGGAATGAAGCCCCTGCAGAAGAATTTAAAGTCAGTGATATCAAAAATATTTTTAACAGCAAGATGTTCTGGATTATTGCTTTGTTGTGCGTACTGTATTACTCGGCAATTTTCCCGTTTCAGCGCTATGCCACTAACTTTTTGGAATGTACGCTGTCCATACCAACGGAAAGGGCAGCCAATCTGTTTCGCTGGTTCCCCATATTGGCAATGGTGCTGACCCCGTTCCTTGGTTCATTTATTGACCATGTGGGTAAAGGCGCGTCAATGCTTATGTATGGGGCGTTAATCATGATAATCTGTCACTTGACCTTTGCGTTTGTTTTGCCTGCGTATCCCAAAGAATGGTTTGCACTGCTGATTATTGTTGTACTTGGAGTCTCTTTCTCTTTGGTTCCCGCTTCTTTATGGCCGAGTGTTCCCAAGATTATTGACGAACGTTATTTGGGCAGTGCCTATTCGCTTATCTTCTGGATTCAAAACTTTGGACTTTGCTTTGTACCCAAGATTATTGGCAACGTGCTGGACAGCACCAATCCGGGAGTGGCTCAAATGCGTGAGCAGGCTAATGCCCAGTTGGCACAAGGCCTTCAGGCTACGGTGCCTGCCTATGATTATACCGTGCCAATGATAATTTTTGCTTCGTTTGGCGTGGTGGCTTTCTTTATGGGTATCTGGCTGAAGATAGAGGACCGTAAAAAAGGATATGGATTGGAATTGCCTAACATTAAGAAATAACAACACATGAATAAAGTGATCAAACTGTTGAAAAACAGTGCATGGGCACGGTGGATAGTCCTTTTGTGTCTGTCCCTTCCCATGTTCGCCTCGTATTTCTTTGACGACCAGTTTACCACAATAGGTCATATTTTCAAAAATCCCGAAATACTTGACCTGGCGTGGACATCGGGTGATTACGGAATGTACGGAGGAGCTTATTCTCTTTTGTGCGTATGGGGCGGTCTGGTCATTTGCGGTATGTTACTTGATAAATGGGGTGTCCGTTTTACGGGCACCCTCTTTGTCTTATTGATGGTGGGAGGTGCTGCCATTGTTCTTTACGGTATATCGGAAAGTTTCAGTAACAGTGCTTTTTACACTTTTTTAGGAGGAGTGTTTGCGAAACCATCTCTAGCGCTGGCCTATGCAGGTTGTGCTGTATTTGGTTTGGGCAGTGAAATTGCCGGAGTAGCGGTAACAAGATCCATTGCCAAGTGGTTCAGGGGAAAAGAAATGGCTCTTGCCATGGGACTTCAGCTGGCTCTTGCCCGTCTGGGTACGGCTACAGCACTTATTGTTGTTCCACGTATCGTCAACATAGATGTTTCTTATATTCCTTTTTCGGAAACCTCAAAGCCGGCTTTAGTAGGATTAATCCTACTCATATGCGGAATGTTTGTGTGGGCTGTGTTTATTGCCATGGACAAGAAATACGACAGGCAGGCGGCCGAGGAAGCTTTAAGAAACAAACAACCGGTCTCGAAAGAAGATAAGTTCAAGTTTTCCGACATATTTAAAGTGCTTGGAAACAAGCATTATATCCTCATCTCGTTACTGTGCGTGTTCTTTTATGCCTGTATCATTTCATTCAGGCGTTTTGCCACTTCCATCATCATACCACGTTTTGGAATTGAAAGTGACATTGCCTCGCTTATGGTGGCGATGATACCTTTCTGCACAATGATTTTCACACCGGTTTTCGGTTCTCTTGTAGACATTAGGGGCCGTGCTACCCGGCTTATGATTCTCGGCTCTTTCCTGGTGCTTGCCGCTCACCTTATAATAGCCTTTGCCCCCGGATATCCTTCGTTCGGATACGTGGGTATCGCTCTTCTTGGAGTAGGCTATTCCCTGGTACCCGCTGCCATGTGGCCTTCGGTTCCCAAAATCATTCCGGAGAAGAACCTTGGTACAGCCTATTCTCTCATTTACTGGATACAGAATATGGGTATGCTTGTGGTTCCCATATTTGTAGGCAAGATCATAGAAAAGACAACAGACGAAACGGTAGCGGCGGTCCGGGCAGAATACCTGTTTATTGGACTGGCGTTAGTTGCTGTAAGTGTTTCTTTTATACTGAGCCGTTCTTCGGATAAAAATCCGCATCTAAGATTAGATGTTCCCAATAAGGAAAAGAAGGTTAAGAAGTAAATCAGAAGGGGAGGTCATCTGCTTCGTCTGCCGGGTCTGAAACGGAATAATTTTCCTGACGGTCCGCAGAAACGGAAGGCCCCTGCGAGTTACGCGGGGAATAACCCGAAAACTGGCCCGGTTGCTGGGCAGATGAAGCGGTCTGATTGTCGCTGCGTTTGCCCAGCAACTGCATATTGTCCGCAACAATTTCTGTGGTATAGCGTTTCTGACCGTTTTGATCTTCCCAACTGCGGGAACGTATTTTTCCTTCTATATAGATTTGTGAACCTTTTTTTACAAAACGCTCTACCACATCGGCCAGACCACGCCATAATACTATCGTATGCCATTCTGTCTGTTCCTTATTCTCTCCGTTCCGGTCTTTGTATCTTTCAGTAGTGGCCAGCGTTACCGTAGCAACAGCCGTACCGTTTTCCAGGTGACGTATTTCAGGATCTTTCCCTACATTCCCAATGAGCATGACTTTGTTTAACATATTCTCAACTTTAATTGTTTAAAAAAGTAAAAATACAATCTTTTTTACAAATTCAGAAGAGCTCTCATAGCCTTCAGACAGGGGGTCTCTCCCGTCAGAATCTCAAAACCTTTGACAGCCTGATGATAGAGCCAGAAGGCTCCTCCAAGATATTTCATTCCGGATTCTTCGGCTGTTTCCTTAAGCGGGGCGTTTGCGTAAGAAGCATCGAGTACCAGATGGTGCTGGCGAAAACCCAGGCCGAGGCTTTTTTCTTTTTCCCAAGGAATGGTATTCACCACCAGAGCACATTTTTCAAGCAGAGATGGAACCTCGGTCAATGGAGCGATATTCCCTCCGTATGTTCTGTTTGCCATAAATACGATGGCGCCGGCCTTTTCCAGGCCCCATACGGCCGCCTTCCCCGCTCCGCCTGTTCCGATAACCAGAATCGGCTCGTCTTTTAATCCGGCACCGGCTTCCCTGAAACTTTCCACCACTCCGTAATGATCTGTATTGAATGCTTCCCATCCTTTTCCCCTGTTGAGGATCAGGTTGGTGGCGCCTATTGCCGTCACGGCTTCATCTTTTATTGAGGCAAAACGGGCAAAATCTGCCTTGAAGGGCATGGTTACGTTTCCGCCACGAAGTCCCAATGATTGAACAAGTTCCCAGGCTATCCCGGCTTCAGGAGCCTCCAGACGGCCGTAGGTGCGTTCGGGTGCATGCGGATAAGCAGCCCTGAAGAGGGCAGGGCTCAGGCTGTTTTGTACGGGATTGCCAATGATGGCATAAGGTCCTGCATTCATTTATTTCGTTGTCTGACAATTTCAAAACAAAGGACGGCTGTAGCCACCGAGACGTTCAGCGAATCTATAAGGCCACGCATGGGAATCTTGATGTTCAGGTCTGCCTTTTCTCTCCAGAAAGGGCTCAGCCCTTTATCTTCTGTGCCCATGACTACGGCAACCGGGCCGGAATAATCGGCCTGATGATAGAATTGGTCGGACTGACAATTGGCGGCAACAATCCCAATCCGATGGGAGGACAGCCATGCATAGGCAGTTTCGGAAGAACAGGGAACGGTTGGAACACTGAACAGGCATCCCAGGGAGGCACGGATAATATTGGGATTGTATATGTCTGTAAGCGGGTCACAAACCAGAACAGCATCTGCAGCAACGGCATCTGCCGTGCGCAATATGGCTCCCAGGTTCCCGGGTTTCTCTACCGATTCCAGTACAATGATCAGCGGATTTTCTTTAAGCGGAATCTGTTCGGGAGTAAGTTCCCTGCTATGCATAAGGGCTATGATGCCTTCTGTTGTGCCGCGGTAGGCCAGCTTGTCGTACAGGCGCGGATCCAGTTCTTCAACAAGAAAAGAACCCCGTCTTAGAGGAAGTACACTAAACGGGTCGTTAAGAATCGCCGGACAGTAATAAAGTTCACTAATGTTGTAACCACTTTGCAGTGCAATGCCCAGCTCCCGGACCCCCTCAATCACAAAAATCCCCTCTTCCCTGCGTTTCCTGGATTTTTCCATTAGCAGGGCAATCTGCCTGACCCGGGGATTTTGTGCCGATGTAATCATATCACTCTGGCCGCATCTGAGGGAAAAACAAAACGTCCTGGATACTCGGAGAATCGGTCATAAGCATGCACAGCCTGTCAATGCCAATGCCCATCCCGGAAGTGGGAGGCATGCCAAATTCAAGGGCACGTACAAAATCCATGTCAATGAACATGGCTTCGTCATCGCCCTTTTCCTTGAGTTTAAGCTGGTCTTTGAAACGTTCCAGCTGATCTGCCGGGTCATTCAACTCGGAATAGGCATTAGCCAGTTCTCTTCCGTTGACAAACAGTTCAAACCGCTCGGTCAGAAGGGGATTCTCCCTGTGTTTTTTTGTAAGAGGAGATGTTTCCCTGGGATAATCAGTGATAAATGTAGGCTGAATAAGGTGCTCTTCACAGAAAGCCCCGAAGATTTCTTCAATGAGTTTGCCTTTTCCCATAGACGGAGTAACCGGAACCTTAAGTTCGTTGCAGGTTTTTCGCAGTTCATCTTCTTCCATTCCGGAAACGTCAACGTTAGCATATTGTTTAATGGCATCGAGCATGGAGATTCTGGGATAAGGACTCTTGAAGTCAATAAGCTTTCCTCCCAGCGTTACCTGTGTGGTGCCGTGAAGGTCCATGGCAACTCTTTCGAGCATCTTTTCCGTGAATTCCATCATCCAGAAATAATCCTTGTAGGCAACATAGATTTCCAGAACAGTGAATTCGGGATTGTGTGTGCGGTCCATGCCTTCGTTCCGGAAATCCTTTGCAAATTCATAAACTCCGGGGAAGCCTCCGACAATGAGTTTTTTCAGATACAGTTCATTGGCAATCCGCATGTACAGGGGAATGTTGAGCGCATTATGGTGCGTTACAAAAGGCCTTGCATTGGCCCCGCCGGGGATATTCTGAAGGATAGGGGTTTCAACTTCAAGGTACCCGTGTTCGTTAAAGAACTGCCTCATGGTATTAACAATCCGGGTACGTTTAACGAATGTGTCTCTAACCTGCGGATTAACAATAAGGTCTACGTACCTCATGCGGTAACGCTGTTCGGGATCGGTGAAGGCGTCGTATGTTTGTCCTTCTTTTTCCTTGACGATGGGCAGAACGCGGAGGGATTTGCTCAAAAGGGTAAGTTCTTTGGCATGTATGGTAAGTTCCCCGGTCTGGGTGACGAAGGCGTATCCTTTCACTCCCACGATGTCACCTATGTCGAGCAACTTTTTGAAAACCGTATTGTACATGGTCTTGTCCTCAGTCGGGCAAATTTCATCCCGTTTAAGATAAACCTGTATTCGTCCCGTGTGGTCCTGAATGACCATGAACGAGGCGGCTCCCATGATGCGACGGCTCATGATGCGACCTGCCACGGTAACATTTGAATAATTATTCTTTTCGGCATCGAAACCCGATAAAATCTCTTCTGCGGTAGTGTCAACAGGATATTCTGCGGCAGGATACGGGTCAATGCCCAGATTTTCAATTTCCTTTAACGCATTTCGTCTGATCTGTTCTTGTTCACTGAGGTGCGTATTTTCCATATTTTCAATTTTCAAAACGTACAAAAGTAATTATTTTTTTACTGCTGAAAGGTTAATTTCTTATCTTTGAAGGATTATTATGGCAATAGATAAGAGATGGATCGTAAAAGAGCCAGGCAACCCCGCGCTGGTAAGGCAATTGGCTTCTGACCTGGGCGTGGATCATTCTTTAGCCAATCTGCTGGTACAAAGAAATATAAAAACATTCGAAGAGGCAAAATCATTCTTTCGTCCTCAATTGGAAAACCTCTACGATCCGTATCTGATGAAAGATATGGATAAAGCGGTTGAACGACTGGACAGAGCGGTTAAAGAAGGGGAAAAGATTCTGGTTTACGGAGATTACGACGTGGACGGTACTACGGCAGTGGCCCTTGTATACTCATTTCTTCGCAGGGAAACTCCCATGGTATCTTACTATATACCGGACCGCTATACAGAAGGTTACGGCATTTCCTATATAGGCATTGATGCCGCAGCAGAAGACGGATGTACTCTGATGATCGCACTCGACTGCGGTATTAAGGCGATAGATAAGGTAGAATACGCCAGGAGCAAGGGCATAGATTTTATAATCTGCGACCACCATCTTCCTGCTGAAAAACTTCCGGTGGCTGTTGCCGTGCTGGATCCCAAGAGAGCAGACTGTCATTATCCGTTCGATGAATTGAGCGGATGCGGAGTCGGGTTCAAGTTCATGCAGGCCTATTGTATTCACCGTGGAATTTCTTTAACTGAGCTTTATCCTTACCTTGACCTGCTGGTGGTAAGCATTGCTTCCGACCTGGTTTCGATTACCGGGGAGAATCGTATTCTGGCGCATTTTGGCTTAAAACAACTGAACGAGGCACCCAGAAAAGGTCTGTTATCAATTATAAAACTGGCAGGACTGGAAAAACATCAGATTACAGTAGATGACATTGTCTTCAAAATAGGACCCCGGATAAACGCGGCTGGTCGTATGGAATCCGGTAAAATGGCCGTTGATCTTCTTATTTCGCGTACAGACGATGCTGCACGGGAAATCGGGCATACGATAAACGACCATAACGATGACCGTAAAAATATAGATCGCAGGATCACCCAGGAAGCGATTGCCATGGTAAGGGAAATACCCGATCTGGAAAACAAAAAATCCACAGTCGTCTATAATCCCAAATGGCATAAGGGTGTTGTGGGAATTGTGGCTTCCAGGCTGGTTGAGAATTACTACCGTCCTACCGTAGTTCTTACGCAGTCTAACGGTTTTATTACCGGCTCGGCCAGGAGTATTCCGGGCTTCGATCTGTATGAAGCCATAGAGAGCTGCAGCGACCTGCTGGAAAATTTTGGCGGGCACATGTACGCCGCCGGCCTCACAATGAGCGAAGGGCATTACGATGAATTTTGCCGGCGCTTTGAAGCCATCGTCGCCGAAAAGGTATCTAACGAAATGCTTACTCCGCTGGTGAGCATAGACACGTACCTCGATTTCAAACAGATCACGCCCAAGTTTTTCCGCCTGCTCAAACAATTCCAGCCTTTCGGCCCGGGAAACCTTTCACCGGTTTTTGTTACCGAGAATGTTTACGATAACGGGAACGGCAGGAAAGTGGGGACCGACTCGGGACATCTCAAACTGGAATTGATTCAGGAAGAAGAACCATACAGGACCATATCGGCTATAGCCTTTAATCAGAGCGAGCATTTTGAGCATATGCACAACGGCAATCCGGTGGATATATGTTATTCGGTAGCCGAAAACTATTACCGTGGGATTGCGAATATTCAGCTTCGCATTAAGGATATCAAGAAAAGAGATGAGATAGTATAGTCTCTGTTACAGAAGAGTCATCTGTACGGCATCCTCATCGTGAAATTCAATGGGATCATCCGGTCCTGAAGAGGCAGACCCTTCGGATACCGGTCCGTCCAGTTCAAATTCAAGATCTTCACCCTGGTCTTCGTTTTGGATTTCTTCTTCTTTTACAAGAGGTTCAATAAACTCGATTTTTTCTACCTGGAACGTGGTGATCCGTTTTCCCTTGGCACGAAAACTCTTGTCTCCAATGAATTCAGTGACGTCAATGATCTCGGCAGGCCGTTTTTCATGTTTACCTCCAAAGGTCACACATATTCTGGGGTATAGATCCTGTGAAAGTGCCACAAGATAGGAATCGGGAGAATCTCCAATAAAAGATTGCGTCTGTCCCTCGGATATCTCAAAACGAAAACGTTTCAGATAGAACGCTTTCGCTTCACCCTCATAATATAAGGCGCTGAAAATTTTATCAGTGTCGAGTTTTTCTATGTGAAGCAATTCTTCCTGGTAACGGTTACTCAGGTCGTAGTTGGTTGTATAGAAAGTTCCCTTGCGGTTGACGGCCAGAATACTTTCTCCGTTGGTGAACTCACCCAGAAAGATGCCGCGTTCGTCTGCCGAGAGCCTTTGAATGTCTGCGTCGAACCATATTTTCTGGCCTCCGAGGGTGGAGATGCCCTTGTCTTTCAGGGTAATTTTCTGGACTGCATAACGGCTAAGCATATTTCCCCGGCTGGACCGTCCCTTGATGGCCAGTTGCTGGAAGGAATACTCGAAAATAAGTTTCTTCAGTTTAGGCCTGGCCTTAAGGAATATTTTTATGATCTCGGCCTCTCCGTTGGGATTGGCAGTGAACCAGAGCACCTGTGAACCTTCCCTGCCCTGTGTCAGGTCATACTCTTTGTCGCGCGTCACTCCGCTTACGGGGAAACGTTTTACGAAAACATTACCGTTCCTGCCGTCGCGATATGCTGCGTTATAGATGGTACGGTTGTCTTTTTTCTTGAAAATCCCGGCATATATAATGTCTTTGCCTACGTAGAGCTTATCGGCGATCTTGCGTACGGAATAGGTGCCGTTGCGAAGAAATACAATTACTTCATCCAGATCGGAGCAGTCGCACACGTATTCCGCTTTTTCGTCTTTCTTCAAATCTGTGCCCACAAAGCCTTCTTCTTTGTTTACGTACAGTTTGCTGTTGGCAATGATCACCTTGGCGGCCTCTATGGTCTCGAATCCGGAAATTTCTGTTCTGCGCGGGAACCGGTCACCGTATTTTTTCTTCAGCCGGAGGAAATAATCTATGGTATATTCTGTCAGGTGGGACAGGTTGTATTCAACGCTGTTCATCTCCTCGTCCAGCGCCTTAATATGTTCCTCGGCTTTCTTAATGTCAAACTTTGAAATTTTCCTTACCGGTTTTTCTACCAGACGGTTCACATCTTCTGTCAGTATGGGCCGGCGGAGTCTGTCCTGGAATACAATCAATGCCCCGTAAACGTCTTTGAGTTGGTTCTCCCATGTCCTGGCATCGTTTTCCAAGGTTCTGTAGACTTTCTCTTCAAAAAAGATTTTTTCCAGGGAGGAAAAATGCCACTCGTCTTCCAGTTCGGCCATGCGGATCTCCAATTCCATTTTCAGCAGGGAACGGGTACGTTCCGTATTGTAACGAAGAATTTCCTCGACGCTCACAATACAGGGTTTCCCGTCGGCAATGACACATGTATCGGGCGAAATGCTTACTTCGCACTTTGTAAAGGCATAGAGGGCGTCTATTGTTTTATCGGGTGATACATCGTTGGCCAGGTGGATAAGAATCTCCACATTTGCTGCCGTGTTGTCATCTATTTTACGAATCTTGATCTTCCCTTTATCATTGGCCTGAATTATGGATTTTATGACCGATTCGGTATTTTGTCCGTAAGGGATCTCGGTTAGGGCAAGCGTTTTCTTATCAACTTTCGTGATCCGTGCTCTGACTTTTACTTTGCTGGATTTTCCTCCAACTCCTCCGTTATAGCTCGAGCAATCCACCAGCCCTCCGGTCATGAAGTCTGGGTAGAGCACAAACTCTTCTCCTCTCAGGTATTTAACCGAGGCATCGAGTAATTCGTTGAAATTGTGGGGAAGGATCTTTGTGGCCAGTCCCACGGCAATACCTTCGGCTCCCTGTGCAAGAAGAAGCGGAAATTTAACGGGAAGGGCCTCGGGCTCCTGGTTACGTCCGTCATAGGAAGGTACCCATGCAGTGGTTTTGGGATTGAAGACCACATCGAGGGCAAATTTGCTCAGGCGTGCCTCAATATACCTGGGTGCAGCGGCTGAGTCTCCGGTAAGAATATTACCCCAGTTTCCCTGAGTGTCAATGAGCAATTCTTTCTGTCCAAGCTGAACCAGAGCATCCCCAATGGACGCATCTCCGTGAGGATGGAATTGCATTGTATGGCCTATGATATTGGCTACCTTGTTATAACGGCCGTCTTCCATCCGCTTCATGGAGTGGAGAATACGCCGCTGTACCGGTTTGAGCCCGTCTGTAATGTGCGGGACGGCGCGCTCGAGGATCACATAGGACGAGTATTCCAGATACCAGTCTTTGTACATCCCGGTAAGCCTGTACTTTTTATCTCCCTCTTCGCTTAAAATTCTGAGATACCTCAGCTGGTCTTCACTCATCATAATGGCCTAATCTCCCACCATCCTTAAATTGTTAACAATGAATTCCCTTCTTTCCGGAGTGTTGTCTCCCATGTAGAATCGCAGGAGTTCGGACAGCCTGTCGTCTTTGTCCAGTCCGACTTTGTCAAGGCGAATGTTTTCGCCAATGAATTCCTTAAACTCATCGGGGGATATCTCGCCCAACCCTTTAAAACGTGTTATCTCGGGGTTAGGCCCCAGTTCCGCGATGGCTTTATCTTTTTCAGGATCGGAGTAACAGTACCTCGTTTCTTTTTTGTTTCGTACCCTGAAAAGAGGCGTCTGAAGTATATAAATGTGGCCGTGCCTTACCAGCTCGGGAAAGAACTGAAGGAAAAAGCTAAGCAACAGCATTCTGATATGCATCCCGTCGGGGTCGGCATCTGTGGCTATGATAATCTTATTATAGCGCAGGTTGTCCAGATCGTCTTCTATATTAAGTGCCGCCTGGAGCAGATTGAATTCTTCGTTGGTATACACCACCTGCTTGGTGAGTCCGAATGTGTTCTCCGGTTTTCCCCGCAGGCTGAATACTGCCTGGAGGTTGGGATTCCTGCTTTTTGTTATGGATCCGCTTGCCGAATCGCCTTCGGTAATGAAGATCATGGTCTGGTCCGCATCGGCATGTTTGTCCGTGAAATGAATACGGCAATCTCTCAGCTTCCTGTTATGCAGGCTTATCTTGCGGGCATTTTCCTTTGCTTTTTTGCGCACTATGCCCACGGCCTTGCGTTCCTTCTCGTTCTCAATGATCTTTTTAAGCAGGATCTCAGCGGTGGCAGGGTTCTTATGCAGGTAATTGTCCAGTTGCTCTTTTACAAAGTCACCAATAAAGCTTCTGATGGAAGGTCCTCCGGGCCCTATTTCCTTGGAATCGAGTATGGTCTTTGTCTGGTTGGCGAATTTGGGTTCTATCAGCCTAATGCTAATGGCGCCCACAATGGACTGACGCACATCGGACGGTTCAAAATCGCGTTTATAAAATTCTTTGATGGTACGTGCAATGGCCTCACGGAATACCGAAAGGTGTATGCCTCCCTGCGAAGTATTCTGCCCGTTGGCAAAAGACATGATGCTTTCGCCGGTGTCGTTGGAATGGGTGATTACCATTTCGATGTCGGTCCCGGAAAGATGGATTGGCTGGTACAGGGGTTCTTCAGATAAACTGTCGTTCACCAGGTCGAGGAGCCCGTTTCTGGAAACATAATCGGTACCGTTCAGCTGCAGTTTGAGCCCTTTGTTCAGGTAGGCATAATGCTTGAGCATCTGCTCAATGAATTCTGCATGAATGGTATATTTGGGAAACAGTTCCGGATCGGGAGAAAAACTGACCAGCGTACCGTTCTTTTCGGAAGGGATTTCTTTTTCTCCTTCTTCCAGGAGAATCCCCTTGGAAAACCGTCCATATTTGCTTTTACCGTCGCGGAACGATTCTATGTAAAACGATGTGGACATGGCATTTACAGCCTTCAGACCAACACCGTTAAGACCTACGGATTTCTGGAAAGCCTCATTGTCGTACTTGGCCCCTGTATTCATCTTGTTGGCGGAATCGATAACCTTACCGAAAGGTATGCCACGTCCGTAATCCCTGACGGAAATCAGGTAATTCTCTATGGTAACGGTAATACACCGGCCGTTACCCATGGCAAATTCATCAATTGAATTATCTATGACTTCTTTGATAAGTACATACAGGCCGTCATCGGGAGTGCTCCCGTCTCCGGATTTTCCTATATACATTCCAGGGCGCAGGCGAATGTGCTTATTCCACTCCAGTGTCTGGAAATTCTCTTCTGTATAAGTATTGGCAGGATTAGGCATACGGGGCACAAAGATAAAAAAAAGTGGGCCGAGTGCAAATTTCTTGATGGTCATAAAAGATATACTATCTTTGCAGTCCATTTTACATTATAAATAGGTATGTCAAGAATTGAAGGGCATGTATCACAAATAATTGGGCCTGTTGTGGATGTCGTTTTTCAGGCAGGGCAAAATGGCAGAATCATTTTACCGGCCATACACGAGGCTTTGGAAATTCCCCGTCCGGACGGTCGGGTTTTGGTTGTTGAAGTGCAACAGCATCTGGGAGATAATACGGTTCGTGCTGTAGCAATGGATGCCACCGACGGACTTTCACGCGGTGTACCGGTAAAAGTTACCGGAAAATGCATTACCATGCCTAGCGGGGAACCGGTGAGAGGCCGGCTTATGAATGTGACCGGAGAAGCCATTGACGGTATGCGCCCGCTGAGTAAGGATACAGGTGCATGTCCCATTCACAGGGAACCTCCCAAATTCGAAGATCTGACTACTTCAAGGGAAGTGTTGTTCACGGGTATAAAAGTAATTGACTTGCTTGAACCTTATTTGAAAGGCGGTAAGATAGGTCTTTTTGGCGGGGCAGGTGTTGGTAAAACCGTGATTATCATGGAGCTGATCAATAATATTGCCAAAAAACACAACGGATTTTCAGTTTTTGCCGGAGTAGGCGAAAGGACCCGTGAAGGGAACGACTTGTTAAGGGAGATGATAGAATCCGGAGTAATCCGTTACGGCGACGAGTTTAAGAAAAGCATGGAGGCCGGGCACTGGGACTTGTCCAAAGTCGATTACGACGAGGTGGCCAAATCCCAGGCAACGCTAGTGTTCGGACAGATGAATGAACCCCCGGGAGCGCGTGCTTCCGTGGCATTGAGCGGACTGACCGTGGCTGAAGCTATCCGTGACAGCGGTAATGAATCTAAAGATATTCTGCTTTTTATTGATAATATTTTCCGTTTCACTCAGGCCGGATCGGAAGTGTCTGCACTGCTGGGGCGCATGCCTTCTGCCGTGGGATATCAGCCCACTCTGGCCACCGAAATGGGTGTCATGCAGGAACGGATCACTTCCACGAAACACGGATCCATTACTTCTGTACAGGCAGTATATGTGCCTGCGGACGACCTGACAGACCCGGCACCTGCCACTACTTTCAGTCACCTGGATGCCACAACCGTTTTGTCAAGAAAAATTACTGAAATGGGTATTTACCCTGCCGTTGATCCCCTTGAATCCACTTCACGTATCCTGGATCCGCTGATTGTTGGGGAAGAACATTATAAAACGGCTCAGCGGGTTAAGCAGATCCTGCAGCGCAACAAGGAACTACAGGATATCATTTCTATCCTGGGAATAGAAGAATTATCGGAAGAAGACCGCGTTACGGTAAACAGGGCAAGACGTGTGCAGCGATTCCTTTCGCAGCCTTTTACCGTTGCCGAACAATTTACAGGCGTACCAGGCGTGATGGTTTCAATAGAAGATTGTATTAAAGGATTTAATATGATCATAGACGGTGAAGTGGACTATCTGCCCGAGAACGCGTTTCTTAATGTAGGAACCATTGAGGATGCCATTGAAAAAGGTAAAAAACTGCTGAATCAGAATGAAAACTGATGAGATATATCTTCAGGTGATCTCTCCGAAAAAGGTGATTTTTCAGGGAAATGTATCTTTAGTGAGATTTCCCGGAAAAGAAAGTCCTTTTGTGATCCTGAAGAACCATGCCCCTATAATGGCTTTACTCGATAAAGGAATAATATCTTATGAAAACCAGCAGGGGGAGGGAAAGATTCCTGTGATTACCGGATTTGTGCAGGTTAAAGACAACAGGGCCTATGCCTGTGTAAAAGTGTGATGAAAAAGAAATTTTTACTGATACTTATCATATTCATATTGGCCATAGGCGGTGGATGGGGATTACTCATATATTATTTTATTCCACAGTGGTGGTTTGCTGCTTATCCAGTCATCCCGGGGACCTTCCTTTTGATTGGTTTGCTGGAGATCTTTCTGCTGCACAAGAGAGGCGGTAACGGGCACAAAGTGCTTAACACAATGCTAATACAACGTCTCATACGCTGGGGTATTGTATTGACTGTACTCATACTACTCATTAAAATGGCACAGCCTCCCAGGGCCTCTTTTATAGTAAGCTTTATGATGATGTATATGATATATTCGGTCATTGAAATTGTTTTTGTATCAAAGATTGTAAAGAAAAAAGATGCGAAGGGCGAGTAGAATATATGCATGGGTGCTTTTATGCCTTTTTCTTGTCTCCGGGCAATCTTTGCTCGCAGGGGAAAAGAAAGAGAGACCTCCAGTAGATGTGAAAGAGCTTATCATGGGGCATCTGAAGGATACCTATGAATGGCATTTCTTTACCGTAGGCGAGAAAGAGATTGTGCTGCATCTTCCCGTTATTGTTCGCAGCCGTGAAAGGGGATGGTTTGTATTCATGTCGTCCCGGTTGGAGGAGCAGCCTGAGTACAAGGGTTTTTATTATGCTTCTGAAGGAATTTCCGAAGGCAAGATCGTGGAGCGGAACTCGGCCGGTAAAGAGGTGCGTCCCTTTGATATTTCCATAACAAAGGACGTTCTGGCCCTGCTTGTTGCCTGTGGACTGATGATATGGATTGTCCTGAGTACAGCGGCATGGTATAAGAAAAGAGATGCCGGGGGAACAGAAGACGAAGTGCCCGGGGGCTTTAAAGGATTTATGGAACTGTTCATTATGGATGTGCACGATAGCATCATCAAGAAATGCATTGGGAAAGATTACAGAAGATATGCCCCTTACCTGCTGACCGCCTTCTTTTTTATTTTCTTTAACAATGTTCTTGGACTGATCCCCATTTTCCCCGAGGGTGCAAACCTTACCGGAAATATAGCCGTTACACTTGTTTTGGCACTTTGTACTTTCATTGCTGTGAATGTTTTCGGAAACAAGGCTTACTGGAAAGATATCCTGTGGCCCGATGTTCCGGTATTCCTTAAAGCTCCGCTTCCCATAATGCCACTTATTGAGTTTTTTGGAATCCTTACTAAACCAATGGCCCTTACCATTCGTCTTTTTGCGAATATTTTTGCAGGGCATTGCATAATACTGGCACTATCTTCTCTTATTTTTCTGACCGTTGCCATGGGGCCGGTTATTAACGGCTCAATGTCGGTAGTCTCGGTTTTGTTTTCCGTTTTCATGTTGTGTCTGGAATTACTGGTAGCCTATATCCAGGCTTATGTATTTACCATGCTCTCGGCTGTATTCATTGGTATGTCCCGTCAGGAGCATCACGGAGAAAAATCGGTGAAAATTACTAAATAAAAACTTAATAATTAACAACTTATAAAATTTTATCTTTATGTTACTTTTTACTATGTTACAGGCAACAGTTGCCGGTGCAGATTTTGCCAAAATAGGTGCCGTCCTGGCTGCAGCCATTGTCGTGGTTGGTGCTTCTTATGGTATTAGCAAGATTGGTAGCTCTGCTATGGAAGCTATTGCCCGTCAGCCAGAAGCTGCGGACGGTATCCGTATGTCTATGATCATCATTGGTGCTTTGGTGGAAGGTGTTTCTCTTTTTGCCATCATTGTTTGTCTTTTGGTAGCCCTTTAGCCGATCTGCCGTTATGGACCTGATGATACCGGATTCAGGACTGTTGTTCTGGATGTTCATATCGTTTGCGATTCTTTTCTTTATCCTGGCCAAATTTGGCTGGCCTGTTATCACCGGCATGGTGGAACGGCGTAAAGAAAGGATAGAAAAGGCTTTGGCCGAAGCAGCCGAAGCCCGCAAGCTTTTGGCCACTTTTAAGCAACAAGGTGACGAATTGCTACAGGCAGCTCAGGATGAACAAGCAAAGATGATGGCACAGACGGCTGAATTACGCAATCAAATAATAAATGAGGCGAGAGAGACTGCGGCTGCCGAAGGCCGGAAGATGCTGGGACAGGCCAGAACCCGGATTACTGAGGAAAAGGAAGCCGCCATGCAGGAGTTGCGGATTTACGTAGCATCCCTTTCCGTTGACGTGGCCGAGAAAATCCTTCGTCAGCAACTGGATTCCGGAGCCAAACAAACCGATCTGATTAACCGGCTGATTGATGATACTGTTAAACCAAGGGCGTAGTATACTATGAATACAGGTCTTATTGCTGCCAGGTATGCGCGTGCTTTGCTGGATTTTGCCAATACAAAGGGCGAAGCACACAGCGTATATCTCAGGATGAAGATCCTGGCCGATCATTACCTGCAATTGCCCAACTTGAAAAAGACAGTTGAAAACAGGGTTATTCCGTCTTCACAGCGGATTGCTCTGCTATTACAGGCCTCTTTGGCTGACCAGGGAAATGAAGATGCCGCCGGTGAAATCCTTTCCCGGTTCTTTGAACTTGTTTTGGTGCGAAAACGTGAGGACTTAATGTGTTCTGTATGTTTTCAGTATATGGACCTGTTCAGGAAAGCAAACCGCATGGTGTGCGGAGTACTCACAACGGCAGTTCCTGTTGATGAGCAGGTTACCGCCCGGTTAAAACAGCTGATTGCCCGCGACGGAGCCCGTGATGTGGAATTGGAGGTAAGGCAGGATCCGGCGATCATAGGAGGATTTACCCTGGAGATAGATATGAATATTTTGGATGCCTCGGTGGCAGCCCGTTTGAAAAAGGTTCGGAAGGTATTGGGAATTGTTAAATAAAGGAAGATAAATATGTCAGAGATCATTAAACCGGCAGAAGTCTCCGAAGTGTTGCGGATGCAACTGGCAGGGCTGGACAACAGTGTGGAATTTGAGGAAAAAGGTTTTGTTCTCCAGGTGAGCGACGGTGTGGTCCGTATTTACGGATTGTTCCATGCCGAGGCGAATGAACTGTTGGAGTTTGACAATGGTATGAAAGCCATTGTCATGAACCTCGAAGAAGATAACGTGGGAGCTGTGTTGCTTGGCGCAACGGATCTCATTAAAGAAGGAGATACCGTAAAGCGTACCGGCCGTATAGCCGGAATATCCGTAAGTGAAAAAATGATGGGGCGGGTGATAAACCCCCTGGGAGAACCTATTGACGGGAAAGGCATAATTGGAGCGGAGAGTATTGAAATGCCCCTTGAGCGGAAAGCGCCAGGTGTCATATTCAGGCAGCCTGTGACGGAGCCGCTTCAGACAGGAATTAAAGCAATAGATGCCATGATTCCCATTGGGAGGGGACAGCGTGAACTGATAATAGGTGACCGGCAGACGGGAAAGACATCCATTGCCCTGGACACCATTGTTAACCAAAGAAAGAATTACCTGGAAGGGAAACCGGTGTATTGCATCTATGTAGCCATTGGGCAAAAAGGTTCTACAATCGCTTCCATTGTGAACGAGCTGGAAACGTACGGAGCCATGGAATATACCGTTATTATAGCCGCTACGGCAGCTGATCCCGCCGCGCTTCAGTATTTTGCTCCTTTTGCCGGAGCCGCCATAGGGGAGTATTTCCGTGATACGGGACGTCATGCGCTTGTGGTTTACGACGACCTGTCCAAACAGGCTGTGGCTTACCGTGAAGTGTCACTGATCCTTCGACGGCCTTCCGGACGTGAAGCTTATCCTGGTGATGTGTTCTACCTTCACTCCAGACTTTTGGAAAGAGCCGCCAAAATCATCCAACAGGACGAGGTGGCCTCCCAAATGAACGACCTCCCGGAATCCCTTAAGGGGAAAGTCAGGGGAGGAGGTTCGCTTACCGCACTGCCGGTGATTGAAACACAGGCAGGTGACGTCTCGGCATACATTCCCACTAACGTGATCTCAATCACAGACGGACAAATTTTCCTCGATACTGATTTATTCAATCAGGGCAACAGGCCTGCAATTAATGTGGGTATTTCTGTATCTCGCGTAGGGGGTAATGCCCAGTTGAAAGCCATGAAGAAAGTGGCCGGGACGCTAAAGATTGATCAGGCGCAATTCCGGGAACTGGAGGCTTTTTCACAATTCGGAGGCGATATGGATCCTGTTACGGCTCAGGTTATCGATAAAGGACAGAAGAATACAAAGCTTTTGGTACAGAAGCAGTTCAATCCCATGCCGGTTGAGCATCAGATTGCCATTCTGTTCTGTGGTACGCATGGGCTCCTGAAAAAGATTCCCCTGGACAAAATCCGGATTTTCGAAGAATTATTTCTCCAGACGCTCGAGACAACCTACCGCAGGGAAGTCCTGGATAAACTCAAACAGGGTATCATTGACAACGATATCATGAGTACGTTAAAACAAGTAGCATTGCAGATTAAACCGTAAGCGTATGTCATCGCTTAAAGAAGTTAAAAGACGGATCAATTCCATAAAAAGCACCCGGAAGATCACCTCTGCCATGCAGATGGTCTCCTCTGCCAAATTGCATCAGGCACAGACGGCCCTTACCGATATGTTGCCTTATGAAGAACGTCTGCATTATATGCTGGTTTCATTTATTCATGAAGAGAAATACCTTCATTCACACGGTTATCCCGGAGGACTTGTGCCTCTCAGGCAATCTCCCTATGTTCAGTTAAGGGATATCAAAAAGGTCGCAATCATTGTGATTGCTTCCAACACAGGTCTTTGCGGAGCCTATAACGAACACATGGAGAAATACCTCTATTCCGTTTTAAAGGAATATGAACATATTTCGCTGTCCGACATTACCATTTATCCTATTGGGCAAAAAATTGCCAATGTGGCGCTTTCTACCGGATGCAATGTCTGCCAGTATTTCATAGATATGGCTACTGATCCTACATACGAGTCGTGTTCCCGTCTTTCAAGAAAACTGGGCATAGAATATATGAGGGGCTCGGTAGATAAAGTGGAGTTGCTCTATCACCATTTTAAAAATATAGGGGTACAACAATTAAGAAGAGAACGGTTTCTCCCGTTTGACTATGAGAGCGTCAAGGAGACCAATCCTTCCTATGGGCGCGAATTAAAAGGCAAAGGGGGACTGGTTGTGCCTCAGGAAACTTTTTCACCTCAGGAACAGGATCCTGAATATTACTGTGGATATCTCCTGGAACCATCCAGGCAGGAACTGATAGACTATCTGCTGCCCAATGTATTGCGTTTTCAGCTTTTCAGATCTATTCTGGATTCCAACGCTTCTGAACATGCGGCGCGTACCATGGCGATGAAGATTGCTACAGACAATGCAGATGATCTTATTGATGATCTGACCGTCCAGTACAACAAGAGCCGTCAGCAGGCCATTACAAACGAATTACTGGATATTGCCGGAGGTACCATGAAGTAAACACTAATTTATATTAAACAGAAAAGGCGTCTTTTCAGACGCCTTTTCTGTTATACTCCTGTTATACTCCGCGCATTTTTTCTTTGGCTTTCTTCAGGTTCTCCTTGAGGACATCGACTCCGGTCAGAATGGCTTCTTCGAAAGTGGTACAATTCCTTTCCGCGATAAGTTCGCTTCCGGGTACTTTAACCCTGATAGTGGCTTTTTTGTTCTCCGGTCCCGGAACTAATGATAGAATCACTTCAATCCCAATAATGGCATCAAAGAATTTGTCAAGTTTGCCAACTTTCTCGTCAATAAAATCAAGCAATTTTTTGTCGGCATTAAATTTCACGGATTCCACTCTAATGTCCATAATAAACCTCCATTTTTTATTAAATAATGCTATTTTGGGCCTTTGTCAGGCCCGGGGATGTGCTTTTTCGTATGTTTTTTTTAGGATCTCAAATGAGTTGTGTGTATATACCTGCGTTGCTGCGAGGGAAGAATGGCCAAGCAATTCTTTTATACAGTTAAGATCTGCACCTCTGTTCAGCAGATGAGTCGCCAGTGAGTGACGTAACACATGGGGCGATTTCTTTCCTGTGAAACCCGGGGCGAGAGATAACTGGGAATGGACCATTTTGCTTATTGTTGTCAGTGGCAGAGGGCTCCCGTCCTTACGGCAAAAGAGCCACGGTGAATCCACCTTTCTTTCTTTGATATATGACTGCAAATCCCGGACCAGAGAAACGCTTAGAGGGATGTCCCGTTCTTTGTTCCCCTTGCCTGTCACGCGCAGGATATTACGTGAAGTGTCCAGATCTTTTAATGTAATGCCGGCCAGCTCGGCACGCCTTATTCCGGTTGAATACAATACATAAACCATCATGTCTGCCTGTGAACGGTTTTCCGTGTTCCTGTCCAGCCAGTCATTCAGGCAGGACTCGGTATAAAACTCGGGAAGCCGTTGTGCCTTCTTTGGTCGGATGAGCAGTTTAAGGGGATTGTCTTCCAGCCGTCCGGTCCTGACCAGGTAATTGCAGAATGAACTCAATGCCGAAAGCCGTTGATATACGGTAGCCGGTTTTAAGCCTTTCTCGAGAAGTGAGCCGGTGTAGGAGCGAAGTTCGGAAAGAGTGACCTGTTGCATGGGGCTTTCGGTTTCGGGCAGGTCAATATAGTTGTAAAAGTCAGAAATCGCCTGATTGTAAATCACGAGCGTGCGTGGAGAATAGCGTTTCTGAACTTTCAGGAATTCTATGAATTTTTCCCGTTCCACCATATGCAAATATAAAAAAAAACGAGGATTATTCCTCGTTTATTTGCATATGTTGTTTATATATGGCTTTCTTTTTTTGATCTCTCTTTTTGACAGAAGGTTTATCAAAAGTCTGGCGGCTGCGGAGTTCACGAACGATCCCGGTTTTCTCGAATTTACGTTTAAATTTCTTTAAAGCGCGTTCAATGTTTTCGCCTTCTTTTATTGGTACAATAATCATATATACAGACACCTCCTTTTGTTACGGGGTGCAAAAGTAGATAAAAAAATGGTAAATCAAAGCTTAAAGCCTATATTTGTGGGCAAATTTTTGAAAATATCAGAAATATATGCATATAGAAGCCATTCCACAGCTAATCCCCGGTGCACGGCCATTCGATCACGGGATCAGTCATGCGCCCAAAAGAAAAGATATTCTTACCATAGAAGAAAAGAAACTTGCCCTGGCCAATGCGCTCCGTTATTTTCCAAAGGAGCAACATCCTGTCCTTGCGCCTGAATTTGCTGAAGAATTAAAAAAATACGGTCGTATTTATATGTACCGGTACAGACCTGAGGAAAATCTTTCTGCCGGGAGCATAGACAAGTATCCTGCCCGCTGTGTGGAAGCCGCGGCTATTATGCTCATGATCAACAACAACCTGGACGTTGCGGTAGCTCAACATCCCCACGAACTTATCACCTACGGGGGAAACGGGGCTGTTTTTCAGAACTGGGCGCAATACAGGCTTTGCATGCAATACCTTTCAGAAATGACCGACGAGCAAACGCTTGTAATGTATTCCGGTCATCCCCTGGGCCTTTTTCCTTCTTCCGGACAGGCTCCCAGGCTGATCATCACCAACGGCATGGTTATCCCCAATTATTCGTCTCCGGACCATTGGGAAAAATTCAACGCCATGGGTGTGTCGCAGTATGGTCAGATGACGGCAGGCTCGTTCATGTATATAGGTCCTCAGGGAATAGTCCACGGCACCACAATTACTGTTTTGAATGCTGCCCGCATGCACGGGGCCCCAGGAACCAAGGGGAAACTCTTTGTCTCAAGCGGTCTGGGAGGCATGTCCGGTGCCCAGCCCAAAGCAGCCCGGATTGCCGGTGTTGTGGGTGTGATTGCCGAGATCAATCCGAAAGCTACCCGCAAACGTTACGAACAGGGCTGGGTGGATGAAGTATTTGAAGATCTTGAACTGTTAATGGAACGTATCAAGAGAGCTAAGAATAACGGAGAGGCGGTTTCGCTGGCCTATTCCGGAAACGTTGTGGATCTATGGGAGAAACTGGCCGAAAGCGATATCACAGTGGATCTTGGCTCGGACCAGACCAGTTTGCACAATCCCTGGGCTGGAGGCTATTACCCGACAGGGATTTCTTTTGAAGAATCCAACCGTATGATGACGGAGAATCCCGGGGCTTTTAAAGCGGCTGTTCAGGAAAGTTTGCGCCGGCAGGTAAGTGCCATAAATAAACTTACTTCCCGGGGAATGTATTTTTTTGACTACGGAAATGCCTTTTTGCTGGAAGCTTCAAGAGCCGGGGCAGATCTTATGAAACAAGACGGCACGTTCCGTTACCCTTCTTATGTACAGGATATTATGGGCCCGCTGTATTTCGATTACGGCTTTGGCCCTTACCGCTGGGTATGTACTTCGTCGCTGCCTGAAGATTTGACCGAAACGGATCGCATTGCAGCCGGGGTGCTCGAAGAACTGTTGAAAGAGGCACCAACTGAAATCCAGGATCAGTTAAAAGATAACATACACTGGATAAAGGAAGCAGGTAAGAACAACCTTGTTGTGGGTTCGCAGGCCCGGATTCTTTATGCCGATGCGCAGGGCCGGATTGAGATTGCTCTGAGAATGAATGAAGCCATACGGGAAGGCCGGATAAAAGCACCTATCGTGCTTGGACGCGACCACCACGATGTCTCGGGTACCGACTCGCCCTACAGGGAAACATCCAATATTTATGACGGATCTTCTTTTACGGCAGACATGGCCGTACAGAATGTCATTGGCGACGCCTTCAGAGGAGCAACCTGGGTTTCGCTGCACAACGGCGGCGGCGTGGGCTGGGGCGAGGTGATAAACGGTGGCTTTGGAATGGTCATTGATGGTAGCCCCGAGGCCGATAAACGGATACGGAACATGCTTTTCTGGGATGTGAACAATGGCATAGCACGACGTGCCTGGGCCAGGAATTCCGGGGCGCTGACAGCCATTAAAAGGGCTATGGAAGCACAACCTTTGCTGAAAGTAACTGTGCCCTCGATTGCAGACAGTCAGGTGCTTGATTGTATAGAATAATCTTTACCACAAATATATTATGACAGAGAAATTGTTTACCGAATTTCCTCCTGTTTCTACTCAAGAGTGGGAAACCCAGATTAACCGGGACCTGAAAGGTGCCGATTATGAGAAGAAACTGGTATGGAAAACACTTGAAGGCTTTTCCGTTCGGCCCTATTACAGAATGGAAGACCTGAAAGATCTTCCCTATTTGAACACACTACCCGGTGAGTTTCCTTTCTTAAGGGGGACAAGAACCGTAAATGACTGGTTAATCCACCAAACGTTCCATGCAACGGGACGTTATGCTCAGGCTAATCAGGAAGCCCTTTCCGCCCTTGACCGCGGTCTGGAATCCGTCGGATTCCGGTTCAATGAAGATTGCACTGTTTCTTATGATGACATAAAGGTTTTACTTAATGGTATTTACCTTCCTGCTGTTGAGATCTCTTTTGAACATTGCGGTGCTTCACGTACCGATATTCTGGATGCCTTCCTTAAATACGCGGAGGATAATAAGATAGATCCCGGACAAGTAAAAGCCCGCTTTGATTTTGATCCCCTTGGACGCCCTGTGGCTGGAAATACGTCTTTGGAAGACAATCTGTCCCTGTTGGCAGCATGCATAAAGAAAGTAGAAAAATACCCTCTGGTGCGCATAATCTCTGTTTCCGGATATGCCATTCATGAAAAGGGGTCGGGCATTGTGCAGGAGCTGGCTTTTTCTCTGGCCCTTGCCAGAGAGTACTTGCAGCGTTTATCGGCAAAAGGGGTGGATCCTTCAGTGACTGCCGCTGCCATTCAGTTCAATTTTGCAGTGGGCTCCAACTATTTTATGGAAATAGCCAAATTCCGTGCAGGACGCATGTTTTGGGCATTACAGCTCAAGGAAATGGGGGTAGCCTGTCCCGATGCTTGCCGGATGCGTGTACATGCAGTCACCAGTCCGTGGAACCAAACGATATATGATATGTATGTCAACCTGTTGCGCGGAACTACCCAGGCAATGTCTGCAGCCATAGCCGGAGTGGATTCACTCGAAGTCCTTCCATTTGACAGGGCTCTCGGTGAATCCGATCAGTTCAGCCGGCGTCTTGCCAGGAACATTCAGATCATTCTTAAAGAAGAAGCACATTTCAATAAAGTGGCAGATCCCGCTGCCGGTTCATACTATGTAGAGAATCTGACGGCGTTGATTTATGGAGCAGCAAAGGAATTGTTCTCCCAGACCCTTGAAAGGGGCGGATACACCATCACCTGCCAATCGGGATGGATATCGTCGCTTGTTGAAGAAACGGCCGCTCTGCGCATGCGTAACATAGCTACAAGAAAGGAGATATTGTTAGGAGTAAACCAGTATCCGGACTTTACAGGGAAGGCACCCGACGGGCTTTCCATGGAAATACTGGAGAAAACGGCACGCGGTGCTTCCGCTTTTGAAAAAATGAGGTTCAGGACCGAGCTTTCAGGATTGAATCCGAAAGCCTTTATGCTCACTTTCGGGAACCTGGCCATGTGCCGGGCTAGGGCACAGTTTGCCTCTAATTTCTTTGCTGTGGCCGGAATTGAGACCATAGACAATAATAAGTTTGCTTCCATTGAAGAAGGAGTCCGGGCTGCCTTGGCATCGGGGGCTCAGATAGTGGTTGCCTGCTCTTCGGACGAGGAATATGCCCTGGCAGTTCCTCAGATTGCAGAAGGGCTCGGAAACAAGGCTATATTGGTGGTCGCGGGAGAACCTGCCTGCAAGGAAGAACTCACAGCCAAAGGAATTACCCATTTCATAAGTGTCAGGAGCAATGTTCTTGAAACGCTTTCACAATACCAACAAGAATTAGGAATATGAAAACATATTATACAGCCGCCGATTTGTCAAATATGGAGCATCTGGAATATGCGGCGGGTATTCCTCCTTTCCTGAGAGGCCCCTACAGCACAATGTACGTACAGAAACCCTGGACCATCCGTCAGTATGCCGGATTCTCCACGGCGGAAGAATCGAACGCGTTTTACCGCAGGAACCTGGCAGCCGGACAGAAAGGACTGTCTGTTGCCTTTGACCTGGCGACCCATCGCGGATACGATGCAGACCATCCCCGTGTTGTAGGCGACGTGGGGAAAGCCGGTGTAAGCATTTGCTCTGTGGAAGACATGAAAGTGTTGTTCGACCAGATTCCCCTGAACAAAATGTCCGTTTCCATGACCATGAACGGAGCCGTATTGCCTGTCCTGGCCTTCTATATTGTTGCCGGACTCGAGCAGGGAGCTACGTTGGAAGAACTGACAGGAACCATACAGAATGATATCCTTAAAGAATTCATGGTGCGGAACACCTATATCTATCCGCCGGAATTTTCCATGCGTATCATAGGTGATATTTTCTCCTATACCGCCCGTAACATGCCAAAATTCAACTCTATTTCCATATCGGGCTATCATATGCAGGAAGCCGGAGCAACGAGTGAAATTGAAATGGCATATACTTTGGCAGATGGTCTGGAGTATCTCAGAACCGGAGTGAATGCCGGAATGAGCGTAGATGATTTTGCTCCCAGGTTGTCGTTCTTCTGGGCCATAGGCATGGACCACTTTAAGGAAATTGCCAAAATGCGGGCAGCCCGCATGATATGGGCCAAACTGGTCAACGGATTCAATCCTAAAAATCCAAAATCACTTTCGCTGAGGACGCACTGCCAGACATCGGGCTGGTCGCTTACCGAACAGGATCCTTTCAATAACGTATCCAGGACCTGTATAGAAGCCATGGCGGCAGCATTGGGCCATACTCAGAGCCTGCACACCAACGCACTGGACGAGGCCATTGCCTTGCCCACCGACTTCTCGGCACGCATAGCCCGGAACACCCAAATATATATCCAGGAAGAGACACAGGTCTGCCGGGGTATAGATCCCTGGGCAGGTTCCTATTATGTAGAAAACCTTACCAACGAAATGGCTCACAAAGCCTGGGAACTTATCCGGGAAGTGGAAGGCCTGGGCGGCATGGCCAAGGCTATTGAAACAGGTATTCCCAAACTCAGGATAGAAGAAGCCGCTGCCCGTACACAGGCACGGATAGACTCGGGAGCCGAAACCGTGGTTGGAGTGAATAAGTACCGTTTGGATAAAGAAGATCCCATTGAAATACTAGACGTCGACAACACCAAGGTACGCCTGTCTCAGGTGGCTCGCCTGCAGGAACTCAGGGCTAACCGCAACCAACAAAAAGTGGAAGAGTGTCTTAATGCCATTACCCACGCAGTACAGACAGGAACGGGAAATCTGCTGGCTCTTGCCATAGAAGCCGCAAAGCACCGTGCCACACTGGGCGAGATATCGGATGCCTGCGAAAAAGTTGTTGGACGTTATAAAGCAGTAATACGTATGAACACAGGAGTATACTCATCTGAGGTGAAGGAAGATTCCGATTTCAACAAAGCCAGGGCAATGGCTGCGGAATTTGCTTCAAGAGAAGGTCGCCAGCCTCGTATAATGGTTGCAAAACTCGGGCAGGACGGACATGACCGCGGAGCCAAGGTTGTGGCAACCGGATATGCCGATATTGGCTTTGACGTTGATATGGGGCCCTTGTTCCAGACCCCCGAAGAAGCTGCTAAACAGGCGGTAGAGAACGACGTGCACATAATAGGCGTGTCCTCTCTTGCAGCGGGCCACAAAACCCTTGTGCCGCAAGTGGTGGATGCCCTTAAAAAGCTGGGAAGAGAAGATATTCTGGTGATTGTGGGAGGCGTTATACCTGCCCAGGATTATCAGGCACTTTATGATGCAGGAGCAGTGGCCGTTTTCGGTCCGGGGACTCCCGTCGCATTATGTGCCATTAAGATGCTGGAGCTTCTGGCTGCACAATCAGCCAAGTAACAGCGATATGAATGCATCGGGAGCAATATTCCCGAAGTAGGAATCAAGCCTGAATCCCGACAATTTTTCGGTAATGGCTTCTAAAGAGTGGGGGCATCCTGTAAGGGCGGCCTCCACTTCCTGTGTTGGGGCCATTGAAAAATAGTCTCCGTAAATGCGGGCCAATGTGATGATTCCCTTATCGACATTTAGGTTCACTTCTATATTGCCCCCGGGAAAACGGGCTTTCCGGACGTAGTTATATGCAGGGGACTTTCCGTAGTTCCATTCATAAGTACGGTATTTTTCCCGGCAAAGCGTATCTATTGCCTCCAGTTCACGCATGTTATAGGGAGTGGACTTGTATTCTTTATTATCCTGCCCGGTTATGAAATGCCTGAGTCTGTCCAGAAAAGTTTCGATGGGGAGTGGCTCGGACAGGTATTCAGAAATATTGCAGACGGTTCTCGGCCGGCTTGCTACCGCTCTTCCTTCAATGACTGCGTCTTCCCGTGGTTTTTCTTCCCTTTCTTTTGCTCTGAGGGCTTGCCCGATATCTGTCACCGAGGCGTTATACAATAAAGTGCCGTGCATCAGGATACGGTTTTTGTATATGGCAATTGCATTGCCGGAAAACTTGCGTCCCCCGATCACAAGATCGTTACGTCCTTCCAGACAGGCATTGATTCCCAGAGTAGCAAGAAAATCGAGAACGGGCCTGGTAAAGAAAGCGAAAAGGGCAGAGGTGTCGGTGCCTGGCGGACAATCATCAACAAATGTGAAATTAATGTTTCCCAGGTCATGAAACACGGCTCCGCCTCCGCTGAGTCTCCTGATTACCGGTATATGATGCGCTGTTACGTAACCGGCGTTGATCTCGGCCAGTGTGTTTTGATTCCGGCCAACAATAATGGCCGGTGAATTTCTCCACAAACGGAATACGGGCTGAGCGGTCTGCGTAAGCAGAAATTCTTCCACGGCAAGGTTCCAGTAAGGATCAAGGGTAGAGTCTATGAGGCAGCGCATGTTCGCGAAGATAAAAATCGTGTGATAATCTTTTTGTATAACAGGTAAACAAGCCAGCCGACCACTGCTCCCAGCAGCATACCGCAAATTACATCGAGCGGGAAGTGTTTACCGACATAAATCCTGCTGTAGGATACAAGAATGGCCCAGCAACATATAAGTATGGAATACCAGCGTTTCCTGAAAATAAGACTGGTGAAGCAGGCCAGCCCGAATGTATTGGCTGCATGGGAAGAAACAAACGAATACAGCCCTCCTTTGCTTTCCAGTAACCGGATGGTGCCTTCCCATTCGGGAATATGTGAAGGGCGCAGTCTCTGAACGGTGTCCTTGATAATATTCGATGAAATCTGGTCGGTAAGGAGAAAGGTGAGCAGTAATCCGCTCAGGGCCACCAGGCCCGGTCTCCAGTCTTTCTTATAGAAAAAGCCTATGGCAATCAATACGTACAGAGGAATCCAGACGGGTATGTTGGAAAACAATTTCATCACCGGATCCAGTGCATTGCAGTGTGCCCCGTTGAGTATGAAAAACAATTTTTCGTCCAGACTGACTATTGAGTCCACAAGGCGTTCCATAGCAGGTCTTTGAGTTCAGGAATTCCTCTTCCGGTAACTGACGAGATAAGGATAACGGGAAGTGTACGGGGAAAATGGCGCCTGAGTGACTTTTCGCTCTGACCGTCCAGCAGGTCGGCTTTGGTTACGGCAAGGATACGCTGCTTGTCAAGCAATTCGTTCTTATATAGTTTCAGTTCTTTGAGCAGCACCTTGTATTCGGCTGCAATGTCGGGACTGTCTGAGGGGACCATGAACAGGAGAACCGAATTTCGCTCAATGTGCTTCAGGAATCTCAGACCAAGGCCTTTTCCCTCGTGTGCACCTTCAATAATACCTGGGATGTCCGCCATCACGAACGATTTATCGTCGTGGCAGGCCACTATGCCCAGTTGAGGTACCAGTGTGGTGAAAGGATAATCGGCTATTTTGGGTCTGGCGGCAGACACGCTGGAAAGCAAAGTGGATTTGCCTGCATTCGGAAAGCCCACCAGACCTACATCGGCAAGAAGTTTCAGTTCCAGAACAAACCAGCCTTCCGTTCCCGCTTCGCCCGGCTGGGCATAACGCGGTGTCTGGTTTGTGGGCGATTTGAAATGGTTATTCCCGAGTCCTCCTCTTCCGCCCGGGCACAGAATGAATTCCTGTCCGGGCTGGGTCAGTTCGCACAGGATGGATTCGTCTTCTGCATTTTTAACAATGGTTCCCAGGGGAACATTCAGATACACGTCCTTTCCATTGGAGCCGTGAGTGAGATTACCTCCGCCCTTTTCACCGTGCTCGGCCCGTACGTGCTTTTTGTATTTCAGATGTATGAGAGTCCAATACTGGGGGTCGGTTCGCAGGATCACATGACCGCCTCGTCCGCCATCGCCTCCGTCCGGACCGCCTTTGGGAACGTACTTGGCCCTCATCAGATGCATGGCACCGGCGCCGCCGTTACCGGATGCGCAGAAAATTTTTACATAATCTACAAAATTGGATTCAGACATTCCTTAATTTGCTTAAATGTGGTTTCAACACCGGTGGCTCCTTCCACATGACAGCATTTACCCAGTTGTTTATAATGTTCAATAAGTGGCTCTGTTTGCGCGTGATAGGTTGCAAGCCGGTGACGAACACGGCCGGCATCCATGTCGTCGGCCCTGTTTTCTATGGCAGCCCTTCTTAAAAGACGCTCTTCGCATAACTTGTCGTCGACATCCAGTACCAGCATAAGATCAAGAGGATGTCCCAGTTTGTTCAGGAAGGTATCCAGAGCCTCTGCCTGCGCAATGGTACGGGGGAATCCGTCATACAGGAACCCTTTGGCACCGGGGTTGTTTTTTACATTTTCTGAAATAAGCCGGATCACAATCTCATCGGAAACCAGGTCTCCTCTTGCCATGATGGCTTCAACTTCCTTTCCCAGTTCAGATTGAGCCTGGATTTCGCGGCGAAGCATATCACCTGTTGAAAGGTGAACAAAACCGAATGCTTCTACCATTTCTTTGGCCTGTGTGCCTTTGCCCGATCCCGGAGGCCCGGCAATGATTATATTGATCATCATCAGTCTATTACGTAAATATCTTTATATTGTCTTCCAAGATTATCATAATCCAGCCCGTAGCCCACAACAAAATCGTTGGGGATTTCCATGCATACATAATCTATGGAGATTGATTCTTTATAAGCCTGAGGCTTGTATAAAAGGGTGCAGATCTTTATCTGCTTGGGATTGCGGGCCTGTAAATCTTTGTATAATTGCACAATAGTATTTCCGCTGTCCACAACATCCTCTACAATGATTACCGTACGTCCCGAGATGTCGTTGTTGAGCCCTATGAGTTCTTTGATCTGGCCGGTGCTTTTTGTTCCCGAGTAGGAGGCCATTTTGACAAAAGAAATTTCACAGTTAAGGGTAATCTTTTTTAGAAGGTCTGCGGCAAACATGAAAGAGCCGTTAAGGATCCCGAGAAAAACGGGTTTATCTTCTTCCTTAAGGTCAACATTCAGTTTATCAGCCACTTTTGCAATGGCCGAGTCGATGGTTTCAAACGGTATATACGTTTTGAAGGTTTTATCGTGAAGAGTAATGCGTTCCATGGAACAAAAATAATCATTAAATTTGAACTTTTAAAAACTCATTGAAATGAATCCGAAAGTCAGTATAATTATGGGAAGTCTTTCCGATATGCCTGTAATGGAAGAAGCCGCAAAATTTCTTGACCAGATGGAAATCCCGTTCGAGATTAATGCTCTTTCTGCACACCGTACACCGGGCAAGGTGGCTGAGTTTGCAGAAAAGGCAGCGGACAGAGGCGTAAAGGTGATCATTGCCGCAGCAGGCGGAGCAGCTCATTTGCCCGGTGTGATTGCCGCATCTACAACTCTTCCTGTTATCGGAGTTCCGGTAAAATCTGCTCAATCGGTTGCCGGGCTTGATTCCATTTTATCCATACTGCAGATGCCTTCGGGCATTCCGGTGGCTACCATGGCACTCAACGGGGCAAAAAATGCAGCTATTTTTGCATTGCAGATACTGGCCCTTTCAGATCCGCAGATGGCCCGGAAGTTGGCTGAATTCAAGCTTTCCCTGGCAGGGAAAATCATGGAGGCAAACGATTCGTTAAAAAATATTTCATACAAGTATAAAGTTTAATAATCAGACATGAAAGCTCATCAGAGGCGGGCGAAAGTAGGGGAGAAAAATGAGAAAAAGATTGTTGTGGCTGTTACTCAGCATGGGTGTGCTGTATGCAGAGGCTCAGGATGTTTCCGGCTTGCTGGAAATACTTGCCGAAAGCCGGGGAATGGAAGGAATAAATCCCGATGATCTGCAGGGGCAGCAGACGGATCTGAACCTGGCCGGGGAAGAGGACCTCCTGGGGACCGGCGGTTTGACACATTTCCAGGTTCGTTCATTGCTCGATTACCGTGAAAGGTATGGTGTTTTCTTTTCCTGGCAGGAAATTCCGCTCGTTCCGGGATTCGGCCCGCAGGACGTTGATTTACTGTCGCTGTTCTTTTATATCGGTACCGGCCAGGTATTAACAGAACACACATTTGCCGATCGTGTAAGGGAATCCCGGCGCACGCTCTGGCTCCAGACACGTACCGTATTTCCCCGTCCTGCGGAGTATAGCCCGATTACAGCTCAGGAATATGCCCGGCGCCCCAATTCCCGGTACCTGGGGCTTCCCTGGTACCGCTACTGCAAGTTTTCCTCGGAACTGCCGGGCCGGCTTCTTTGGGGGGTCACGGCCGAAAGTGATCCCGGGGAAAGATCTCCTGCGGATTTTGTTTCATTTCATATACAATGGAAGGGGAAAGGCTGGCTAAAAAATGTTACGGCCGGGGACTTCAGGGCCCGCTTCGGTCAGGGATTGTTGCTGTGGAACGGACTTTCGTTCGGACAAGCGCTTTCCGCTTCGGGGCTCAGCCAGAAAGAAATGTTTTTTACCCCTTATACGTCGCGCGATGAAAACGGTTTTTTCAGAGGAGCAGGCGTCACGGGTGAATGGGGCTCATGGAGCGTTTCTCTGTTTGGCTCTCTCAGGAGGCTCGATGCGCGGATCATACCCGAGGGATTCACCTCGCTCGTTACAACCGGATACCACCGGACCCCGCTGGAACTGGAAAAGAAAAACACGCTGCTTTCCTATGCGTCAGGACTGAACGTTTCCCGGCGCGGGAAGCAGTGGAAAGCCGGAATAACGTTCCTTGGCTACGGATATGACCGCCCCAACGCAAGGGACACACTATATTACAACAAGACCCAAAGTCGTGATGTCCCTTTTGGCGGAGTAAGTGCGGATTTTTCTGCCAGATGGCCCGACTGGCGTTTCTTTTCCGAGGTGGCCGCAGATTTTGCTGCAAAAACTGCCATGCTGGCGGGTGTAATACGGTATTGGGATAACGGGTTGGAGGCCGGTCTGCTGTTCAGAAACTTTTCTGCCGGATATACGGCGCCTTATGGTCTGGCATGCGGCCGCAATTCAACGTCTTCCAACGAGCAGAGTATTCAGTTCATAATCAATTCACCTGTAAAAAAAGTTCTTGAACTGACCGTCTCGGCTTATGCTTTCAGATTCCCTGCTCCCCGTTATCTGTGCCATGAGCCGTCCTACGGATGGGACGGAAGAATTCAGTTGAAAAGAAAAAATAGTCTTGTGTTGCTGCGTCAGCAGCGTTCTTTTTCCGATAAGGGCAGGCAGGATAAATTAAGTTTGAGAATTCAGTCGTCAGCAGCAATCAACGACCGGTTTCAGTGGTCGGGAAGAGCAGATGGTCACTATTTGCTGAAAACATATGAAAAGAGCGAATTCGCGTGGGCTGTCTGTACAGATCTGAAATATTCGGATACGAAGGACACCTGGCATACAACTTTCAGGGTGGGCTATTTTGCAACCCCGTCGTGGGATTCCAGAATATACGTATATGAAACCGATGTTCAGAACGGATTTTCGGTTCCCGCTCTGTACGGATACGGATGGCGCTCGTATCTTGTATTGCGCTACAGTCCGGTCCGTAATCTCGATCTGTGGATAAGGGCTGCCTGTACGCTATCGGGAGAATGCAGGACAGAACTTAAGATTCAGTTGAAGTGGAGGTTCCGGATGAAGCGACAAAGCCTTCTCCGACAATCAGATTCAGCGACCCCGGAAGAATAGTGAAGATAAACGGAGGCGTTCCCATGGGTTCACCATCGGTCTCCAGGTGCCCGCCGTTGCTGCTGTTCGGATATACTTCAACCTTTGAACCCCTTGCATGAATTGACTCCTTAAATGAATAGACATTGCCTTTGACGTAATCTTTTATCCGCAATGCAATGGCCAGTTTGCTCATGTTGCCCACCAGTGTGATATCAAAAAGTCCGTCATCAGCGATGGCCAGCGGAAGGGCCACCATGCCGCTGCCAATGTATTTTCCTATGCCTACATCGCCTGTAAGGACCGGTCCGTCATATATAAGCTTGTCGTCGACAAGAACTCTCAGGCTTTTGGAACGGTAGAGCAGGAACTGCCTCAACAGGCTTTTAAGGTATTGTCCCTCACCCCTTTTTCTGTTTCCTTCAAGACTTCTTTCGTAGTGAAGGATAACGGCAGCATCCAGTCCGAAACCGGCCACGTTGGCAAAAAATCGGGTACGTTCCACTCCATAGTCCTGAAAGGTGACTTTCCCGATATCGGTGATTACGGAGCGTCCTTTCAGGAGCGTTTTGGCTGCTTCCATATAATCTGCCGGAATATCGTAGGTGTGTATAAGATCGTTTCCGGTTCCTATGGGAATCAATCCCAGCGTAATTTCACGGGTGGGTACGTCTTTCTGGAAAAATATACCGTTCACCACTTCATGAATAGTACCGTCACCGCCTATGACAATAATGTTTCTTGCCCCGTCATGAATGGCTTCTACTGTCAGGCTGACGGCATGAAACTTGTGTGTGGTAAAGACACATTCAAACTGAAGTCCCGCCTTAATGAAATAATTGGATATCCTTGGCCATAACAGGGCGGTACGACCGCCGCCGGCAGAAGGATTTATGATGATCATCCACGTTTTGTGGTCCATAGATAGCTTATTAAAATGGAGAATCAAAAGTAAGAATTATTGTGGAATTTCACGTATATTTGCCCAATTGATATCAAAACAGACTTTTAATTCATGGGAAAAATTGTAGCCATTGCCAATCAGAAAGGAGGAGTAGGAAAAACAACGACAGCCATTAATCTGGCCGCTTCGCTGGCCGTTATGGAAAAAAATGTTCTGCTTGTGGATGCCGATCCCCAGGCGAATACTACTTCGGGTCTTTGTTTTGATCCAAACGCCAGTAGTGGCGATACCCTGTATGAATGTCTTATTGGAAAGGTTCCGGTTGAGAACACCGTACTGCAGACCGAAATCCAGGGACTGAAACTGATTCCTTCACATATTGATCTTGTGGGTGCAGAGATAGAACTGCTATCGGTACAGGAACGGGAGCGTGTGTTGAAAAATAACCTCGATTCAATCCGTGCCCATTTCGATTATATCTTTATTGATTGCTCTCCTTCACTGGGGCTCATAACGGTAAACGCCCTGACGGCAGCCGATTCCGTTATCATTCCCGTTCAGTGCGAATTCTTCTCTCTGGAAGGATTGGGTAAATTGCTCAATACTATTAAAATAGTGCAGAGCCGTTTGAACACGGCCCTGGCCATAGAAGGATTTCTTCTTACGATGTACGATTTGCGCCTTCGTTCGCACAATCAGATTGTTGAAGAAGTTCGCCATCACTTTCAGGATATGGTTTTCCAGACCGTTATTCAGCGCAATGTACGTCTGAGTGAATCGCCTTCCCACGGGAAGCCTGTGATTCTGTACGATGCAGCCTCCATTGGAAGTAACAACTATCTGAACCTCGCGAGAGAATTCTTAAAGAAAAACCAATATGACTAAAAAGCCTGCACTGGGAAAGGGACTGGGAGCACTCATATCTGAGACTCCGTCTCTGGGAGAGTGGAAACCAAGGACTCCTGTAGTACTTCCTCATATAGATGGAACATCGGTAATCAATATTGACCTGATTGAAGTCAATCCGGATCAACCAAGGAAAGAATTCAACGAAGAATCATTGGCTGAACTTGCCGCTTCCATACGACATCTTGGCCTGATTCAACCTATTACACTTCGCAAGCTTTCTGTTGACCGGTACCAGGTTGTAAGTGGGGAAAGACGTTTGCGTGCGGCCCGGATGGCAGGTTTGACGCAAATACCGGCCTATATCCGTCAGGTCGAAGATGGCGAATTGCTTGAACTGGCCCTGGTGGAAAATATTCAGAGGGAAAACCTCGATGCCATGGAAATTGCATTCAGTTTTCAGCGTCTGATAGAAGAATGTAACCTTACTCAGGAACAATTGGCTGAACGGGTGGGAAAGAAACGTGCGACTGTAGCCAATTATTTAAGACTGCTGCAATTACCTGCAGAAATCCAGTTGCTTTTGCGTGCAGGCGCCCTGTCCATGGGCCATGCCCGGGCATTGTTATCTCTCGATGACAGGGTAAAGCAGATGAAGTTGGCCAAAAAGATTGTTGATAAAGAGCTTTCAGTAAGACAGGTTGAAGAGCTTGTCAGACCCGCCGATAGTACCGAAAAAGTAAAAAAAGAAATTCCCGGAGCTGAACTTCCGGATATCTATTACCGTGTGCTGGAACGCATTGGAAGGTATTTCAATCATAACATAAGTGTCAAACGCAGTCCGGAAGGAGAAGGAGTCTTTACTATTCATTGTGCCAGTGATGCCGAAATGGAAGCATTTCTGAATGTATTGGAAAAGAATAATATATAGATGAATCTTTAATTGTGCGACGCAGTTTACTATTCTGCCTGTTTTTTCTGGGTTCCCTTACTGCAGTACGGGCGCAGTTTGCTTTGGATATGGGTGCGCAGGGTACAGCGGCCTCAGATTCGTCCGTTACTGCCCAGGCTCCATTCAGGCTATCCACCTATTTTACTGCCCTTGCCGGCAAGGATTCGCTGACCATTGCACGCATGGTTACAGGCGGGCTTGTATTACCCGGGTATACCCAGGCATATAACAGGCAGTATTGGAAAATACCTGTAGTATTTGCCGGTATGGGAACTGGAATATATATGGGATACCGCTATAACATGAAATACCTTTCCACAGAAGACGAATCCTATATGTTGTACCGGAATCTCTGCTACCTTGGAGCCGGTTTATTTTATTGGGGAAGCCTGCTGGATGGTGTGGCTAATTTCAAATACGACAAACCGGTGTTGCCGGCACGCGCCACACTGTATTCTGCTCTCCTGCCCGGTTTGGGACAGATATATAACGGTGATTACTGGAAAATTCCCATAATATACGGCGGGCTCATGGCCTGCGGCTACTTCCTCAACTACAACCAGATGCAATACAAGCGTTACAAGATAATGTATAACCATGCAACCGCCAAACCGTCTCAATACGATGGCTGGATGACTGCAGAAAATATAAAATGGTACAGGGATACGTTCCGCCGATACAGGGATTATTCCATCATTGCAACAGTTTTGGTATACGCTTTGAATGTAATTGACGCGAATGTTTTTGCGCACTTTCAGGACTTTGACGTAAGTGACGACTTATCATTGCGCCTGGAGCCAGGGATTATCACTCCCATAACCACTAACTATGCCTCCACCTCTTTATCGGGAGTAGGAATGCAAATGCGATTGACTTTTTAATTTTTATTGAATGACCATGAAAATAAGATTACTTTCCATCCTGTTAATATTGCTAGTTACCAACCCGCAGGTCACTTATTCCCAATTATTTAAAAGACCCTCAAAAAAAGTACTGCTCAAGCAGGTGGACTCGCTGCTTAAACGTACCGATTCGCTGGAACAGGCACTGCTGGGTTCCCAGATTCCTGTAAATGATTCTATTCTTTTGGATAATGAGATTAACGAAGGCGGTTTTGAAACGGACGGAGATGAGTTTTATTTTGGCGAAGATAGCCTTTCGACTGAACAAAAGCTGAGCATCTATTACCATCAGAACGCCCTAAACCGTATGGAAGAGGCGATTACCCTCGAGGCACTCGACTCGGCACAGTACACTTCGGGAATTCCGGATTCGGTTTATATACAGAGGCTCACTGATATGAATTCATTCATAAAACTGCCCTATAATCCCATTGTCAAGAACCACATCATTCACTATACGCAGAAGATGCCTGAGAAGATTTCAACAATACTCGGGCTTGCGCAATATTATATGCCCATTTTTGAGGAAGTGTTTGACTCTTACGATATGCCGCTTGAACTGAAGGCGATGGCCGTGATAGAATCGGCACTGAATCCGAGGGCTGTTTCCAGGGCAAGGGCAAAAGGCATGTGGCAGTTCATGTACCGTACGGCACTCAGTTATAAACTTACCATTAACTCATATGTGGACGAGCGGCTCGATCCCATTGTATCGGCACACGCTGCGGCCCGTTACCTGATGGATTCATACCGCATTTACGGAGACTGGGTCCTGGCCATCGCATCGTATAACTGTGGCACCGGAAACGTCAACAAGGCCATACGAAGGGCAGGAGGATCGCGTGAGTTCTGGGACATTTATCCTTTCCTTCCCCGGGAAACGCGCGGATACGTCCCTGCATTTGTAGCGGCATTATATACCATGCGTTATTATCCCGAGCACCAGATCAAACCCACTCCTGTTGAGATGCCGGCGCATGTGGACACTTTTGAAGTGAAGAAAATGCTTCATTTTGAGCAGATAACTGCATTGCTTGATATTCCGATAGATCAGATAAGGGATCTTAATCCCCAGTATATAAAAGATATCGTTCCGGGCCAGGAGCGTACCTATGTGCTGCGTCTGCCGTTCGAATGCAGTGGAGAATTTGCAGCACGGGAGCAGGAGATTTACGCCTATAAAGACAGCGTGTATTTCAATCCGCTTATCCTGAATACAATGGCAAAGGCCGCGGATACCCAAATCACTCACCGGGTGCGAAACGGGGAAACACTGAGCAACATTGCCGGCAAATACGGAGTAAGGATTGCCGATATCAAATACTGGAACGGATTACGCTCGGACCGCATTGTAATTAACCAGCGACTTATCATTTACACAAACCGCGAAACGGCCCCCAGGGCATCGGGCGTGAAGACTGCATCCGCCTCTTCGGGCAGCTCGTCTGCCGGCACTTCGTCTTCATCCGCACAGGGGAATCTGGTAAGGCATAAAGTACGCTCGGGCGAAACACTGGGCGGCATTGCAGAAAAATACGGGGTGTCGGCAGCAAATCTCCGGCTGTGGAATAACCTGAAAGGAAGTACCATCTATGCCGGAAAAACCCTGAAAATCTACAGTAAGGAATCTTCGGTAACTTCAGCTGACGAGCATTATGAGTATTATACCGTCAGATCGGGCGATAACTTGTGGGGTATTTCTAAAAAACTGGGAATTTCCGTGGACGATATCCGTGCACTCAACGGGTTTGGAAACAGCCCAAAGATATATCCCGGACAGAAGATCAAAGTGAAAAAGATTTAGTCGTTCTCAGGCGGGATCGACGTCTACCTTGCACAGGGCCGGTAAAAAGGGTGACTGGCGGATAATACCGTAAAGCCTTTCTTTTACCGGTCCTATTTTTTCGCTTTTTGGAACTGTCAGTTGTATTCCATAAGTAAACATCATATTTCTGCCTGAGGGGACGAAATAGGGACCGAAAACAGACAGGCCGGGAATGGTGCGTTCAATATGAGTTAGCATGCTTAAGGCAGATCTCTCGGCTACTGATTTTTTTCTGTGACTGAAAGAGAGGGCAATCAGCCGGGAAAAAGGAGGATAGCCAAATGTGCTTCTTTCCATAAGCAGTGAATGAACATAAGAGGATGGAAAGCCGAGGCTTAAAGCTTCGTAGAAAGGATCGGATATGTCTTGTGACTGAACAAATACGGGAACAGACAGTTCTCCGGCCGCGTGTATGGCTGTTTTCAATAATTGAAAAGCTTGTTCATGCGCTCTGAAATGCTTTCCCGCCAAAAGCAGTTCTGCATTCAGAAAACATATAAGAGACGGATTTTCAGACAATTCGTTTATAAGTTGCGGGGGAGTACAGTTGATGATTTGCGGTTGGATGTCCTCTTCATTGATCTGTTCCCGGGGTCCGTGAACAATAAGTACCTTTTCCCCCCGGGCAATGACATCCTTTATGGCTCCTGAAACAACCCGGTCAAAGAGGCCGTCCATTTCCTTCCGTTTTTCCGAACGTGTGGTGTCAATAACCACAGGAATAACCGGCTGCCCGCCTTTTCCCCGGACACCTATTCGTATGAATTTTTCTTTCAGGATATTGTATTCCGTTTCCAGCGATGGTGCCACGGTACCTAACACAACCCGTGCGTTGAATATTCTTCCCAGTACCAGGGAGGCGTCTCTTGAATGGATATATGGGAGCGAATCTGTTTTTTTATGTAAAGGACTTTGTTCGCTGTCTACAATTATAAGCCCGGGATTTTTAAAAGGCAGAAAAAGAACACGGTGCATTCCGGTAACAACACAGGGATTTCCTGCATAGAGCTGCCGTGCGGCCTCGTTCTGCTCCTTCCGGCTTCTTCTGGAATGATGGCAGTAAACACGATGGTCATGCAATACTTCTGACAGAAGGGCATGCAACCGATCGCATCCGGCCATATCGGGGCAGATAACAAGGCATTGCCTGTTCCGGGCGAGCGTTTCCCGGATCATCCGTACGTATTCGTCAAGCCGGTCAATGCCTTCCACCACTGCAGGTTTGCCGGGGTCCGTTACAGATACGGCTTCTTCAGGAAGGGGCTCTTTTTTGGATAGCCTTTTGAATCTCCACGAGGGCATGGCAAATCCGGCCACTGTACCCTGTGGGCAGAGATAATAAGAAGCAATCCATTCCCAGAAAGAAAGAATCTCCGGAGACAGTACCGGCAGAGAGGTTTCCACAGCATCTACATATCGCAGCGGATGGTCAGGCTTGGGCTCGTCCCGGTCGAAAAAACCTGTTTGAGTAACAAATCCTGTAGATGTACTCTTTCCCACAACTGCGGTTACCTGTCTTCCCGGGCATACTGAGCTCTCCAGCGCTTCAGGAACCAGATATGTGTATGTTTCCTGCAGGGCCAGCGGGAAGAGGACCCTTACGTACATTACTTTCATGGCAGCTGTTCCACGTTCCGGGCAATGGCCTTCATGAGCCATACCGGGGTAGATGTGGCTCCGCAAATACCAACAGAATCGCCGGGCCGGAACCATTCCGGATGAATATCCAATTCGTTTTCAATAAAATAGCTCCGCTCGTTAACCGATTTACAAATATTGTACAGCACTTTTCCGTTGGAGCTTTCTTTGCCACTGATAAAGAGTATTATGGAATGTGCCGAGGCAAAGGCCTCAAGTCCGGCCTGACGTCCGGAGACCTGTTTGCATATGGTATTGAAAACAGTCAGGCGTTTGTCATCTCCGTCTTTCTGGATTATTCGTCTGCGTATTTCGCGGCAGAGCGCTTCATATTCGGAGGGATTCTTTGTCGTTTGAGAGAAAACAGAAACGGGTCCGTCGGGAAATCTCACCCCGTTGAGGTCCTCGATACGATCCAGGACAAGGGCGTTCCCCGACACTTGTCCGGTGAGTCCGTCCACTTCTGCATGACCCGGTTTCCCGAAAATGATTATCTGACCGCCCATGGGATGGATCCGTGCGTATTCTTTCCTGATTATCTTTTGCAATTGGAGTACAACGGGACAGGTACATTCTATCAGTTCAAGCTTTTTTTCTGCGGCCAGTTCATACGTAGACAGCGGCTCACCGTGTGCCCTTATCAGGACCTTTGTCCCGGCAGGAAGTTCATTAAGACCGTCTTTTGTAATGATCTTAAGCCCTTTTTTTCCCAGCCGCAGCAATTCTTCGTTATTGTGCACCACAGCCCCCAGGGAATAGAGCGTTTCTCCCGAGTCTACCAGTTGTTCTGCCCGTTCAATGGCACGTATCACCCCGCCGCAGAATCCTGAGTATTTATCTATTGTGGTTTTGTACCCCATTTTTCTTTAAAAAGTTTCATAAACCACTCCATCTGCCGGGGAATGGTCATGTTGCCGTTATCGAGCACTATGGCGTCGTCTGCTCTGGACAGCGGATTTTTTGAACGGTGAGAATCCAGGTAATCCCGTTGTTCAACGTTGGCCAGCACTTCCTCGAATGTGGCGTTCTGTCCTTTGGCAAGCATCTCGTTCAGGCGCCTCCGGGCCCTGATCTCAACAGGTGCCGTCATGAAAATCTTAAGTTCGGCCTGTGGAAAAACGGCGGTACCAATGTCCCGGCCGTCCATGACAATGCCTTTGTTCTCGCCCCATTTCCTTAGCTGCCGGTCCACAAAATCCCTTACACAGGGCAATACGGAGACCGCACTTACGTTTTGTGAAACCTGTAGGCTCCTGATGGCATCCTCTACGTTTTTACCGTTCAGAAAGGTTACCGGAGAACCGTTTTCCGGCGATTTACTAAATGAAACCGATATATTGTTCAGATTGTTTTCTATGGCTGTTGCATTGAGTGTGCCGTTCGTGTCAATCCATCCGTTTTCAATGGCAAACCAGGTTATGGCCCTGTAAAAGGCACCTGAGTCGAGGTACAGGTAATCCAGCGCTGAGGCTATCATTTTGGCGAAGGTGCTTTTACCTGTAGAAGAATACCCGTCAATGGCAATGATGATCTTATTCATAATATGGTTTCAAATTTAGTTGATATCTTTGTTATTCTAAAATTTTAGATATGCGTGTTCTTATTATTGATGACGAAAAAAGTATTCGAAATACCCTTAAGGAAATCCTGGAATATGAAGATCACGAAGTAGTGCTCGCAGAGAACGGGGAACAGGGTCTGGCAGCACTTGAGCAGAAGGACAAACCTTTTGATGCTGTTTTTTGTGACATCAAGATGCCGGGCATTGACGGTATTGAAGTGCTGGAGAAAATTCAGAAAATCGACGACATAGATGTCCCGGTCATTATGATTTCCGGTCATGGCAATATAGATACCGCAGTAGAGTGCATTAAGAAGGGAGCCTATGATTTTATAGAAAAGCCACTGGACCTTAACAGGATACTCATTACGCTGCGTAATGTGAGTGACCGTACTTCCCTTGTGCAGGAAAATAAAACCCTCAAAAAGAAAGTAACCAGGGTGCCTCCGCTTATTGGCGAATCAGAACCCATCAAACGTATCTGGGATATGATAGACAGGGTAGCTGCCACAGATGCCCGCGTACTGATTACCGGATCGAATGGAACAGGCAAAGAATTGGTTGCCAGATGGCTGCACGAAAAGAGTCCCCGCTCGAACATGCCTTTCGTGGAAGTCAACTGCGCTGCCATTCCCGGCGAACTCATTGAAAGCGAGTTGTTCGGGCACGAAAAAGGTTCATTTACCTCGGCCATAAGGCAACATAAAGGAAAGTTTGAACAGGCCGACGGAGGAACACTGTTCCTGGACGAGATTGGCGACATGTCGCTGGCAGCCCAGGCAAAAGTGTTGCGTGTGTTGCAGGAAAACAGGATAACAAGAGTGGGATCGGATAAGGATATCAGCGTGAAAGTAAGGGTAGTGGCTGCCACCAATAAAGACCTGCCTGCTGAGATTGAGAAAGGCACTTTCAGGGAAGACCTTTACCACAGATTGAGTGTTATTGTCATTCACGTTCCCACACTCTCGGAAAGGAAGGACGACATCCCTCTGCTGGCCGACTATTTCATTGATCAGGTATGCAACGAATACGGCATGGTCCGCAGAAGAATCACTCCCGAGGCCATAGAGGAGTTGAAAAAGCATACATGGACCGGCAACATAAGGGAATTGCGCAACGTCATGGAAAGGCTTATAATCCTCACAACCGATGTTATTGGCATTGACGATGTAAAAGCCTATGCCAATCCGCTTTTCAGATAGAGCTTATTTTTTTGGTATCCGGATATTGAAGCAGGCTCCTCCCCATTCGGAAGAAGAATAGGAAATGGTCCCCTGATACTGTTCCAGTATGCCGCGGCAGATAGCCAGTCCCAATCCCGTACCGCTGCTTTTGGTAGTGAAATTGGGTTTGAACAGTCTGTCCCTGTTTTCAGGTGCCACTCCCGGCCCGTTATCGGCAATCTGTATAAGGTATTTGTCACTTTCCTCTTCTACACGGACAGTGATCACGCCTATCGACTGGGATTCAACGGCCTGAATGGCATTACCCAGCAAATTGACCAGTACGCGGATGATTTGGGACCGCCGTCCTGTAATTCGTGCTTCCTGAACTGACGACTCAAAGTGGATTTTTATATGTTCCGAGGTGGAGAACAGCACAATCTGTTCCCTGATGAGGGAATTCAGCTCAATATCTACAGGATCCTCGGAATGGAAACGCGAGAAATTGGAAAATTCTGTTGCCGTCTCGGAAAGAATATTGATTTGTTCAAGGAGCGAAGCGGCTACCTTGTCAAAATGCTCTATCCATTTGGGCGAACCTTCCTGTTTAAGGCGTATGAGGTGTTGTATGCTGAGCCTCATGGGGGTAAGCGGGTTCTTGATCTCGTGCGCGATCTGACGGGCCATCTCGCGCCACGCCTGCTCCCGTTCGGATTGAGCAAGACGCCGGGTACTTTCATCCAGATCGTCGGCCATTTTGTTGTAAGCCGCTACAAGCATCCCCAGTTCATCTTCCGAAGTGTATACAATGTGCTCGGCTTTTTTTGTCACATCTATCTGGCTCAGTTTTTCCTCAAGAGCCACCAAAGGCCGTGTTATCTGATTTGAAAAGGTGAAACTCATGACAATGGCTGCCAGCAGAAGCAACAGGTAGAGGTTGATGACTGCCGCCACAATGGAAGAAGTGTCTTTGGTCACATCTGTTTGTCCGGAAAGATAGGGCACATTTATATAGGCTACCAGTGTCCCGTTGGTATTGTACAGCGGAGCGTACATGGAATAATAAGTCAGATTGCCAACCTGCTCTTTATGGGTGAACTGGCGGCTCTCCCTCTCGTTCAGTTCCATGAATGCAGTGCCGTTCATGCGGGCACTCAGCAAATGGCGTTCGAATATCTCGGGTTGCGAAGACCGCATAAGCCTTCCGTGGGGATCGTACAGATTAACCTGTATCTGGATGTTTGTAGAAAGGCGGTTCATGGTGTTCATCAGTTCCAGGGCATTCCCGGCAGGATTATTGGTGCGGTCTGCATGACGGATATATTCTTCCAGAGATGTCTGGGCTGCCAGCATCTGATCCCTCATCTGTTTTTCATTGGTTTCCTCGTAAAGTTGCAATCCAAAACCGAGGCTTCCGAAGGCCATGAATACAAGCGCCACCACCAGTGATCCGACCAATAACCAGGTGATCTTCCGGCGGAACGACTTTCGGGGCAGGTTCATCTGTATCTCCTTCGTGCGAAAAACTCCCAGAATGACAGAAAAAATGAATCCGTAGAACAAAAACAGATACGAGAGGGATACTATGTACGGGAACGGACTGCGAAGGGGACGGGTAATCACGAGTACTTTATTCTCCGTTTTGTAAGTAAAATGAAGTTGCCTGTCTTTCCTTTCCTGATAGAATCCGTCCTGTTCCGGAGGTGTAATCTTGCTGGCATAGGGGTAATCTCCGCTGTTGGAGATTAATTTGCCGTCTATGTATTTGGCATAAGAATAATCGTAGGGTAATTTGAATTTATCGAGCTGCGACTTGTCTGAAAGCAGGGAAGGATATCCCAGTGCGTCCTTGACATAATGTGAATCGAGTTCTATGTACAGATCCTGTGATCCTCCGTAGCTGTAGTAAGTGAAAACGCCGATATAACTGATATTTCCCAGGTTGTTATCCACATTATAAAAATGGGAATCTTCGGCCAAAGGAGTACCGTTGCGGAGTAATTCGCTGTGGAAGAAATTGTAACATGAGACCGGTCCGGGCAGTCCGGCTACCATCAGTACGTCGCCCGGTTCGCAGATAGTAATCTGAATCTGGTATCGCTGCAGAAATTCCGAGAAATAATTTTCCTTGATACGGGAAAGAATCATATCGTGATCCTGTTCCATCTGGATCATAATGGACAAAATGGGGTCCATGGCTATGAGGCTTTCTACCCTGCGCAGCTGCATTTCCACTTCAAGGTCTCTTTCTACAGCCATCTTCTGTGTCCAGACCTCGTCCAGATTGTATTCCTTGATTTTACCGTAATACATGACCGTCAAAAGGCTGTATGAAGCGGCAATGAAAACAAAAAGAAAAGTGAAGCGGGTCCCCGAGAAGAAAGACTGGACCGGAGTCCTGCTGACAAGCATCAATACCCTTACCAGGAGAAAGAGCGCAAGGAACAGCAGCGTAATGGAGAAGTAGGCCAGAACAGAAAACCAGGTTATCTCGTCCAGTTTAAAAAGTTCCAGAGTGATATTGGAATCCATGGTAAGAGAGCGCAGAGTATGATGCACAAGGAAGATAATGCCAATACCCGTCAGGACCAGGATTGTATATACCGATATCCGGTGTGAACGCTTCAGCCCGGAATAAAGGGACAAAAAACCGAAACGCGCCATATAGATACTCCAGATACCGATATATACGAATAACGTATTGAGCATCATGGCCGCCAGAGAGTTCTCAAGTAACCCGCCTGCATAGAGAAGGGGAGAAAAGAACAAGCCGTCCAGTTGCAGGTATGAAGAAAAGGCAAAAAAGAGGAAACGAACAATTATCAGCCCGGCTATAATGTATAAAGCATATTTGAACTGTCTGTTGTTCCAAAAGAAAATAACTGTGGAAACCAAAAGGAAAAACAGGGCAAGCCACCTGAGTATAACGGTATCTGAATACGTTTGTTTGGCCGTGTCGCTCAAAATGGTAAACAGTACACCGTCGTTTTTCCCAAAGACGATGAAACCTTCATCGAGGTTTAGCGGAACAATGGAACAGTAACCGGGCAGTTTCAGGTCTTTGTTGACATGCGAATCAACAAAATTATTGCTGAAAGGGAAGTCTGTCTGGATAAGGATCCCGGTGAGAATATTCACATTGCCTTGTGAATACACCCGCACTACATACCATCCGCTTCCCAGGTTCATGTATTGCTCTGATTCATTCACTCCTGTTAGCGGTTGCTGAAGCAGCCTGTTACGCGAGAAAAACGAAAAGTTCGGAAATAAAACGTCCGGACTGTAGCTGTCGTTGATAATGGGGAAAGTGTTTACCCAGGACACAAGGCTGTCATCCACGTATTTGTAAACGACCATGTCTTCTTCCACTCCTTTGTCCGAAAGCCATTGGTAAGCATCTTTATCCAACTCCCGCACTGCGATCTTTTCTATGGCCACCTGTTTTCTGTGGAGCACTTTCTCTACATCGACCAGACGCAACATTCTCCGATTGTGCGATGTGAGTTCAAAAAAGGAGAGTATCAGGCATAAAGCGGCCAGAATGAGCGGAATGGTTACCCTGTACTTCCGGATATATGGCACCAGATCATTGATTTTCATACGTGATGATAGGCTTCTCCCCTGATTATTGTAAAACATCTGTAGATTTGTTCCACGCACAATAAACGTACCAACTGATGGGGAAGAGTAAGAGCGGAAAGTGACCATTTGGCCTGGGCTCTCTCATATACCTGCGAAGAAAATCCGTAGGCACCTCCAATCGCAAAAAGCAGGGATTTTGTACCTTTGCCCAGGTGTTGCTCTATTTGGAACGACATTTGCTTGGAAGTATAAGTAGTGCCGTTTTCATCGAATAAGATCAGGCAGTCCTGAACTCCCACATTTTTCAGGAGCAAAAGTCCTTCTTTTTCTTTGATTTGTTGGATTGTGAGACCTCCCGTATTTTTTATGTCGGGCAGCTCAATGCGTTTGAAACTGATGTAGTGCTGCAATCGCTGTTCATATTCGCGAATGCCTTCACGTAAATAAGCTTCCTGCGTTTTTCCGACACAAAGCAGTACGATGTTCATAAGACAAAAGTAAGAAATAATGTGTAACTTGCCGTGTTTTTAAAGGTATTTGTTATGATTAAGAACACCTTAACCTGTTTCCTGATGATGAGTGCCTGCCTCATGTCCCATTCCGTTTTATTGGGACAGGATGAACAGTCGAAGGTCATATTCACGTCCATAGGTGAGGATATAAAAACGGGAGACGCCACTACTTTTTCCCAGTGGTTTGCCGATGACATGGAAATAGATGTGATGGGAAATGCGGGGGTTTGCAGTAAAAGTCAGGCACGCCAGGTAATGAAGAATTTTTATTCCAGATATACACCCAAGTCTTTTACAATAGTCCACCTGAGCGGTACATTGCCCATGCGTTATTGCATAGGTACGCTTATGGCAGGAGGGGAGCGTTTCAGAGTGACGCTCTTTGTAAAGTCCCAGAGGGACTTACACAAAATCCAGCAGATACGTATAGAAAAAGACTGATCTACTTTTGTCTGATGAAGATCTGAACAGGTGTACCCTTTAAACTGAAATGAGTGCGTAATTTGTTTTCAAGGTAACGCTTGTATTCTTCACGTACATATTGCGGCAGGTTGCAGAAGAATGCGAAAGAAGGGCAGGGCGTGGGCAACTGGGTGACGAATTTAATCTTTACAAACTTGCCTTTCAGTGCGGGCGGAGGGTAATTTTCAATTTCAGGAAGCATTACCTCATTGAGCCGCGAGGTGGGAATGCGTCTGCTCCTGTTTTGATATACTTCTTCTGCCGCTTCAAGCACATTCAGAATGCGCTGTTTGTTGATTACGGAAGTAAAAATAATGGGTACGTCCGAGAAGGGAGCTAATTTGGCCCGGATCGCATTTTCGTATTCTTTGAGAGTATTACTCTCTTTTTCAACAAGGTCCCATTTGTTCACCACCAAAACGCATCCTTTTTTATTCCGCAGGATCAGCTGAAAGACATTCATGTCCTGAGACTCTATCCCTTTCTCCGCGTCAGTCATAAGTATGCATACGTCTGCATATTCAATGGTACGGATTGCCCTCATGGAAGAATAGAACTCAAGATCTTCCTTTTTCTTGTTTTTCTTGCGCAATCCGGCCGTGTCGATGAGCATGAATTCGTGCCCGAATTTATTGTAATAGGTAGATATGGAGTCCCGGGTAGTCCCGGCAATGGGCGTGACAATATTACGTTCCTGTCCCAGCAGGGAGTTGGTTAGCGACGATTTTCCCACATTCGGACGTCCGACTATGGCAATATGCGGTATGTTTTTCTCTTCTTCTTTTATTTCAGCTGCCGGGGGAAGCAATTCCATCACTTTATCCAGCAGGTCGCCTGTGCCGCTGCCATTTGCCGAGGCAATACTTATGGGTTCTCCCAGTCCCAGGGCATTGAATTCGAAGGTGTCAAAGATTTTACCGCCATGGTCCACTTTATTAACGGCAACAATGACCGGCTTGCTTGTACGTCTGAGCAGTTTGGCAATGGATGTATCGTAATCTGTAATTCCGGTCTGAACGTCAACAAGAAAAATCACAAGGTCGGCCTCGTCTATGGCCAGCAGAACCTGTTTGCGAATCTCTTCTTCAAACACATCATCAGAATTTTCTGCGTAGCCCCCCGTATCAATAACAGAAAACTCCCGGCCGTTCCAGTCACTTTTTCCATAATGCCGGTCGCGGGTAACACCAGCCACTTCGTCTACTATGGCCTGGCGCATACCCACCAGACGGTTGAACAGGGTTGATTTCCCTACATTAGGTCTTCCTACAATTGCTACAATACTCATTACTTTTGTTATAAAGTTTTCGTTCTTTTTCTTTGGGACAAATAATTCCTTTCCGCCTCATGTCAGGATTTTTCCCTATGGAAGTTTCGGGAAATGTCCCGTCTTTCTTTATAAGGATTCCCACGGCAAGTGCAGCGATACAAAAGGCTATCACAGCCAGGGATAACAAAAAGGTGCTCATTATGTAAAATACAGGCATTTATCCTGCTGAAACAAAGGGCGTTCGCTCACGGCCAGTACAGGGGGGCACTGAGGGACTTTGTGCTCCATATGTCTGATTCTTTCGGTTATGATCCGGACACATTCCGGATTGGCCCCTTTCCCGATGACTTCCTCTGCGCTTCTGCCGAGTTCAATCAAGTCTTCCAGAATGGAATCAAGAACGGGAAATGGCGGGATGGTGCAACTGCCGGATTGTTCCGGCTCCGGATCGACTGAAGGTTCTTTTCTGATAGTATGCCAGGGGATTCGTTCTGTGTCCCGGTTGATGAAACCGGCAAGTTCATAAACCCGTGTCTTGAAAATGTCACCGATAACCATGAGGTCCCCGGCAAGGTCTCCGTACAGTGTGCCGTAGTTCATGGCCAGTTCACTCTTATTGGTCGTGTTAAGGGCAACTACATTTTTATTTCCTGCATGATACATCAGAAAAATAGCACGTATCCGGGTCTGTATCTTTTCTTCCTCGCGTACGTTATGATGACTGTGTTCAAATATGGGAGAAAGTTCACGCAATATTTTGCTGTAAACAGAATCTATGGGTACGACCCTGTGCTCTATTTCATTCGCTTCGCATATGGCAATTCCGTCTGTAAGTGAATGAACAGTGGAAAGGGGGCCGGGCATAAGCAACCCGTGTACCTTCTCCTTCCCTAACGCATCGATGGCAAGGCAGGTCACTACAGCAGAGTCAATCCCGCCGGAGATTCCGACTATGGCGCCGTCCTTTCCGGTTTCCTTTACAAAACGGCCGATGCCGTTGACAAGGCGATGGTATAACTCTTCTGCTGTAAGCATTATAACGTGAATTTACCGCTAATGGACTGATAATTGTAAACTTTTTCAATAATATCGGCAAATTCTCCGGCAATTGAGATCACTTTGATCTTGCTCTTGTCCACATTGGGGTCGCAACTCAGAGGAATGGTGTCTGTGACAATGACTTCCGAGAGTGCCGAATTTGCTATGGTATTATAAGCCAGACCCGATAAAACGGGATGAGTGGCAATGGCACGGACACTGCGGGCTCCTTTGGCCATCATCATGTCGGAGGCCTTTGCAATGGTACCTCCCGTGTCAATCATATCGTCAAGAATCACAATGTTCCTGTCCTCCACATCGCCTATCGCAGTCATGCTGCCCACTACATTGGCTTTTTCACGTGACTTGTGGCATATGATCAGGGGACATTCCAGCTTGCGGGAATAGGCATTGGCTCTTTTGGCGCCGCCCATATCGGGTGCGGCAACCGACAGGTTCTCCAGGTTAAGGCTTTTTATATACGGTACGAAAACAGAGCTGGAATAAACGTGGTCAACGGGGAAATCAAAGAAACCCTGTATCTGGTCTGCATGCAGATCCATTGTCATGACCCGGTCGCAACCAACGGCATGCAGCAGATCGGCCACCATTTTGGCGCCAATGGATACACGCGGTCTGTCTTTCCGGTCCTGCCTGGCCCATCCGAAATAGGGCATGACGGCTATTACCTTGTAGGCCGAGGCTCTTTTGGCCGCGTCAATGGTAAGAAGAAGTTCAAACAGGTTGTCAACCGGAGGGAACGTGGACTGAATGATGAATACCGTTGCTCCACGAACACTCTCGTCAAATGCAGGTTGAAACTCTCCGTCGCTGAAAACTGTTACGGACGAAAGACCAAGCGGGGTGCCGAGGTGCGAGGCTATTTGCTCCGCCAGATAACGGGATCCACGACAGGAAAACACTTTGAATAAGTGAAGATGATCCATTGTTTTTTTTTGAAAGATGAGGCAAAGATACAAGAAAAAACATAATCAGGAATTCCCGGCGAGGATGTTGCCGATATAATCCAGCAACTCGCGGCGTCCGAGGGATGTGGTGGAAGATGTTGCAAACGAAGGGGGAAGCTCTTCCCAGTATTCCAGTAGCTCCTTTTTTATGGCCTGAATCTTTTTCTCAAGTGCCGTACGTGAAAGTTTATCGGCCTTGGTAAAGATCAGTGCAAAAGGAATGTTCAGCTCACCCAGCTTCAGAAGGAATTCAAGATCTATTTTTTGTAAGGGATGGCGGCAGTCAAGCAAAACAAACAGCAGCGTCATCTGACGGGAACGGCAAATATAGCCGAAGATCATGGCAGAGAGTGCTTCTCTTTGTGTTTTTGAGACTTTGGCAAAACCATAACCCGGAAGGTCCACGACAGTCCACCGGTCATCAATAAGGAACCGGTTGATCAGCCGGGTTTTTCCGGGGGAAGAAGAAGTATGCGCCAGCCCGTTATTGCTGCATAACATGTTAATAAGCGAAGACTTTCCCACGTTGGATCGTCCTATGAAGGCAAATTCATGCATGTCATGTTCAGGTAATTGTTCCACAGAGGGAACACTTATCAAAAAAGAAGAGCGGCGTATTTCCATGTGGCAAAGTTACTATTTTCCGGCCATTTTCTGTATATTTGTGATATGCACAAAATGGATCTTCTTGAACTGCAGGAACGTTTGCAAAATGCTGTTTCCGAGGCTTTCCCCGAATACTGCTGGGTGCGGGCAGAAATAAACCAGCTGTCTGTGCGGAACGGTCACTGTTATATGGAACTGGTACAAAAAGATCCGGACAGCAGTAACCTGGTGGCGAAAGCTCAGGCTGTTGTCTGGTCCGGCGTGTTCGTTTTCCTGAAGCCTTTTTTTGAATCATCGACAGGCATGCCGTTCGATGCCGGTTTGCAGGTCCTCCTGAAAGTGGAGCCACGCATTCACCCGTTGTACGGTCTTAGCCTGAACGTAAGCGATGTGGACCCGTCCTTTACACTTGGAGGGGTGGAACTGGAACGAAGAAAAACTTTGGAAAGACTTGAAAAAGAAGGCATCATTGACATGAACCTTCAACTGCCTTTCCCAAGGATTCCCAGACGTCTGGCTGTTATTTCGTCCGATAAGGCGGCCGGTTTCCAGGATTTTGTCAATCATTTGTCTCAATCGGGATATGCTTTCGGGGTAAGACTGTTCCAGGCGCTCATGCAGGGTTCAGGGGCCTCGGCCAGTATCATCGATGCCATGGACAAGGTGGCGGAGGCCGGGACCGGAGGGGAGGGTGGCTTTGACGTGCTCCTGATTCTCAGAGGAGGCGGCGCAGTAACCGATCTTCATTGCTATGACGATTATTTACTGGCGGCCAACATAGCCCAGTTTCCCATTCCCGTGATCACCGGAATAGGCCATTTCAGGGATGTGCACATTGCAGACAGGGTGGCTCACATGGCATTGAAAACACCTACTGCGGCTGCCGATTTTCTTATAGATTGCCTGGCTGCCGAAGACCAGGAACTGGAACAGGCCGGGCGCCGGATTGAAAGAGCCATGCGAAACCGTTTCAATCAGGAGGAAATGTACCTTTCACATGTGTTGAAAGATATAAAGGGAGCCGTAAGATGGCTTGCAGGACAACACCATCACAGCCTTGATATGCTGGAAGAACGAGTGGTAAGAAACAATCCGCTTACCATGTTGCAAAAAGGATATTCCATTACCGTATACCAGGGCAGGGCGGTAAGGGAGGCTTCGGTACTGAAACCCGGTGAGCAGGTAAAGGTGCTGTTGGCCCGGGGAAGTTTCCTGTCTACAGTAACAGAAACAGAAAAATAAGATATGACCCGAAAATCTCCGTTGACTTACGATCAGGCCAGAGCAGAGCTTGACGAACTGGTAAAAGCAGTGGAACAACCCAATGCCGATTTGGGTGAAATAGCAGGAAAGGTAAAAAGAGCCGTGGAACTGGTTGCTTTTTGCCGTGAATACCTGAAAGGTTTACAGGATGATGCAGACAAAATACTTACTCAAAATGATAAAGCGTAACTGTTTATTTGCCGTTCTGATGCTTTTGTGTCATGCCCTCTCTCCGGCATACGCTCAGGAAAAGATTAAAATCGTAAGCCAGGATACCTTGTCGACTACCATGAAGGGTTTGCTGGAAGAATCAACCTCCCGGGTGTTCCATGACCCCGATCCTCCGCGTTTCGTGATGATGGACAACAAGGAAAAATTCCTGTTCGGAATGGGAGGCTATGTATCCTGTCTGGCATACTACGACGGAACGGGATTCCTTTCCAGGGACATGATTAATGCTTCCATTCCCATGAGCCGCTCCACGTTGCGGAATGACCGTTTCAGCATGGATGCCAGCGGTTCCCGTCTTTTCTTCAAGTTGCTGGGAGATACGCGTTTTGGCAAGGTCCATGCGTACATCGAGGCAGGATTCACCGGTTCAGGCAATGCTTTTTCACTCAAACACGCTTATGTTGAGGTAAGAGGGCTGCTGATAGGACAGACATGGAGCAATATCATGGATCTTGAAGCTTCTCCGGCCACTGTGGACGGAGAGGGTCCGTGCGGACTGAACGGGCTCCGTCAGCCCCAGGTCAGGTACGAATGGGAATGGACCAACGGCTGGCAAACCAGTGTCTCGCTGGAAGATCCTGACGTCACCATGCTGGAAGTTACCATGCTGGAGGCTTCAGGCGATATTTCAATCATGGGGCAGCGGTTCCCGGATCTCATTGGTTCTGTCGGGTACAAGGGTAAAAACTGGCACCTTCGTCTGGCCGGAGTGATACGTTTCATGGATAAACAAAAAGGCTACGGAGGAGCTGTATCGGGCCATTATGACATTACTGAAAAAGACGTTTTCAGGTTCCAGGCCACCTGCGGAGCCGGTATAGGACATTACATCCAGGACCTGTCGGGCGTGGGCTACGATGTGTACCTGAAACCCGACAGGAGTTTTGGCCGGGTTGGCGCACTCGGATGGTACGGTGCCTATGAGCATCACTGGAGCCCCAATTGTTTTTCAGGTGCGGTCTATTCACAGGTGCATGTAAAGGCTTATGAAAACGCTCCCGACTTCTTCTACCGTACAACCCACTATGCCGGAATCAATACCTTCTGGCAATTATTCAGATACGGCCAACTCGGAATTGAGGCTCTATACGGCGACCGTGTCAACCTGAACAGGGAAAGGGGATATTCGTGGCGGCTGAACTGCCTGCTAAGATATAATTTCTAAATTATGGAAACAGTTGAAATATGGCAGAAAGACCCTTACCTTAAACCATTCAGACAGGTGTTGAGGAGGCGTTCGGATCTGCTTGAGTCCAAAGCCCGGTTTATTCAGGGCGCTCATGACAGTCTGTACAGTGCGGTGAACAACCACCTGTATTACGGAGTGCATAAAGTGGCGAATGGCTGGATGTGCCGGGAATGGGCCCCCAATGCCTCGGCCATATACCTGATTGGCGAATGCAACGATTGGAAAAAAGTGCCGGAGTTCCGTTTCCGGCCTGTTGGAGAAGGCAACTGGGAACTGGGACTGCCACCGGACGCTTTGTGCCACGGACAACTCTACAAATGGTATATCGAGTGGCCGGGCGGTTCGGGTGAAAGACTGCCCGCCTACGTACGCCGTTGCGTACAGGATCCCGAAACCAAGATCTTCAGCGCTCAGGTGTGGGCTCCGCCGGTACCTTACAGATGGCGGCACAAATCACCTGAGAAAGTGAAAAATCCGCTTATCTACGAAGTGCATATAGGCATGAGTTCGGAAGAACCCGTAGTGGCGGGCTTTGACTCGTTTCGCCTGAACGTTTTGCCCCGGATCGCCCGCCTCGGGTACAACACTATTCAATTGATGGCTATCCAGGAGCATCCCTATTACGGTTCATTCGGATACCAGGTATCCAATTTCTTTGCTGTCAGCTCCCGGTTCGGTACCCCCGACGAGTTGAAGAAACTGGTGGATGCCGCTCACAAATTGGGTATAGCTGTGATCCTTGACCTGGTCCATTCGCATGCGGTAAAGAACGAGGTGGAGGGACTCAGCCGGTTTGACGGTACGTACAGCCTGTATTTTCATGAAGGGCCCCGGGGCGAACACTCTGTCTGGTCGTCGCGCTGCTTCGATTACGGTAAGGATGCCGTGTTGTATTTCCTCCTTTCCAACTGCAAGTACTGGCTTGAAGAATACCGTTTTGACGGATTCCGCTTTGACGGGGTCACGTCCATGTTGTACTACGATCACGGCATCGGCCGCAATTTTACAGAATACAGTACCTATTTTGACGGTTCGCAGGACGAGGATGCAATCACATACCTGGGACTTGCCAACCGTCTGGTCCACGAATGTTGTCCCCATGCCATAACCATTGCAGAGGACGTGAGCGGAATGCCTTCTCTGGCTTATCCGGCCGAAGGAGGCGGAATAGGATTCGACTTCAGAATGAGCATGGGAGTGGCCGATGAGTGGATCAAGCTCATAAAAAATGTGAAAGACGAGCATTGGCACGTTGGTGACATTTTTTATGAATTGACCAACAAAAGGGACGATGAACATACCGTTTCGTACGCCGAGTGTCACGACCAGGCCATGGTGGGGGACAAGACCATCATGTTCAGGCTGACCGATAAGGACATGTACCATTCCATGAGCAAATCGGCCGAATCGCTTGTCATAGACAGAGGCGTTGCCCTTCACAAAATGATCCGTCTTCTTTCAATTTCCACGGCAGGAGACGGATATCTGAATTTCATGGGCAACGAGTTCGGCCATCCTGAATGGATAGATTTTCCCAGGGAAGGAAACGGCTGGAGCTATCATTATGCCCGCAGGCAATGGTCCCTGGCCGATAACGATCTGTTACGCTACCGGGGACTGGAGCTGTTCGACAGGGATATGATCCATCTGGCAAAACAGCATGATATTTTTGCCGGTAGACCCAAGGCGATAGTGCAGGATATCGGGTCCCAGGTCCTCGTTTTTACAAGGGGTCCTCTGGTGTTTGTGTTTAACCTGAGTCCGGACCGTTCCTACCCCGATTACGGCATAGAAGTGCCGGCAGGCAAATATATCTGCCTGTTGGATTCTGATTGGAAGCTCTACGGGGGGTTTGAACGTAATAAGCCTGAAACAGAGCATTTTACGGTTAATTGTAAAGAGGTTGACCGGCTTTTCCTGTACTTGCCCTCCAGGACGGCTATGGTGCTGATTGGAGAATAATTAGTAACTTGCGCGTTTATTGTTATTTAATTGAATATTTATGGCGTATTTGAAGTTTAACAAATATGAATTGGGAAACCTTGAGTATTCGCTCAAACGTGAAATACTGGCCACAAACCGTGCAGGCGGGTATCTGAATACTACCATTATCGGATGCAATACCCGAAAATACCACGGATTGCTGGTTGTTCCCATTGATTCGCTGGGCGGAGGCAATTACATATTGCTGTCTACCCTCGATGAAACACTCGTTCAACACGACCAGGCTTTCAACCTGGGTATACACCGTTATCCCGGTATCTATGAACCGAGGGGCCATAAGTATATCATAGACTTTGAACTGGACAAGAACATTACCCTGACATACCGCATAGGAGGCATGATATTCAGGAAAGAAATCGTATTTGTCCACAACAAAGAGCAGGTGCTGCTGCGCTATACGCTCCTCGATGCACATTCCCCCACAACCCTAAGGCTCAGGCCTTTCCTGGCTTTCAGGAACGTGCACACCCTTACCCGCGCCAATATGGAGGCGAATACCTTCCATTCGGTGGTCGAAAAAGGTATAGGCTGCCGTTTGTATGAGGGATTTCCCACGCTTTACATGCAGCTTAATGTCAAAAATGAATTTATAGCGGTCCCGGACTGGTACCGGAATATCGAATATTTGCAGGAGAAAGAACGCGGATATGACTATCATGAAGATTTGTTTGTCCCCGGCTATTTTGAATGTCCGCTCAAAAAAGGCCAGAGCGTTGTTTTCTCGGCCTCTTTAAAGGAAATCAATTCCACGGGGCTCCCCAAAGCCTTCAACTCCGAACTCGAAATACGTCCGGAACGCAAATCATATAAGGATTGCCTGAAACTTGCCGCTTCGCAGTTCATCATCCGTAAGGACAACCGTACCGAGGTGGTAGCCGGTTATCCCTGGTTTGGCCGTTGGGGCCGGGATACGTTCATAGCCCTGCCCGGACTCACGCTGGCAGGTTGTTACGATCCGAAAACCTGCAAGGATGTTCTCGACACGATGGTTGCCCAGATGCAAAACGGTCTGTTCCCCAATATGGGAGAAGGCAACTCTGCTGCCTTCAATTCGGCCGATGCTCCGCTCTGGTTTTTCTGGACACTGCAGCAATACCTTCAGGCCACAGGCGACCGTGAAGCGTTATGGAACGCATACGGCCCTGTCATGAAAAAGGTCCTGAGGGCATACCGGTACGGCACTACAGATATCCGGATGCACGACAACGGGCTTATCTGGGCAGCCGGTGAGGGAAAGGCCCTGACCTGGATGGATGCCGTGGTTGACGGCATTCCGGTTACAGGAAGAGCAGGATATGCCGTGGAGATATGTGCCCTCTGGTACAATGCGGTGTGTTTTACCCTTGAACTGGCACGGGAATTCCGGGACGATGAGTTTACAGCGGAATTCGGAGAAATACCGGTACTGATAAAAGAAAACTTCCTGCCTGTTTTCTGGGTGGACGGACGGGCTCATCTGGCCGATTATGTAGATGCCTCGGGGCAGAATACAGATACAAGGCCCAATCAGTTGTTTGCCTGTTCGCTTCCGTTCAGCCCCATTTCGGACGAAATAAAGAACCGTATACTGGACGTATGTTGCAGGGAACTTCTTACTACCAGGGGACTTCGTACCCTTTCTCCAAAGAATTCCATGTTCGTGGGTCGTTACGAAGGAAATCAGCATATAAGGGACAATGCGTACCATCAGGGAACTGCATGGCCGTGGTTGCTGGGACATTATATTGAAGCACAGTTCCGCATTCACGGGGCGATGTTTGCCGAATGCGCAAGGGAACTGGTGTATGCCTTTGAAGAAGACATGACTGAACACGGAGTGGGGTCCATACCTGAAGTATATGACGGAGATCCTCCTCACCGGCCCCACGGGTGTACTTCCCAGGCCTGGAGCGTGGCGGAAATCCTCAGATCGATACAGTTAATAGAAAAATACCAGGAGCAATGAAAGTGTTGATGTTCGGGTGGGAATTCCCGCCTCATATTGCAGGCGGTCTGGGTACAGCCTGTGACGGCCTTACAAGGGGACTGTCCAAACAAAACGTGGAAGTGCTTTTTGTCATGCCCTCGGCATCGGGGGACGAAGATCAGAGTGCTGTCCGCATTATCAATGCCAGCGAAGTGGTTGCTTTCGAGAAAAAAGAAGAGGCACGGCAACTGTTTGACAACGTACATTTTCTGAAAGTCACCTCCAATCTGATTCCTTACATGGGACCCGATGAATTCGAGGAAGCCATAGATCTGGAAAGAGAAAAGGAATGGAACGAATTCAGGATTTCGTTCGGTAATAAATACAAATTTTCCGGGAAATACGGCAAGAATCTCATGGAAGAAGTCATGCGTTATGCTCTGGTGGCGGCTTCCATTGCCCGGCAGTATGATTTTGACATCATTCATGCCCACGACTGGCTCACTTACATGGCAGGCATTGCTGCAAAAAAAATATCCGGGAAACCGCTGGTCATTCATGTTCATGCCACCGAGTTCGACCGGTCGGGCGAAAATATCAATACCCAGGTATACGACCTGGAAAAAAGAGGGATGGAGCAGGCAGACCGGGTGATTGCCGTAAGTAACCTGACCCGCGACATAGTCATCAGAAAATACCATATTGCTCCTGAAAAAGTGGTGACCGTTCATAATGCGGTTGATTTCAAAACGGCCGAGAGCCGCACCATCGAAAGAGGAGTTCCCGAAAAGATCGTGACCTTCCTGGGACGGATAACGTATCAGAAGGGTCCTGAATATTTCATTGAGGCGGCCTATAAAGTGTTGCAGAAATGCAAGAATGTACGGTTTGTAATGGCCGGAAGCGGCGATATGTTCAACCGTTCGGTACGCCGGGTGGCCAAACTGGGTATTTCCAATCATTTTCATTTTACCGGATTTCTCAGGGGCGATGATGTCAAGAACATGTTCGCATACTCGGATGTGTATGTGATGCCTTCTGTTTCTGAACCTTTTGGTATTTCCCCGCTGGAAGCCATGAGGGCCAATGTGCCTACCATCATATCCAAACAGTCTGGGGTGGCAGAGGTGCTCAACCATGCCATAAAAGTCGATTTCTGGGACGTGAATGCCCTGGCAGATGCTATTTTCGGATTGCTTAACTATCCTGCGCTCTCCCGCATGACCGTACGCTGCGGTCTGGAAGAAGTCAACGCGATGAAATGGGACAATGCTGCGTTGAAAGTGAAAAACATATACGAATCTGTTTTGAACGAAAAAGCTTAAATTAAGAGATATGAAAAAGACCCTTTGTTTGTACTTTCAGGTACACCAGCCTTACAGACTGCGTCAATACCGTTTCTTTGACATCGGAAAAAATTCGTATTACTACGATGATTTTGCGAACAAAACCATCATGAACAGGGTCGCAAACCGTTGCTACCTGCCGGTTAACAATCTGTTGGCCGATCTTATCAAAAAATACAACGGGGCATTCAAGGTGGCCTTTTCCATAAGCGGGATAGCCATTGAACAGATGGAACAGTATGCACCGGCAGCACTTGAATCGTTTAAAGAACTGTCAAAGACCGGTTGTGTGGAATTCCTGGCAGAAACCTACTCCCATTCGTTGTCTTCGCTCATCTCTCCGCGCAAGTTCAAGGACCAGGTGGCCATGCATGTCAATACGGTTGAAGAGCACTTTGGCATGAAACCCACCGCTTTCAGGAACACGGAACTGATCTATTCAGATACGATTGGCGAGATGGTGGCCGATATGGGTTTTACCACCATGCTTACAGAAGGGGCGCGCCACATAATGGGCTGGAAGAGCCCCAACTATTTATATGTTAATGCCATAAATCCCAAATTGAAACTGTTGCTCAGGAATTTCAGACTGAGCGACGATATTGCTTTTCGTTTTTCCAACCGCAGTTGGGGAGACTGGCCGCTGACCGCCGAGAAATATGCCGGCTGGCTGGCACAGGCCCTGGAAAAGGATGATATTGTGAATGTGTTTATGGATTATGAAAGCTTTGGCGAACATCAGCCGACCGAATCGGGAATCTTCGATTTCCTGGCGGCACTGCCGGGCATGATCCTTAACCATGCCAACACAGAAATACTCACGCCTTCGGAATCGGCCAAAAAGCATCAGCCTATTGCCCCGTTGCATGTACCTTATGCCATTTCGTGGGCCGATGAGGAAAGGGATGTGAGTGCATGGCTTGGAAACGAACTGCAGCAGGAGGCATTCAGCAATTTGTATAAACTGGAAGATCCTGTCCGTGACAGCAATGATACCGTTTTGCAGAGGGATTTCAGAAGGCTGCAGGCCAGCGACCATTTTTATTATATGTGTACCAAGTTCTTCTCCGACGGAGATGTACATAAATACTTTAATCCTTACGATACGCCCTACGAGGCGTTTATTAATTACATGAATGTGTTGAGCGACCTTACGCTCCGCGTGCCAAAATAGATAGAATGATATGATGAGTGAAATGAATTTGATCCCCGACTATTTGTTTGAAGTGAGTTGGGAAGTGTGTAACAAGGTGGGGGGAATACATACCGTAATTGCCACTAAAGCGCTGAATATGTCCAGACAAATGGATAACAGGCATATTCTGATTGGGCCTGACGTGTGGCGGGAGACAAAACAGAACCCCGAATTTTTGGAAGATAACAGACTGCTGCGTCCCTGGCGGGACAAGGCAGCCCAGGAAGGCCTGAGAATCAGGGTCGGACGCTGGAATGTGGCAGGCAATCCCATTGTGGTATTGGTTGATTTCACATCGTATATTGCCAGAAAAGACGAGATCTTTACCGATTTCTGGAAACGTTTTAAACTCGATTCCATAAGCGGGCAGTGGGATTATATTGAACCCGCCCTGTTCGGGTATGCATCGGGCATTGTCATTGAAAGTTTTGTCAGGTTCAATCTGGCCCCGCACCATAAAAGCGTGGCCCAGTTCCATGAATGGATGACCGGAACCGGCCTGCTTTATCTCAAGACATGCAAATTGCTGATAGCTACTGCTTTTACCACGCATGCCACAGTCCTGGGCCGCAGTATTGCGGGAAACATGCTGCCTCTTTACGACCAGATGGAAAATTACAACCCGGCTGAAAAGGCCCGGGAATACAATGTAATAGCCAAACACTCCCTGGAGAAAACGGCAGCTGTCCATGCCGATGTGTTTACCACCGTGAGCGATATCACCTCCCGTGAGTGCTCTCATTTCCTTGAAAAGGACATAGACATTGTGACACCCAACGGATTTGAGAACAGTTTCACTCCTTCCGACGACCAATACCCGGTCTGGGTGGCCAACGGAAAAGCAAAGCTTAAAGAAATTGCCGGGTCGCTGCTGAAAGAGAAAACGGACGATAACGCTCTTATGGTAGGCATCAGTGGCCGCTATGAATTCAAAAACAAGGGAGTGGATGTCTTTATTGAGGCATTGGCCGGTCTGAACAAAAAACTCGGCGAAGGGGACCGCCAGATTCTGGCATTCTTCATGGTTCCTGCCGGCCACAGGGGACCCAGGAAGAATTACGATGACCTGTATACTACCCATTACCTGAACGATCACGACAACGATCCTTCCATTAAAATGTTCCGGGAAACCGGTTTGCTGAACAGCAGCAAAAACCGTGTGAAAGTGTTCTTTATTCCCTGTTATCTTGATGGAAACGACGGATTTGTGAACATGACATATTACGAACTGCTGGCCGGACTGGATTTGTCTGTATTCCCATCCTATTACGAACCCTGGGGATACACACCGCTGGAAAGCCTGGCATTCAGGGTTCCCACTGTAACCACTTCGCTGGCAGGATTCGGCCTGTGGGTTGATAAACAATATAAGGAGGCCCATCCGGGCATTGAGATAATCCACAGGGACGACAGAAACCGTAACAATGTGGTAACCGCTATTGCACAGGTTATTGAAAGGATTTCCGGGTACGATGCCGCACAGGCCGCTGCCGTAAAGGCAAATGCCAGGGATGTCTCTTCCATTGCATTATGGGACAATTTCCTTACCTATTACACCAAAGCCTATGCTATTGCACTTGGCAAGATAGTGGGGGACCTGGAAAAATTCCCCGTCAAAAGGGACGAGTGCTTCTTTATTCGCCACGATCACTGGCATTCTGCCCCCAGCTGGTTCCCGGTCACCATACAGAAACAATTGCCTTACCGGCTCATTTTCCTTGAAATTTTGTCCAAGAACCTTTGGTGGTCATGGAACCAGGAAGCCATTGACCTGTTTGCAGGCATAGATCCCGAGCTTTGGATCAAAGCAGAAAAGAATCCTATCATCCTGCTGGACATGATTTCGCTCAAAAAATACAATGCTCTGGAAAAAAACACGGCTTTTCTGGCCCGCCTCGACGCGGTGCAGGATCAGTTTGAAGAATACATGAGGGCCAAGGAAACCATGACGGGGCCGAGTGTAGCTTACTTCAGCATGGAATACGGTCTGGACTGGTCTTTGAAGATCTATTCGGGAGGTCTGGGCATACTTGCCGGTGACTACCTGAAAGAAGCCTCTGACAAAGCCGTACCCATGACAGCCGTAGGGCTCCTGTACCGGTATGGCTATTTTCGCCAGCAACTATCGGCGCAGGGAGATCAGGTAAGTGAGCGTGAGGTGATAGATTTCCAGAAGATACCGGCCATCCCTGTTCGTGACGAGAATGATAAATGGGCTACCGTAAGCATTGCCTTTCCGGGACGAAATCTCTACGCCAGGATCTGGAGGGTTGATGTAGGCCGTACCGAGTTATATCTTCTCGATACCGATATGGATGAAAACCTGCCCGAAGACCGTTCCATTACACATCAGCTTTACGGAGGTGACTGGGAAAACCGTCTGAAACAGGAGCTGCTGCTGGGTGTGGGAGGAATAAGGTTGCTGCGGATCCTGGGTAAGGATGCCGATGTATACCATTGCAACGAAGGCCACGCCGCCTTTATCGGTCTGGAAAGAATGCGTGAATACGTCACCCGCGACAAGCTTTCCTTTGATGAAGCCAGGGAAGTGGTGCGTTCTTCGTCGCTGTTCACAACACATACGCCCGTACCGGCCGGTCATGACGCGTTTTCCGAAGATATGCTCCGGCCCTATTTCTCGCACTATCCCGTGAGGCTCGAGACAAGCTGGGAGATGCTTATGAGCCTTGGAAAATCGGATCCGTGTGATGTACACGAAAAATTTTCCATGAGCTACCTGGCGGCCAATTTGTCGCAGGAGATCAACGGTGTGAGCATGTTGCACGGACGCGTAAGCCAGGAAATCCTGAATCCGCTCTGGCCCGGATATCTGCCGGAAGAGTCGCATGTGGGTTATGTTACAAACGGCGTACACTACCAGACCTGGACGGCACGTGAATGGCAGGAGATTCATACCCGTGAATTCGGAGAAGCATTCGGAACCCATCATTACGACAAGCAATGTTTTGAATCGTTCCTGAAAGTTAGTGACAAGGAAGTCTGGAGCGTGCGGAATCAGTTAAGATCCAGATTGATTACCCGCATTGTACAGGAATTCTCGAGCACCGTTCAGGCACCGTCGTGCTACTCGCCCCAGGAAGTGGTATCCATTCGCGGCAACCTCAGAAAGGAAATCCTGACCATTGGATTTGCCCGCCGGTTTGCCACCTACAAGAGAGCACACCTGCTGTTCAGCAACCTGGACCGGCTGAATGCGATCATAAACAATCCGGACATGCCCGTGCAGTTTCTGTTTGCCGGCAAGGCCCATCCCGATGATAAAGCCGGTCAGGACCTTATAAAACGCATCATTGAAATATCCCGCATGCCTCAATTCCTTGGGAAGATCCTATTCATACCCAACTACAATATGGGTGTGGCCAAGATGCTTGTGCAGGGCGTGGATGTATGGATGAATACTCCCACCAGACCGCTGGAAGCTTCGGGAACCAGCGGGGAAAAAGCGGCCATGAACGGAGTGATGCACCTGAGTGTGCTGGACGGATGGTGGGTTGAAGGCTACCGTCAGGGTGCCGGCTGGGCACTGCCCAGGGAAAGGACCTATGAGAACCAGCAATACCAGGACGAAATGGATGCGGCTACCATTTACAACCTGCTCGAAAGCGAAATAGTGCCAATGTTCTATAAGCGGAATGTCATGGGGATTCCCGAAGCCTGGGTACAGTACATTAAGAATACCGTGGCTTTTGTGGCCGGTAATTTCACCACCAACCGCATGATGTCCGATTATGAAAAACAATATTACCAGCCGCTGAACAATCGTTACCACAAAATGATTGAAGAAGATTACGCGCTGGCACGTGAACTGGCTTTTTGGAAAACGAGGGTGCAACGCGAATGGGAATCGGTGGAGGTTATATCGTATGTACATCCCAATGAGAACAACGAAGTGCTGAGTCTGGGAGCCGAGCATGAGTCGAAGGTGCAGCTTTACCTGGGAACCCTTTCGGCAGAAGATGTGGGAGTTGAAATGGTTATCACCACACGCGATAAAAACGACCGTATTGTCATTGATGAGATAATACCTTTCCAGTTGGAACATTTTGCCAACAGCGAAGCTACCTTTACCTGCAGACTGATTCCTCAGACGGCCGGTGGCTACTACATAGCGGCACGCGTTTATGCTAAAAATGATAAATTACCACATAGACAAGATTTTGCATTAGTAAAATGGTTGTAGCAGCAACAGGTTTTTTTGATGGAGTGCACCTGGGACACAAAGCGGTCCTGGATTGCCTTACCGCCACGGCCTCAGAAAGGGGGGCCCAAAGTGCGGTAATCACTTTCTGGCCGCATCCGCGGGCCGTGCTGCAAAAAGATGCAGCCGGATTCCGGCTGCTTACCTCACTGGATGAAAAACGCTCGCTGATCATGGACAAAGGAGTGGATGCCTTTCATGTGTTGCCTTTCAACAAGGATTTTTCGCAGGTCTCCGCCAAATCGTTCTTTACCGATTACCTTCAGAAGATTTATCATGTAGATGCGCTGGTCATCGGTTATAATCACCGCCTGGGAAAAGACGTGCCGAATGCCAGGGAAGCCATGCGTTGCGAGGCTGCCTCGGTGGGACTGGAGCTCATTGATGTCCCCGAGTTCTTTTTTGACGGGTGCAATCATATAAGTTCCACGAAGATCCGCGCGGCTTTATCGCAGGGCTCCATAGAAACGGCCAACCAGTGGCTCGGTTATCCGTATCAGCTCCACGGCGTTGTGGTGCAAGGCAACCGGATGGGGCGGACCATGGGCTTTCCCACAGCCAATATGGAACTGTACGAACCGCTCAAGCAGTTGCCGGCCAACGGGGTCTACGGAGTGAATGCCCGGGTGAACGGCCGCTGGTACAAAGGGATGACCAACATCGGCTGCAGACCTACCATAGCCAACACCACCACACGTACCATTGAAACACATATCTTTGACTTTGACGAAGATATTTACGGACTGGAAATCGTGGTCCGGTTCCTGAAACGTCACAGGCAGGAAATAGTATTTCCTTCCGTAGATGCATTAAAACAGCAATTGGAAAAAGATAAACAGGCATTATTATGAAATCCGAATCGATATTCACACTCGTCATGACGGTTCTGGCCGTTGGGCTGGGTATTTACAACAACATCCAGAAGGCAAAAAAACGTGAGCAACAGGCCAGACGTACTGTTTATGAAGAACCTGACCGTGAAGAGCCATACCGCAGGCCTGAGTTTCAGCCGTCTGTGGCTGTGGAAACCGGACCGACCGCGTATTCGGAAGGCGAAAGGCTTTTGAAGGACGATCCCCATGATGTCTCTGTACATGAGGAACAAAAAAAACCTAAATCGCGCAAGTACGGCTTTAATGCCAAGGAAGCCGTTTTATTTTCAGAAATCATTCGTCCGAAGTTTGACGAATTTGGTTGATTCATAAAGAAGTATTATATTTGTGTCAAGAAGAGTCCTGCTAACACAGGGTTCTTCTTCTGCTTTATTTTATACTAAAAACATTGCTATGTCCAAGACTCATTATCTCACAGCCGAAGGGCTTGAGAAACTTAAGGAAGAATTGAATCAATTGACGTCTGTTGAAAGGGAGGCTGCCGCTCGTGCCATTGCCGAGGCCAGGGACAAAGGAGACCTGTCTGAAAACGCAGAATACGATGCTGCAAAAGATGCCCAGGGACTTCTTGAGCTGAGGATTGCCAACCTGCAGACATTGATTGCCAATGCCAGGGTTGTGGATGAGTCCAGACTGAATACCAAGGTCGTGCAGATCATGAATAAGGTCAGGATCCGCAACTGCAAGAACAATTCCATTATGGAAGTCACATTGGTAGGGGAGAGTGAAGCCAACCTGGCAGAGGGCAGACTGGCCGTTTCTTCTCCCATAGGAAAAGGCCTTCTGGGCAAAAAGAAAGGTGAGATCGCTCCGGTCAATACCCCTTCGGGAGTCATACAGTTTGAAATTTTAGATATTGCAAAATAACATGGCAAGCATTTTTTCCCGTATAGTTGCCGGAGAAATACCGTCATACAAGATTGCAGAGGACGACAGGTTCTATGCTTTTCTTGACATCAGTCCCAAGAGACCCGGTCACACACTGGTCATTCCTAAAAAAGAAGTGGATTACATCTTTGATATCGATCCGGCCGATCTGGGCGATATGTTTGTTTTTGCGCAAAGAGTGGCAAAAGCCATCAAGAAGGCCATCCCCTGCAAACGCGTGGGAGTTGCGGTGCTTGGGCTGGAAGTGCCTCATGCGCATATCCACCTGATCCCCCTGCAAAAGGAAACGGATATGAACCTGCAACAGCCCAAATGCGATCTGTCTCCGGATCAGATGGCTGAAATCTGCCGGAGTATTGTCCAACAATTTGAATAATTAAACATATGAAAGTCAATTTTCAGTTTCTTGCGGTTGTCTCTGTTGCATCCGTAATGCTCTTTTCATGCAACAATGCCGACCGTGTTTCGCTTCAGGGAAACGTATCGGGGATACCTCAGGATTCAGCCCTTGTGCTCAAACGTCTCGACATTAACATCGAATCGATAGTGGATACCGTTAAATACGATGAAAACGGGAATTTCAAATACAGTTACCAGGCCAATCAGCCCGGTTACTATTTTCTTTATGCAGGCGGCGTTAAAGTGGCTTCCCTGGTGCTGATGCCCGGCGACAGGGTAAAGGTAAAAGCCTCGGCAACCGACAAATCCTTTGATGTGGAAGGATCGGGCGAATCGTTGCTCTATAAGCAGGCCGACAGTCTGTTCGGGCGCTCTTTCAGGACTTTCGATTCCCTGTATGTGGTTTACCGTTCCGCCCCTGAAAACGAGAAAGACTCTCTGAGCCTGCAACTGGGACGGATGTTCATAAAATACAAACAGGCCGCCATTCGTTTCATGTATTCCAATCCCCGTTCGTTTGTCAATACGGCGGTGGCTTTTCACGCCTTCCCGGACCAGATGTATGTATTTTCAGATGCCAAAGACGCTCCCCTGCTGAAACGGGTCTACGACTCGCTGCAGCCCCTGTATCCCTCCTCGGTGTACATATCGGCGCTCCGCGAACGTTACGAATCCCTTGAAAAGGCACTGTCCTTTGACTCGGCGTTGTCCAATGTTGTGGTGACCGATTTTCCGGACATGTGCGTACCCGATATGAACGGGCAGCCCGTTTGCCTGTCTTCGCTAAAGGGCAAGACCATACTGGTTTCCTTCTGGCATTCGCAAAACGTGGACATGCGTCTTGATAACAGGGAATTGCTTGATTTGTACGACGAGTTTTCCGCCCGCGGCCTGGAAGTGTACCAGGTAGCCCTCGATACCGATAAGACCATCTGGGCTTCTTCCGTCAGGGAACAGTCATTGCCGTGGATCAGTGTGTGTGACGGACTGGGAGCTGCGTCTTCTGCCGTGGCTACCTATAATATCTCACAGATTCCGACCTATTTCATTATTGGGAGCGATGCCGAGATAAAAACGCGCCTTAACAGCATGGCCCAGGTAGAAAAGGAAATCAGAAGCCTTTTCGGGAAATAATTGCCTTGAATTCTTTAAGATAGAAGGGTGTAAAATACGCAACATCCTCAAACATTTTTTCGTCCCATGCTTTTTGCGCGGCTTTGGCCATACCGCAGGCATGGGATGAACTGTATATGAACCTGGCGTTGGGGTGTTGGATAACAGTACTGCATTTCTCTGCCCCGTTTCCTACGAATGCCACCGGACCCTGTTCCAGCAGACCGGCAAAACTGTCCGGGGTGATGACCTCGGCTCTGACCTCGTCCACAGGCACGGCAAATCCTCCTGCATTATCCTGTTCTACCCTGAAGGTGGCCGTGTAGACCTCCATTCTCCGGGCATCTATCATGGGCACAATCCGGTACGGCATTTCGCCGCCCTTGTTGACATGAAGCTGGGCCAGCAACTGAAGCGAACAAACCGATATGAGGGGCAGCGAGGCCCCAAAGCAAAGTCCCTTGGCTGTAGAAACACCTACGCGCAGGCCTGTATAGGATCCCGGACCTTTACTTACGGCTACAGCCGAACAATCCCCGGCCGCAAGTCCGCATTCCTTCAAAACTTCGTCTATAAGTACAGCTAGCTGCGATGCGTGTGCCCTGGGTGCATGGGTCTCACGACTGACCATCCGGTCCGGGCTGTACAAAGCAACAGAACAAACGTCCGTGCTGGTCTCAATCAGTAACAGATTCATCGGAACTTTTCGTAGTGGGGGTCACTTTGGTCCCGTTTTCAAGTGTTTTGGATATGGCTGTATAAGGACCGGTTACAATGCGATCTTCCAGGGAGAGCCCTTCTGTGATCTCAATATGCAGGTGATCCTGCAGTCCGGATTTGACTCTGACGGCCTGTATGGTGTTATCTTCTTTCACGACAAAAACCTGTTCCACCAGTTCATTGGGACCCAGTTGGAGTTTGAGGCTGTCCGACAGAAGTTCTTCACGCGTTGTGATGCACTGGATAGGTATGGCCAATGCGTTCTTGCGGGTTTCGGTCTGGATGGATACCGAGGCCGACATGCCGGGTCTGAAGGGATTGGCATGGCCGTCCTGTACCAGGTCTGCATAGGAAGAGGGCAGAATGTACACTTTGACTTCAAAGTTGGTGACCTGTTCCAGGGCTGATCCGATGTTCTTTGCGGAATTGGCAATCTGCGTAACCACTCCCTCGAATTTTCTTCCGGGATAGGCGTCCACTTCCACCAGGGCTGTATCGTTCTTGCGGATCCTTACAATATCATTCTCGTTGACATCCACAAGCACTTCCATTTTTTCGAAATCGGCTATGCGAAGCATTTCGGTCCCTGCCATCTGGCTGGTTCCCACAACGCGTTCGCCACGCTCAACATAGAGTTTGGAAACGACACCGTTCATGGGGGCGAAAATGGTGGTTTTGGACAGGCTTTCCTCGGCTTCGGCCAGGCCTGCCTCGGAACTCTTCACATTATAACGCGAAGCGTTCAGCTGTTCCTTGGTCATGGAGTATTCAGAAACGGAAGACTCGTATTCGGACTGCGAGATGGCTCCCTTTTCATACAGAGCCATGTTCCTGTTGTAGGACAACTCGATTTGCTGGAATTTGGCCTCCTGTTGGGCGAGCTGGGCTTTTGCCTGGTTGAGGGCGGCTTCCATGCGGTCTCTGGCAGAGAGGTACTGGTCACGCTTGATCTGCAACAGCACCTGGCCTGCTTTTACCTGGTCCCCTTCTTTAACATTCAGCACAATGATCTCGCCCGATACGTCGGGACTGATCTTTACCTCCACCACGGGCTGTATCTTTCCGTTGGCCGGAATGATCTCGGTTATATCTTTAGTGATGGGATTAGTCACAGTGACTTCAACTCCTTTTCCGGATCTGCTTTTGCCAACCACTACGAGCACTATGATAAGTACTACGGCAGCTATTATGATCCACAAGACTGGTTTCTTCATATTTGTGCTTTTGATTATGTTTACAGAGTAATAGGGTTCCCTTTATAGAAATCAAGGATTTTCAGCTTGAACACGTGTTCGTATTTAGACTGGATGTACTTGCTTTGAGCCTGGAACAGATTGGTTTTGGAAACGGTGTAGTCGGTGCCGTTGAGCAGTCCGAGGTCGAACTTCTCCTGAACATAACGGAACGATTCCTGCATGGCCGTTACATTCCTTTCCGAAGCCTGGCAGCGTAACCAGGTAGAGGTTGCATCGTTGGCTGCCTGTTGCACTTCCTTGAGCAGTACCTGTTGTGCGTTTTTCATCTCGAGCTCGGCTGCCTGATAGGCCAGTTTGGCGTTTTTGATATTCGTGTTCACCTGCCACTGATTGAAAACAGGCAAAGTAAAAGTAAGCCCTATGGAAGGATTGTTATTGTTCTTCATCTGATCCCAGAACCCTGCCGATGAACCGCCAAAGATGTCTCCAATGCCGCCCGTGTTCCCGCTCTCCGGGTCGGTATCGCCATTATCGTCAGATGATTTTTTTCCGGCATCTGAATAAAAACTGGAATATGACATGGTCAGCGATAGCTTTGGGGAACGTCCTCCCTTGGCAATGGCCAGTTCGTATTTGCGCTGTTCCAGGTTGAATTCGGTTTTCTTGATTTGGGGCAGCTGCTGGGATATATAGTACATTTCCTCTACAGAGACGGGTTCCATTTGGTCCAGGTTCCCGATTTCAGGGAAAGCAATCTGGAAATCGGTATCCATTGAAAGGTCCAGCAATTGTTTGAGGTTCAGCATGTAAGTGCGGACATTGTTTTCAGCATCAACCACCTGCAGTTCTTCGGTGGCAAGCTGCGATTCCACTTCCAGGAGGGAACTGAGCGGCTGGCTGCCGGCTTCCACCAGTTGTTTGGAACGGGCGCATTGCTGAGCCACACTCTCGCGGCTCTGACGGGCAGTCTGCAGCACTTCATTTGCCAGCAGAACGTTCAGGTAACTGCGGGTGATTTCTATGGAAATCTCGTTGCGCAATTTCTGCACCTCCTGTACGGCTAATTGCAGTTTGGCTTTTTCCTGTTTGATGGTATTCAGTTTCTGAAGGCCGGTAAAAAGGTCCACGTCTGCATAAACGCCAACACCCGTATTGGAACTGCGCACGTGGTTGAGAAGCGTAAGCGTCGACAGGTCAACCGACTGTCCCCAGTTAACGTTTTCGGTTACCCTGGCGTTGAGCGAGGGGGCAAGTGCCATTTTCGATTGAAAATGCGTGTTTTCGGATTGGGTGACACCCAGTTCCTGTTGCTTGATGCTCAGGTTATTCTCCCAGGCGTATTTAATGCATTCTTCCAGGGTCCACGTTTTTTGGGCATATCCGGATAATGGCAGGAAGACTACCAATGCCCACAGGAATAGGGAACGTTTTTTCATAATTCAGCGCTTACTATGTCGTGCAAATTTACTTTTATTTGGATAATATACAATAATAATACCCAAAAGGATTATCAGACAGAGAAACCCGGTAAAACCCGCCCTGGTCAGGGAATAATAATCGCATACGGCCGGCAGCGCCAGCCGGAAAGTATGAATGAGCGCATTATAGGCCCAGTGGGCGGCCACGCAAAGGGGCAGATCACGACTCCTGAAATAAAGCAGGAACAGGAGCGCACCCAACACCGCCCGTTCCAGAAAAAGACCCGCCGAGTCGGGCCGGTGGCACAGCGAGAACAGTACGGAACTAATCAGTATCATGATTCCCGGGTGCATGCCGGCCGCCTCCATTTTCTTTGCCAGGTATTCCCTGAAAATCAGCTCTTCCATGAAAGCTATCCAGAAGAAGTTCCAGAAAACGGCAAGACACAGGGATCCCGCGTTCAGCCCCTTCAGAGCCCTGCCCGCAAGTAATCCCCAAAGGAACGCCATGGACGAAAGCATGAGAAAAGACATGACAAAGAGTCTTTTGTAATCGATCTTCTCAATTGAGGGCAGCTTTTTCCGTTTGTACCTAAGGTGATAGATGCAGACTCCCAGGGCGCATAAGGCATTGGCTGTGAGAAGATCTGCATGCCAGACGCCTCTCAGGAGAGCAGACAGCAACAGGGATGGCAGTGCAAAAGCGATATAGACAAGTACCGGGTATGCAATAAACCCATAAGAAAGGGCAGGTTTCCCCGCCCTTTTCGTGTTATTGAACCGCCACACGGGTTTTGCCTACTTTACCAATGAGATTGCTGCCTATATCGTAGAGGGCGCGGAACGCCTTCCCCAACAGTTCGCCCAGCATGTAAGCCAGATTCTCGTCAATATTCGAAGAGCTCATTCCTCCCGAAACAGCACAACATTCGTTTTCGTTGAGCAGCCGGAATCCTTCCGGTTCTGCAGCATGTCTTGTTTTCATCATTTGTTCCATCCCGCTTTGAATCCTTCAATAAAACTGTCTACGTTATCGGCCAGCAGGGTGGCAATGATGCCTGCCTTTCCCATCTTCTTGGCCAGGGCGTTCAGCAGGCCTTCCAGCACGGCCCCTATGACGCCGTTATCCGATTCGCCTCCCGAGATACTGCATTGGGAGGGCAGATCCAATGCAATAAAGCCAAAATCCTTCAACACAATTTCTTTCATAATAATTTGGTTTTATATACTCTCTCACTGTTAAGGCGCGTGAGATTCCGCCAGCAAGCGCGCTTTTGCTTCAAATTCCCTGTTTTTTGCACCATGTGGCGTATTGTCCGCCCCGGGCCGCAAGTTCTCTGTGAGTCCCTTCTTCGGAGATCTTTCCCCCGCTCAGCAAAACAATCTTGTTGGCCAGGGCGAGCGACGACATCCTGTGTGCTATGATGATTATGCCCATGCCGGTACGGCACCATTGGTCAAGGGCACGCATGACGAATTCTTCTGAATGGGTGTCGAGCGAAGAAGTGGCCTCGTCCAGCAGGAGCCATCCGGGTTTGCGGTAGGCGGCCCGGGCCAGTGCGATCCGCTGGCGCTGTCCTCCCGAGAGGCGGACGCCCTGTTCACCCACGGGGGTGAGTATGCCCTGGGGCAGTTCTGCCAGAAACGTGTCGAGTCCCAGCAGGGTGCAGAGCCCGGCAATGTATTCATAATCTGGTTCCTCTACCCCAAGCGTGATGTTGAACAGCAGGCTGCCCTCAAAAAGATCGGCCTTCTGGGGCACGATGCCTATGATTTTGCGCCACCGGTCAAGCGGAAAGTCCCTGGCGTTCTCGTTTCCTAAAAAGATTTCACCGTTGTCGGGTTCGTACAGGCGCATGATGAGCGAGGCCAGCGTGGTTTTGCCCGATCCGCTTTCCCCGGCAATGGCTGTTATCTGCCCGGCAGGAAAGGTGTAGCTGAAATCATTGAAAAGAACCGGTCTGCCGGGGTAATGGAACAAGACGTTTTGAATGCGGATATCGCAATTGGGAGTGACTGAGATGTTATGAATGTTTGAAGACCCATTTCCGGCAGAAGGTTCCTGTTCCGGTTCCAGTTCAATGATTTCGAAGAGACGTTCAGAAGCGATCCGGGCATCGCGGTATTGGCGGCTGAACGAGATTATTTCTGTCACGGGCCCGGAAAAATAAGCAGTGAGGGCAAAGAATGACAGCAGCTCGCCCAGGCTGAGTGCAGATCCCAGTACAAAACAGGATCCGGTCCACAACAATCCGAGGCCCATGAAACGCGTTATGGTATCGCCGGCTGAGGCGGCGTAAAGTTGGTTCATTCCGCCGCGCAGGGCGTGTTTGACATAGGTCTGGAAGTGTTCCCGGGTCATGCTGATGGAACTCTCCTGTGCCGTGCAGTATTTGATCTGGGTAATGCCTCTGAGGGTGTCCACCAGTCCCGATTCGAGCGTTGCCTGTGCCGTCATGATCCGGCGTTGCGTTTCCTTGTTCCGGCGGTCGAAGAAATAATATACCGCGGCATACAGCGGAGTGGATAACAGGCAGATAAGGGACAGTTTCCAGTTGAACAGAAACATCACGGCAAACGAGACGATGAGGGTGGCCGCGTAAAGTACCAGATTCAGTATCCCGCTGCTGACAAATGTGCTCACCTTGAACGCATCGTTTATTCTCGCAACGAGTTCCCCCGATGGCCGCTGGTCAAAAAAACGCTGTGGCAGGTACATCAGGTGCCTGTAAAAGCCCATGACCAGTTGCATGGCGGTCCGTAATCCGTTGCGCAGCAGGAAAGTGGCCCTGACCATGTTCAGCAGCAGGGCGCAAACGGTAATATAGACCATGACCAGTCCCATAAGGGTCAGGAAACGGGCGTCTGCCGAGGGAACGATCCGGTCCGCAATACATTTCAGAAACAGGGCCGAGCCCAGTCCGGTAACGGTATAGAGCAGCGAGGCGGCCAGGGCTTTGGCCGGCTCCGCTTTCTGGTCTTTCATGAGGACCTTCAGGCGGGAAAAGAATGAAGGTATGTGGTTCCCCGGTTTAAAATGCCGATCGGGCGACAGGGTAATGACCACTCCGGTCCACTGGGCCGAAACATCGGGGCCCGTCAGGCGGTGAACACGTCCGTCCTCGGGATCCATGATCCGGAAACGCGAACGGGAAAGGAAACGGGAACGCGAACGCCCGTAACAGACTATGAAATGGGTGTACCCGTTGGGGCGGATCAGGTGGAGGATGGAAGGGAAAGGCAGGTTTTCAAGGGCCGCCGCTTTTTTCCCGGCCGGTACATTGTCTTCCAGACGGTAAGCCGAGGCCTTCAAATGCAGCGCCGCAGCGCCTTCCCTTATTCCCTGCACCGAAATGCCGTGCGTCTGGGTGCCGCTTATCTGCCGGATATGCTCCAGAGGAAAGCGCAGTCCGAACCATGCGGCAACAGACGCCAGGCAGGCCGCCCCGCAATCACTGATGTGATGCTGTTTTATTCCGGGTATTCTTTTCATTGGCCGTTTCCTTTAAAAAAAGGAGCTGTCGCATCTTTCCCCACTGCTTCATATGAAGACTCCTTCGCCACGGACAGCTCCGGGCTGGCAACAACCGCAAAGACAACCATGCCTGCAAGCGTGGCCGCAAGAACGATTACGAATAATAACGATAAACCATTTACTCTGACAGGCAAATAAAGACGGGCCGTGCTTGCCTCCCTCTCCAGTGCCGGGTATGTGATGTCATGGGCTGTGTTTTCCATGACACAAACCTACGCCGGCAAGACGTAAATAAAAGGACAAAAAAGGGAAATAGATTAATGTGCAATTGTCCGGAACGCGCTGTCAGCTTTCCAGAAAAGGCAGATAGGGCAGCAGCAGCGATGAGAATTTTTCCACCACCGGATACAGGAACGATTCATTGATCTTTTCTTTTGGCAGAAAAGACAACATTCCGTCTATCAGGCCCAGGAGATAAAGCAATATGACAAGAATGAGATTCCACTTGATCCATCCGAAAATGGCTCCCAGCAGCCGGTTGAACCATCCCAGGAACGCGGCCTTGGCCACCTCGTCAATCAGCTTGCCGGCCAGCGATACAACAAGCAGCACCACAATGAAGGTTACAATGAAGGCGACTACCTGCAGGCCTTCCCCGCTCCAGCTGAACCATTCCGTGATTTTCACGGCAGCAAATCCTGAAAATTTGAAAGAGCAATAGCAGGCCAGAATGAGTGCCAGAATACCGAAAACTTGTTTGATAAGGCCTTTGGACAGGCCTTCAATGACAGCCACAGCCCAGATGACCAATAAGATAATATCGATATAGTTCATAGAAAGTTTTACAAGTTGTTCTCAAAGATATGGAAGATTCGTATCTTTGCCAACTATTTTTTACTGGTTAACAATATGAAGTTCCCCGAATACAAGCAGTTGGACATGCCTGCTCAACAGGCTTCCCTCATCCGGAAGTGGCAAAAAGAGGCCACATTCTCACGCAGCGTCACCACAAGAGAAGACGCACCGTCATTTGTCTTTTTTGAAGGTCCGCCTTCCGCAAACGGAATGCCGGGCATTCACCACGTCATGGCCCGGTCCATTAAAGACGTCATTTGCCGGTACAAAACGCAGAAAGGATTCAGAGTCGAGCGCCGGGCAGGGTGGGACACCCACGGTCTTCCCGTTGAACTGGGCGTGGAAAAGATGCTTGGAATCACCAAGGAAGATATCGGCAAAACCGTTTCGGTAGAGGAATACAACTCCGCCTGCCGGAAAGAGGTGATGAAATACACCAAGGAATGGGAACAACTGACGGAAAAAATGGGTTACTGGGTAGACATGAGCCGTCCGTATGTGACATACCACAACTCCTATATAGAGACCCTGTGGTACCTGCTCAAGGATATCTACAAAAAAGGATGGCTCTACAAAGGCTATTCCATCCAGCCCTATTCGCCGGCTGCCGGTACGGGACTGAGCACCCACGAACTGAATCAGCCCGGCTGCTACAAGGACGTGAAGGATACGACCTGTGTGGGCCAGTTTGCCGTGCTGCACGATGCTGCAAGCGCTTTCCTGTTTGATTCCGAAAATGAAAACGTTTCGTTCATTGCCTGGACCACGACTCCCTGGACCCTGCCGTCCAATACGGCCCTCTGTGTGGGTCCTTCCATTGAATACGTGAAAGTAAGCTCATACAACCCCTATACAGGTGTCCCCGTTTCCGTGATACTGGCCAAAGAACTTGTGGACCGCTACTTCAATCCCAAGGCGGCCGGTTTGCCCATGGACGCTTACAAGCAGGGCGATAAACTCATTCCTTTCAGCGTCAGCGAAAAAACGTACAAAGGAAGTGAACTGGCCGGCATCCGCTACAGCCAGCTCCTGAAATGGGTGAATCCGGGCGAAGGCGCATTCCGCGTGATCACCGGCGATTTCGTAACAACAGAAGACGGTACCGGCATTGTGCACATCGCTCCCACATTCGGTGACGATGACAACAAAGTGGCCAAAGTGCACGGTATCCCTCCCATGATACTCATAGATAAAAATGGCGCACGCTGCCCCATAGTGGACAAAGTGGGCCGCTTCTACCGGCTGGAAGACCTCGATCCCGCATTCGTGAATGAATATATAGACGTTCAGGCCTACGGTGAATTTGCAGGACGTTACGTGAAAAACTCATACGATCCGGCACTCTCCGGTGGAGACACCGACCGCTCAGACGCCGTCACGCTCGACATTGATATCTGCATGTGGCTGAAACAAAACGGGCTCGTTTTCAAAATCGAGAAAATGGTGCACAACTACCCCCATTGCTGGAGGACCGACAAGCCCGTGCTCTACTATCCTCTCGACTCGTGGTTCATCAGGACCACAGCCGTAAAGGAACGGATGATGGAACTGAACTCGACCGTCAACTGGAAACCCGAGTCCACCGGAACCGGCCGCTTTGGCAAATGGTTGGAAAATCTTCAGGACTGGAACCTCTCCCGCAGCCGCTTCTGGGGAACACCCCTTCCCATCTGGAGAACCGAAGACGGCAAGGAAGAGATTTGCATAGGTTCCCTGGAAGAACTCTATATGAATATGGAAAAGGCTGTCAAAGCCGGTGTCACCCATTCCAACCCCCTGAAGGAGGCCGGTTTTGTACCCGGAGATTTCAGCAAGGAAAACTACGACCGGATTGACCTCCACAGACCCTTCGTGGACCGCTGGGTACTTGTATCCGAAAGCGGAAAGCCCATGTACCGCGAGTCCGACCTGATTGACGTCTGGTTTGACTCGGGAGCCATGCCTTTTGCCCAGGAAGGCCTTACCGCGCTTGGCAAGCCTGAATTCGGACAAGTGGGCGATTTCATTGCCGAGGGAGTTGACCAGACACGTGGCTGGTTCTTTACCCTGCATGCCATCGCCACCATGATCAACGACCGCGTTTGCTTCCGGAACGTCCTTTCCAACGGATTGGTCCTGGACAAGGCCGGCAACAAGATGAGCAAGCGCCTGGGCAATGCCGTCGACCCGTTCAAGGTGCTTGATGCCTACGGCGCCGATCCCCTGCGCTGGTACATGTTGACCAACGCCCAGCCCTGGGACAACCTCAAATTCGATGAAGCCGGGGTGGACGAAGTGCGCCGCAAATTCTTCGGCACCCTCTATAATACCTACTCCTTCTTTGCACTGTACGCCAATGTGGACGGCTTTACCTCCGACATGGCCGATGCCTCGCACAAAGAATGGGTTCCCGTGACGGAACGTCCCGAGATTGACCGCTGGGTGATCTCGCTGCTGAACACCCTCATAGAAAAAGTGGACTCGGCCTATGCCGATTACGATATCACCACGGCCGGCCGCCTGATCCAGGACTTCGTCTGCGACCAGCTGAGCAACTGGTACGTGAGACTCAACCGCAAACGCTTCTGGGGCGGAGAAATGGACCGTCAGAAATACGCTGCCTACCAGACACTTTACACCTGCCTGCGGACCGTGGCCTGCCTGGCTGCCCCCATCGCGCCCTTCTTCATGGAACAAATGTACCTGGACCTGACAGAAGATGCCGGCTCGGTACACCTTAGCTACATGCCGGCGTCCGATCCGTCGCTCATAGACAAGATGCTGGAAGAAAGGATGGACCTCGCACAGCGCTGCTCCTCCATGATCCTGGCCCTGAGACGTAAAGTCAACATCAAAGTGCGCCAGCCCCTTTCCAAGGTCCTGCTGCCGGTACTCGATGACCGCATAGAGGAACAGCTGAACCAGGTCAAGAGCCTCATCCTGAACGAAGTGAACGTGAAAGAACTCGAATACGTTTACAACACGACGGGTCTGATCCTCAAACAGGTAAAACCCAACTTCAAGGTATTGGGCAAGAAATACGGCAAGCAAATGAAAGAAATTGCCGCCGCGATGGATGCCTTTACCCAGGAAGACATTGCCAGACTGGAAAAACAGGTGGAGATGGGCGGCATGGAACTGTCACTGCCTTCGGGTTTCGTGTATATTGAGAAAGAAGACGTGACCATCACCTCGCAGGATATGCCCGGCTGGCTCATTGCCGTTGACGGTACCCTTACCCTTGCCCTGGATGTGACCATAACCCCTGAACTTCAACGTGAAGGGATCGCGAGGGAACTGGTGAACAGGATCCAGAACCTGCGCAAGGATAGCGGCCTGGAAGTCACCGACAAAATAAATGTTGTAATAGAATCGCGCCCGGAAATCATTGATTCACTGAAGGATTATAGTGAATACATTGCCGGCCAGACCCTGGCCTCGTCCATTCAAACAGCTGATCATCCGCACCTTCCAGTAAGTGTGGAATGGGACGAGGGAACATTGGAAATTCATATTGAGAAATCGTAATTAAAATACTATATTTGCCTTTCCCTAAAAATCTGAACCCATGACAACAAATAAAACTAATCCGGTTCCCGAAGTAAAGGAGAAAGTCCGCTACTCAGATGAAGAGTTGCAGGAATTCAAAGCCCTGATAAACGAAAAACTGGCCCAGGCACGAGCAGATTATGAGGAACTCAAGGCAGTTGTTACTCACAGCCAGAGTAACGATACCGAAGATACCTCTCCTACATTCAAAGTGTTGGAAGAAGGCGCCTCTGCATTGACCAAAGAAGAGGCCGGACAACTGGCCCTGCGGCAAAATAAATTCATCCAGTCTCTGGAAATGGCACTTGTCCGCATTGAAAACAAAACCTACGGAATATGCCGCGATACAGGTAAACTCATTCCAAAAGAACGTCTGCGCCTTGTCCCTCACGCCACCTTGTCGGTAGAAGCTAAAAACAATCGCGAATAGTACAATTGATGGGGCGTAAAGGACTCTCAAGAGGCAAGATCATTACCATAATCATTTTTGCCGTTCTACTTCTTGACCAGGTTTTCAAGATCTGGATAAAAACCAATTTCACCCTCCATCAGAGCGTGAATGTGCTGGGCAATTGGTTTCAGCTATGCTTTGTGGAAAACGAAGGAATGGCCTTTGGCATGGCCCTGGGCGGAGACTTCGGAAAACTGTTCCTGAGCCTCTTCCGCATTGTCCTGAGTGCCGGAATCATCTGGTATATAAGGAGACTGCTTAAAAGCCCCGAAACACCTATGGGCGTGCTGGTTGGCCTGTCCATGGTACTGGTGGGAGCGTTGGGAAACATTTTTGACAGCGCTTTCTACGGACTGATATTCAGCGAATCGGGCGTAACATCGGTAGCCACAATGTTTCCTCCCGAAGGAGGCTACGCAAGCTTCCTCCACGGTAAAGTGGTAGACATGCTCTACTTCCCGATGATAGACACCGTACTGCCGGAAAACTTCCCCATCTGGGGCGGCCGAAGGTTCGTGTTCTTCCAGTTCATCTTTAACGTGGCCGATTCTGCCATCACCTGCGGAGCCATATACCTGCTGATATTTCAGTATAAGTTTTTCTCCAAGAAATAAAATTGATTACCTTTGCCAGCCCTAAAAATTAATAACGAGACACGGAGAGATGCCGGAGCGGTCGATCGGGGCGGTCTCGAAAACCGTTGAACCCTTATGGGTTCCGGGGGTTCGAATCCCCCTCTCTCCGCCACCCGAAAACAACAAAAGACACGGACCGACGTCCGTGTCTTTTCTTTTGTGGGGGCTGGCCAAAAAACAAATTTATTTGTTTTGTTGAGCCTGCCCCCACAAAGAAAGCTGCGCCTTGCTGCTTTTGTTGTTTTCGGGTGAAGCTACCCCCTCCGGGGAAGACCGAGCGCTTTAGCGCGAAGGTAATCCCCCGGACGTCATAGTTTGGCGTAGTGTTCAGATAAATTTGCCAAAATTTAAAAGCAAAAGATCAAATGTCTCGGGAATCTGAGGTGTCAATGTTATGGATCCTGTACGATATTGGTTTTGATATCGCCGGGAATTATCTTCAATATGATTTTGGAAATTGTCAATTAAAAGCATTTGTTAAGCTTAACCAAAAATGTTGGCAAGGCATTTATTTTATTGGACAATGCAAAACAGATAAAATAACCCGACAACTTCAATTTTCTATTCCACTCAATGTAACCTCTTACGAGCAGGGTCTGGCATTCCTAGCCTTTCATCTTAGGAAGGCAGAATTAGCCATACAACCCGACTGGTTACAAAAAGGTCTTACATTACAAGAAAATTTACCCTGGAGAAAAATATCTTTTCCAGGCAGTATCAAATAAATTATGAAAACGATAATGCGAAAAAAAGCATTATCGTTTACATAGTTAATTTATAGTATCAAAAATAAAAATTACTATCCACAACGAACCTAACAGGCTTTTGAAGCGGTACCCTATTGCCCATCATATCGATACCTATTAGTGCGCTATAGCCGTTACCTATACAGTGCTATCATCACTCTAGGTATTGAACTGTGTCTGACCAAATTTTTTTTATCTCTTCACAATACTTTTCAATTTCTGCCAAAACCTTTTCTGGTTTTTCTGGTGCTGATACTATCCTATCACCGAATATGTCAAGTGAAAGACAAAGTCCTGGATATACTACTTCGTCATCTTTTGCCACATTTTCTTTCAAATATTTATAGATTGTGGTAGCTACATAAAGAGATTTGGTATAATCAAAGGGCTTATTCTTTGATACATGCAATTTAATTCCACCAATTATTGTTTCTCCATTGAGTTCACCTTTAATAATAATCTCTGGAGCTACAATTACGTTAACACCCGTAATATTTACACTTTTGATTTCCGGTTTAAAAAATGAATAATCCATTTTAGATAAAACTTCCGGAAGTTTCATTTTAATAAACCTTTCAAGAGCTTCAATAGAAACTATTCTGTCAATAGCTTGCCTTTTATTAGCTGGTTTTCGACCAATCAGCGCTTCAATACCTTGATAAATAGGTTCTGGATTTCCTTTAAGTTCAATACTTCTTTTAATTTTAGCCTTAGTTAGTTGGTACCACGGAATTAAAAATGGATTAGGCTCCACTTGTTGCCTAACAATTCTTTGTTTTCCTTTTTCAGTTGCACCTGAAAATTCCGCCAATTGATTTAATGATAATCTAATTCCTTTCATACAGAATCATTTTATCCCTTTGGAGGAAAAGGGTCATTACCGTAGGAATTTTTTTCTCGAATAGTCCCGTCTTTTCGATGAATAACCATCTCTGACTTGTTGTTCTTAGCAATACTTATCGCTGTCTCAATCGCCTCAGCTTGAGTTTGCGTTTTTTTGGCTGCTCTAGACTTATTCTCTGTCTTTACAGCCCAATTCCCCTTGTCGGGCACTACATGAACATTTTTTTTCATTGTTCAAAAATTTTAATTAATTAATAATTTATTTGTGCCAAACTGAAGAAGAGAAAATTTTTATTTGGTATTTCAGAGAAAAGATTTACATTTGCAGTCCGAAAACAAAAGTTTCTTTCTATGAAAGGGACAAGTTTAATCAGCCCCACTTTGGCTAGTTAAACAAAACAAATAACATTCCAATTGTTTTTCTATTAAAAATTATGACAAATTGCCATAATTAAATGTCTTATTGTCAGATTAACTGACATGATATTTAAGTTATTACCATCAACGGAATGTAAGCCTCCGAAAACTAATTCTTTTAGGATCTGAACCAAATACATACCTATGTAAAAACCAAAGGGTATTATTACCAAAGAAGAGGTCTTGGGAATAATAAGTCACTTCGAATCAAAGAAGATCAGTTACAAAACAAGGCTCCAGGTATTGGGGCTTCCAGCTGGAAGTTCTATGATGCGAAACGCATGTATATGGGCCATGATGAAAACGACGGAGAATTTTTGGAACGTAGACATCCGATAAAAGTAAGTATCCACGCTAAAACACCCGCCTCGTCCTAAACGTATTCCTCTCTCTATCTCGGTCCACCTCCTCGGCCTACTAAAAATTTTCTTTCCCATTCATTGTGAATGAAATATAAAAAGTATAACTTTACATTCTATTGCCTAAGACCCCATTACGCTGTTCATCTACTTGATTTGTGCGTAAGTCTGTAATCGATCCAGAAACTACAGAGCCACAAGAGCAGCAAGACTCCCGAATTTTTCTCCCGTACCCGCACATTCCTTAAACACCATTCAAAATCCTATTGATGATTTTGATTTATAAGATGGTATAGCAACTATAAAATGAATTAGTATCCTCAGTTTAGAGTGGATAGATATGCTTTTATTGAATTTATAAACAAGTTATGCGTCATGCTAAACAACCCTGGGCGATAAATAATAAAAAATATAATATGAAACATATTACGGACAATCAATTTGCAGAACCAATTCATAGAATTTTCCAGCGCATCAGAAATCTAAATTGGAAACCTATTTATTTACTTCCTTCTGCTATTGAGTTTTTTGCACTATCAATTGTCATGGTTATTTTTATAGTATTATGGCCATATGGAATAATTCCAATAATTGCAACCTTCATTTGGAGATTAATTGAGGATAGTTGTAATGAAATAAAGGGTAAAACATTTGCTAATGCGATGCCTTATACTGTGGCTATCGGAATTTATTTCATAATATATCTTCCGTTTTTTATTGTTTGTTTGCCAATCTATGCGATTGGCTTTATAGGAAAATATTTCACCGGTCTATAGAAAACAACATTATCAGATGCCATCAACAACAACAAATAAAAAAGCTATAGTAGACTTTCTATGGGAATGGACATTAAATCAAGGAGATTGGAGTAAACTACTTATCAGCAAAATTGTTATATCTGAAAACCCTCTTTCAATTGCTGATAGGGAAACAGTTTTCAATCACTTTCTTCAATCAATCAACCTTGTACCTGGTTTATCGACTTTGACTGTAACAAAACCGATTTACACTCCTATAGCAAAGACTATTGAACTTGATTCGCTTTCCTCAATTACAGGAGTAAACCGACTTGCTAAAAATCAGACTATCAACTTTGCAAAGAATATAACAGTCATTTACGGAGAAAACGGAACTGGTAAAACAGGTTACAGTCGAATTCTGAAAACTATTGGTTTCAGTTACGACACTAATAAAACAATTCTACCAAATATTTATTCGACTGCCGAACCGCAATCAGCAACAATCAATTTCAAGTCAAACGGTAATCCTCAAACCTTTATATGGAACGGAACAAACACCATATCTGAACTTGCAAACATTTCTGTTTTCAATAGCAGTTGTGTTCAGTTCTCAATAATAGACAGAAATTTAATTGTTTCTCCAATCGGTTTTCATCTATTCCAACTTGTAAGTGATGAACTAAATGCTCTCACTCATTTGCTGAACAAGAAGATTGCTGCTCATCCCACAACATTGATTTGGCTTGAGAACTTGACACCAGGAACAACTCAACACTCTTTCATTGAAACGCTTTCAGCAACTTCAACAGAACAAAAACTTATTGAATTATCTGATTTTACGCCTACTCATGAGTCTGCACTAACAGCAAAGGAAACTGAACTTTCTAATTTGAATAAGGCATTTCTTTTATCTCAAATTCAGGCATTAAGAAGTCAGATTCAGGAACTTGATTTGATAATTGGGAAAATTCAAAAAGCTCAAACACTGCTCAATGATACAAACTGGCAAGTACTTCTTGGATTCAACAGAGAAATTACTAAGCTAAAAAACAAAGCGCAAACAGGAATTAAAGAAATAGCCGAAGAAAGAGGTATTGAATTCTATCAAACAGCAGAATTCATTTCATTTATTCAAGCGGCAGAGAGTTACATAAAAATAATTGACAAACCCGGATATCCTGAAGATGGCGACATTTGTGTTTACTGTCTACAGCCACTTGATGAATCTGCAAAAGATTTCCTAAAAAGCTACAGAACACTTCTTAACGATAAAACACAAGGAGACCTTATAACATTAAGAAATAAAAAAGCCAACTTGATTCAACATGTTTCGCAGGTGGATGTCAACTTGACTTTTCACCAACAAACTTTCGGCACAGATAAAAACCAAGAAGTCATTCAGCCAAGAGAAATAAATGACTACAATACCAATTTGGGTGCGTTGAAAACAACATTTGTGACCGATACGGTTGCACAGGGTTCCAATTTTACTTTTGAATATCAAACTATCATTAGTTTTTTAACTGACAAGCGGACATCAATCAATAATAATTTAACTCAAAAACTAGAATCACTTGAGAACCTCGATACACGGGAAGCAACCTTAAAAAAAGAAATTGCCGAATTGAAAGACAGGAAACTTCTTTCAGGAAAGGTTGCTGAAGTTAGAACTGCAATTGCAAATCATAAGATTGTATATACACTTAATAACAACTCAGGCAGCTTCAATACAAATGCTATTAGTCGCAAAACATCATCTGCAAGAGAAGATTTAGTGCGTCAAGATTTTGAAGACCTTTTCAACAAGGAACTGACTGCTTTAAGAAAAGCTAACCTTAAAATTGACTTGAGTTTCGGAACAGACAGAGGAAACTCTAAAGTTTATCAAAACATCAGTTGTCATGCTTTAGTAGACATTCTAAGTGAAGGAGAACAAAAGTCAATCGCTTTAGCAGAATTTTTAACAGAGCTACAACTTGACAACATAAAAGCTCCTATTATTTTTGATGATCCGGTTAATTCACTAGACCACAATATTATTGATGAAGTTGCAAGACGCCTTCTCAGACTTTGCAATGAAAGACAGGTTGTTGTATTTACTCACAGCGTTCTCTTATTCAATAGCTTTTTGTATTTCAGCAAGCAACCTACATTTCGCGATCTCGTTTGCAAATTCTATAATTCGAGAAATGAGTATCAGTTAACAGGTATTATTACAGAAGCCGAAGAAGAAATTAATCAAGTAAAAAGCTATATCTCAAAAATTAACGTAATTATAAACAATACACCAAAAGACCGAGCAGAAGTTGATGTTGCAGAGGATGGATACGGTTTTTTGCGTTCAGCTATCGAACTTTTTGTAGAGCATGAGATATTTCAAGGAACAGTTAAGCGCTATCAAAAAAATGTTGCATTAACTAGTTTTGTGAAAGTTGATGGGGCTTCACTTGATATTCATAAAGACAAATTGAATGAGATTTTTGAAAGGTGTTGCGCGTTTATTAAAGGTCATAGCAACCCAACTGAAATTCACAACGATCCGACAGTGGCTGGATTAAAACTAGACTTTGAGGAATTTAATCAAATAAGGTCGCATTTTATTAATTAATTAAAAATATGATAAAAAAGCACGAATGCACAACACGCAATATAGCCAATAAGGGTTTTAGTCTACAAAATAATACAGCCCGCTTCAACTTTTGTGTCACTTGACAGAAAACGGCCGAAATCGGCAACTATTAATGCCGACAGCCATTGGAAAAGAATTTAAGACAAGCAAGTCGATGAATCGACCATCAGTTTCAAATAATAATCATAGCCTCCTCTGCTAATTGAAAAATATCCTTCCATTTAATGTAAGCCTCCGATAAACCGCGTCTTTTAGGATCTGAACTGCATCCATACGTTTATAAAAAGATAAAAGGGTATGATAACCGGAGAAGAGGCTTTGGAAATAATCAGTTACTGCGAATCAAAGCAGATCAGCTACAAAACAAGGCTCCAGGAATAAGGGCTTCCGGCTTGGAAGTTCTATGATGCGAAACGCAGGTATATGAGCTAGAATGAAAACGAAGGAGAATTTTTGGAGTTGCTTTCGTGGAGTCAGTTTTTTCCTAGCCCCATCAAGGTGGTACGGCTCCGAGGACGGTCTAGGGGGAAGGAAAGCCCTAGTGAACCGGCGACCGTGAGCATAGATCTGAAAACGCCAAACGGGACGATGATTCGAATAAGCGGGAGCCTCACGAGGCATCAGCTTCAGGAGATAATCATAGCGTCATCAGCGAATGTTCAGTCTTGATGAAGGGCTCTCTGTGGTGTACCCGAAGCGTGGAAAACCATCTGGTGGTGTTCCATTACGATATGGGTTCAAGGGGCTACGAAACGGCGCGCAAGCTGCTTCGCGGCTATCGGGGGACCATCCAGACAGACGGCTATGGTGCCTATGACCAGTTCGAAGAAGATCCTCATATACAAGTTATAGGCTGCTGGGCACATGCCAGAAGGAAGTTCAGCGATGCTCTTGAAGAAGATAGCCGAAAGGCCAGCGAAGGGCTCGTATACATAAACAAGCTATATCATATAGAGAATGAGGCCAGGGAGGTTGGAATAACCGGGGATGCCCTTACGGAGAAACGCCGGAAGGAGTCTTATCCGATAATCCTGGAGTTCGAAAAATGGATGTACGATACGGTAAACAAGGTATCCGAGAACAGCCGCATGGGAAAGGCTATCAGCTACACACTTCCTTTACTACCCAGACTTGGCCGTTATGTTAATGACGGAAAGTTCCAGATAGACAACAATCTTGTGGAGAATGCCATCAGACCGCTGGCGTTGGGAAGGAAAAACTATCTGTTCTGCGGAAATCACGATGCAGCCCTCCGGGCTGCGATCATCTACTCACTGATCGGTTCTTGCAAGGCGGCTGGAGTGGACCCGAGACCATGGCTGGAAGACGTGCTTGTCCGTATATCTGAATGCGAGAAAAATCAAGATGCGCTCAAGGATCTGCTTCCGAACCACTGGCACAAAGTTGCGTTGACGTTTCCTGATTTTGGTTGACGGATTTCGTCTTATTCCTGATCTAAGTTGA
>CAZRJC010000007.1:0-113732 GCA_964600385.1 uncultured Muribaculaceae bacterium
ACCACAAACAAAAGGCTTGCGAAGATCGCAAGCCTTTTGTTTGTGGTGCCACCGGGAATCGAACCAGGGACACAAGGATTTTCAGTCCTTTGCTCTACCAACTGAGCTATGGCACCGTTTTTGTTCGGGACGGCAAAGGTAAATATTAATTTTCAGCCCTCAAAATTTTTTATTGTATTAAACTATTTACAGCCATTCCCATCAAATGTTTACTTTTGTCTTCCCAATGGAAGTGAACGCATTTAGCAGAATTTAAGTATCACATGAAAAAGAAACGTATCATCATCTGGAGCATTGTCGCCGTGGCGGCTGTTGTCCTTATCATCATCCTCTCAACCGGAGGAAAGAGCGGGTATGTACCGCAAACCGTTAAGGCACAAAAAGGTAAATTTGAAATCATTGTAACAACAACGGGAGAGCTCGAGGCCGAAAACAACATTAAAATTGAAGGGCCGGCCGGACTCAGGGCCCGAAATGTCAGGATAAGCGAAGTCAAGATCCAGGATCTTATTCCTGAAGGTACCGTTGTAAAAGCCGGTGATTACGTAGCCCTGCTCGACAAAACTTCTGCCGACAACTCTTTGAAAGATCTCGAAGACGAGTACGAAGCACTGCAGGCCAAGTACGAGAACACGCTGCTGGACACTTCACTTTCCCTGAGGGCATTAAGGGATGACATGGAGAATCAGCTGTTTACCATCGAAGAAGCCAAGATTGCAGTGGAACAGTCCATTTATGAACCACCTGCAACACAAAGACAATATCAGAACACACTGGAAAAGGCCGAACGTGCTTACGAACAGGCTGTCAGCAATTATGCGCTGAAAATAGATCAGGCAGCCGGCTCGGTTCAGGATGTGCTCATTGAATTGAACAGGAAAAAACGCCAGCTGGATGAACTGCGCTTGGTTTTAAATGATTTCACCGTATATGCACCCAGCGACGGAATGGTTATTTATTTCAGGGACTGGAGCGGAGACAAACGCCGTATAGGATCCACCATCAGCGGATGGGATCTGGTTATTGCCACTCTGCCCGACCTGAGTTCCATGTTATCCAAGACATACGTAAATGAAATTGATATCTCGAAGATCAAGGAAGGGCAGAAAGTCCGCATGGGAGTAGACGCTTTTCCGGAAAAAAGTTATACCGGAGTAGTAAAAGAAGTATCCAATATCGGGGAGCAACTCAAGAATGCCGATGCCAAGGTTTTTGAGGTAATCATTAAAGTAGACGGTGAGGATGAAATCCTGCGGCCTGCCATGACCACTTCCAACCAAATCATTACTTCCTCTCTTGATACCGCCATATTCGTTCCGGCCGAGGCTGTTTTTGAAACAGACAGCATCACCTATGTTTACAAGACATCGGGGGTTCGCCAGATAGTTGTGGCCGGGGATGCCAATGAGAATTTCCGCGTAATAGAACAGGGTCTAAAAGAAGGTGAAGAAGTTTACCTCTCCCTCCCTGAGAATTCAGCAAAATTCAAAGTTCAGGGTGAAGAATTTATCCCTGTTATCAAACAACGGATTATAGAAAAAGCAGAAGCCGCCAGGAAAGCTCTGGAAGAAAAAGCACATCCGCAAAGGATGCACGGAATGCCGGGGATGTCGGGACAAATGCCTGCGGATATGAAACTGCCCGAGGGTGTTACATTACCCGAGGGAATAACGTTACCCGAGGGAGTTACGCTACCTGAAGGCGTTACGTTACCCGAGGGAGCTGCTAAAGGCACCCGCAAGCAGGGAGCACCCAAGGGAGCCCCGCAAGGCATGCCACAGGGAGCTCCAAAGGGAATACCCCAGGGAGCCCCTCAGGGAGCACCCCAACCTCAGAGAACCGCTCCGGAATCCGGCAATAAATAAAAAAGATTCTCCTCATGAATATCTTTTTTCTAAACAGATACGTTCACGACATTCACATTGCCATGGAATCTATTGTCAACAATAGATTGAAGAGCTTTCTTACAGCTCTTGGCATTGTGTTTGGTGTTGGAGCCGTGATCAGCATGATGGCCATCGGGAACGGAGCGCAGAAGGAAATTCTGGATCAGATCAAGATGGTTGGTGTGAACAACATTGTGATCCTGCCGGCGACCCTCGAGAACGTGGACGAAGATGCAGCCAGTTCCTCGGCCAGTCAGACAAAGAAGTTCTCTCCGGGGCTCCAGTTATCCGATGCCGAAGCCATACGCCAGATTCTGCCTTCGGTGAAACACGTTTCTCCGGAAGTCAGTGTCTTTACCTACGTTACCTACAACGGTATCCGTCAGGCAGCGAAAGTTATGGGAGTAACTTCCGAGTATTTCAGATTATACAGTATCGGATTCGAACACGGCGAGATGTTCTCGGAAGAACAGGAAATCAACTCAATGGCCGTATGTATCATCGGGCATAACGTAAAAACCCGTTTTTTCCAGCAAAACGATCCCATTGGACAGTTCATCAAATTCGGAGCCAACTGGGTTAAAGTAGTTGGAGTTCTTGAACAGAGCCAGGCAGGATCTGCCAAGCCCAAACAGGTGGATGAAAATGATCCCGCCGGAGCGGCATCCAAAGCTCAATCGGGTTCTCTGGGAACCATTGGTTCCGAAAGTATGGGAATGCAGGGCTATGACGACCAAATATTCATTCCCATCCGCACCATGCTGCTACGTCAGGAAAACAGGGCTCTGGCCATAACCAATCCCGGTTCCGGCAGATCGGGTGCCGTAGTAATGGGCGGAGGACGCGGTCGCATGATTATTGCCAACGTCAGCTCCAGCTCGGGCAGCTCAAACACCAATTATCATCAATTGGACCGTATTACCGTACAGGTGAATGAAACCGACCAGTTGAGTTCTTCACAGGAAGTGATCGGCCGCATGCTGATGCGCCGTCACCAGAATGTACCCGACTTTGAAGTCACTGTCCCCGAACTGCTACTCAAACAGCAACAACGCACCAAAGACATTTTCAACATCGTTCTGGGTGCCATTGCCGGGATATCCCTACTTGTGGGAGGAATCGGCATCATGAACATCATGTTTGCTTCGGTTATGGAACGGACAAAAGAAATAGGTACACGTCTGGCAATCGGGGCAAAAAAAGCCGATGTCATTGCACAGTTCCTCTCCGAAGCCATTCTCATAAGCGTGGCCGGAGGAGCCATCGGAGTCATTGTAGGAGTGGTGCTTTCCGTTCTCATACGATCGTTCTTTGACATCACTACCATTGTATCATTCGCCTCGGTGGTTATCTCATTTGGAGTGTCTGCCGCTGTGGGTGTGATCTTCGGATATTCACCCGCCAAACGCGCTGCCGAACGCGATCCTATTGAATCTCTCAGATATGAATAAGACTATGAACTTGAAACATAAGGCATATATATCAATAACAGCCATGCTGTGCCTGTTTGCCGGGCAACTTACCGCCCAGGAAACTACTCCGCAGGTAGATAAAAACTCACCGGATTATAAACTGGCTTCTTACAACCTGACGCTGGAAGAAGTGCTTCATCTGGCAACCACCCAGTCCAACGAAGCCATCAGAGCCCGTAACACGTTTCAGGTAAGTTACTGGGAATACCGTTCCTATAAAGCCAATTTCCTCCCCAAACTGAGCTTTACCTCTGAATTGCCGGAATTTTCACGTCAGATCATAGACGTAACAAGTATTGATCCCGAAACGGGAGAAGTACGTCACGACTATTCTTCCGATTTTTACAACCAGTTCAGCGGGGGCCTTACCCTCATGCAAAACCTGCCCACCGGCGGTTCTTTATCTGTCAATTCATCGCTCAGACGGACTGACCGCTTCAGCGGCAATTTCAGTAACCACGAAAGCACTGAATACCTAACTACCGCATTGAGTGTACGTCTCTCCCAATCGATTTTCGGGCTCAATGAAATGAAATGGGACAGGAAAATTGAACCGCTTAAATATGAAGAAGCCCGCCGTACCTACATAGAAAATATGGAAAACGTGAACCAGAGGGCAATAACATTCTTCTTTAACATGGCTCTCGCACAACAGCAACTGGCAACAGATGAATTCAATTATGCCAATAACGACACCCTGTACCGGATTGCTGCCGGACGTTATAAATTGGGTACTATAGGTGAAAACGATTTGCTACAATCGGAACTTGGCTATCAGAAAGCACATAAAGATCTGAACAACAGCCGTCTCACGCTGGAAGATGCTGAAAACCGTCTTCGTTCCTATCTGGGATTTAACGAGCGTGTCAGCTTGTCTATCATTCTGCCGGAAAAAACCCCCGAAGTCGTCCTGGACGTAGAGCAGGTTCTGCAACTGGCTTTTGAAAACAATCCCGATATGATTTCCTACGAAAGGCAGCTGATTGAAGCTCAGAAAAATGTGGCCCAGCAGAAAGCAAACAGGGGATTCTCGGCCAACCTGAATATTGCATTTGGTCTTAACCAACAGGCCTCGGAACTGGCCCTTGCCTATGCAGATCCACGCGACATGCAAACTGTAAGCATCGGGCTTACGGTTCCCATTCTGGACTGGGGCCGGGGAAAAGGGATGGTCAAAATGGCACAGAGCAACGAGGAACTTGTAAAGCGGCAGGTAGAACAGAACCGGCTCGACTTCAAACAGGATATCATGCTTAATGTCAAGCAGTTCAACATGCAGTCGCTTCAATTCCGTATTGCAGCCAAATCGGATACCATTGCACAAAAACGTTACGAAGTGGCCAAACAGAGATACCTTATAGATAAGATCACCGTAACCGACATGAACAATGCCCAGCTGGACCGTGACGATGCCCGGAGGGGTTACGTTAACGCTCTTTATGATTACTGGCGTTTTTATTTTGAACTAAGGGCCATTACACAATATGATTTTATTGACAAGCAGCGACTTAGTGCAGATTTTGATTCTCTTGTAGAATAAATCTAAAAAAGCTTTAAATTTGTTGCTCTTTATTTAACATCTTTTTTATGGCAACAACTGCAGATTTTAAGAACGGACTTTATATTTCTTTCAATGGAAAGCCTTGTTCAATCATATGGTTTCAACACGTTAAACCCGGCAAGGGCGGCGCTTTTGTAAAAACAAAACTTCGCAACCTGGAGAATGGCCGTGTCCTTGAGAACACATTCAACGCCGGTGAAAAAATAGATACCATCCGTGTTGAGCGTCGTCCCTATCAATTCCTTTACAAAGACGATATGGGCTTCAATTTTATGCACACCGAGACTTTTGAACAGATATCGCTTCAGGAAGACCTTATTGAAAATGCCGACCTCATGAAGGAAGGTCAATACGTGGAAATGATGTTCCTTGCCGATGAAGAGCGAGTGCTCACCTGTGAACTGCCTCCTTTCGTAGAAATGGAGATTACTTACACAGAACCCGCTGTCAAGGGCGATACCGCTTCTACCAATGCATTGAAAGCCGCTACCGTTGAAACCGGGGCTGAAATCATGGTCCCTCTTTTTATTAACCAGGGCGAACGGATTAAAGTGGATACCCGTACCCGGGAATATGCCGAACGCGTAAAATAAACATCATGAAACACACAGGCCTGATATTGGCGGCTTTGCTGGTGCTAGCCGCCTGCAATACCCGACAGGAAAAACAAGCTCCGGAAGATATTGAATATCAGATTAGCCTGGGTAACTTTAAAAAGGCTTCACATTGGATCCGGGACTATATGGCCCGGACCGATCTTTCTCAGGCAGAATTGCTGGAATGGCACTGGAAACTGGACTGGATGCACCGGGTTGAACTTGATTTCAACAAAACGGAAGACGAGGCCGTTGAGTATATTAATAAGTATTATCCCGGTGTAACCGGCCAGAAACTACAGGCCTGGGAAGATTCCAGGGCACTCGAATGCATGACCATCAACGGAGAAAAACGCTATTTTTCCAGGGCGTTTCGCAACCTGTTCCGCATAGACAGTGCCTGCCGTGTGGTATATGAATCGGTTAACGGGCCTGAGACAGACAGCAAAGACACCCTGCTTTGGGATCATCTGCCCCTTGTCATGTCCGGGACACAGACAAGCGGACAGACACTCACCAATCCAAAGACATACCGCATTACCTACCGTCTGACCGTTCCGGCCAATACCATCCCAGACGGTGAACTGCTGCGCGTATGGATGCCGCTTCCCCGGACAGATGTCTCCCGGCAGACAAATTTCACACTCATCAATACCTCACAGCCGAATTATATCATTTCTCCCGATGCGTTCGCGCACAAATCCATTTACATGGAACGTTCCACCCTGGCCGGAGAAGACGCTGTCTTTGAATACACATTCACGTATAAAGCCTGTGCCCAGTATCATCATTTCAATCCGCTCACGGATGTGAAACCCTATGACACTACAGAGACAGAATACATGGAATTCACAAAAGAGCGCCTGCCTCATATCATAAAGAGCCAACGCATTACTAACCTTACCAAAGAGGTAATCGGACAGGAGACAAATCCTTTCCTGCAACTTCAGAAAATTTACTCATACATAAGTCTGAACTATCCGTGGGCCGGCGCGCGCGAATATTCTACCATTGACTGTATTCCTCTGTACGTACTGGACAACCGGCACGGAGACTGCGGTCAGGTCAGTCTGTTATTCATATCCATGTGCCGTAGCATAGGGATTCCAGCCCGCTGGCAAAGCGGCTGGATGCTTCATCCCGGATCGGAGAACCTCCACGACTGGGCCGAGGCTTATATCGAGGGCGTGGGATGGATTCCTGTTGACCAGTCATTCGGGTTGCAGGCAATACCTTCGGATAAGGCATCTCTTTTACCGGAAAGTGCCGGAACACCCGATGAGCTACGTCTCTTTTTCAGCCGTGGCATGGACGCATACCGGATGATTGTCAACACAGACATCAGCGGGGCTTTCTTTCCTGCAAAAATCTTTCCCCGTTCAGAAACCGTTGATTTCCAGAGAGGCGAGGTCGAATGGCGGGGTGGTAATCTGTACTTCGATAAATGGGACTACCATCTGAAGGTAGAATCTGTGGAATAATCGTTTTATAACTTTTTGCAAAGCATCAGGCCGTCGCCCAGAGGCAGCAAAACATTGATTACATCGGGATCGTTGGCTACCAGATCATTGAAAGCCATGATCCCTTTTGTTTGGGCATCTTTAGCCGTGGAATCAAGAACTTTTCCATCCCACAACACATTATCAGCCAGGATATAGCCGCCGGGGCTTACAAGCGGTTTCACCGCTTTGTAGTAATCTGAATACTCCCTTTTGTTGCCATCGATATAGACCATCTGATACGTTGCGCCCTGCGCGGCCAGAAGAGGAATGACGGTCAGGGCATCGCCAATATGCAGATGAACCCGATTCAACACACCTGCCCGTGTAAAAGCCTCCCCAATAAGGTCCTGCTGTTCGTCAAAGATTTCAACAGTATCCACTATCCCGCCTTCGGAAAGCCCTCTGGCCATGCAAATGGCTGAATATCCCGTGAAAGTTCCTATCTCCAGTATCCTTGCAGGAGAGATCATCTGTACCAGAAGTGTAAGAAATCCTCCCATCGGTTCGCCGCTCAGCATCCGGGGATGGATCGTACGGTAATGGGTTTGAGTTTCGAGCCAGGACAAGACGTCATCCTGTGGCCGGCTGTGACGTGATATGTAATCTTGCATCGGGTCCATGGCAAATTAATAATAAATCAACGTTGAACGTCTTTTCGGATCCCAGATTTCGGCTGCTACGTTCATAACCTGTGAAGGAGTAACTGCGGCTATCATCTCTACGGTTTGCACGGGTGTCAGAACTTTTCCAAAAGAGAGAAGGCTCTTGCCCATGCTAAGGCATTGTACCTCGGGATTATCCTCAGATATGGACAATTGGCCGATAAGTTGTTTTTTAGCCCGGTCCAGCTGCAATCCCGTCATCATCTTATTGGCATATTCTTCCAGGACTTTATCTGTCAGCTCGCGGCACTTGCCTAACCGGTTTCTGTCCGTTCCAAAATATATGGCCGCAAAACCGGTATCTATATAGGGAGTATAGGAAGCTTCTACCGTATAAACGAGACCATGTTTTTCCCTCAGTAACATATTCAGCCTGGCATTTGAAGCCGGCCCGCCAAGAATGTTCATCAACACGATAAGCGGAATACGTCCATCCTGATGAAGACCGTAAGCTATATTGCCCGTAAGGCAATGGATCTGGTATGTATTCCTCTTCTCCTCCACTTCAAAGCACTTGTTTCTGAAATCCGGCGAAATGAATGAACTGTCCTGACGGATTTCACCACCTGAAAATACCCGGGCTCCCGTCCCAAAATATTTTTCGGCCAGTTCCATGGCCCTGTTCAACGACATGTGCCCCACCATGCTCAGCACCATATAAGGTGGCTGAAAGCGTTCCTTCATATAGGCCAGTATGTGTTCCTGTTTTATTTTTCTCAAACTACCCGGAGCCCCGAGAATGGGAGTGGCCATGGGGGTGCCTTCAAAAAGCCGTTCTTCGAATTTGTCATAGATCAGGTCCATGGGAGAATCTTTATAGGAACGGATCTCATCCAGAATGACTTCCCGCTCTTTCAACATTTCTCCCCCGGGAACTACAGAGTTATATACCAGGTCCGAGATCAGTTCAAGCGCTTTTCCGATATCCTCGCGTAAAACAGTGGCATGAAGCACAAGTTCCTCTTTGGTTGTAAATGCGTTAATCTCTCCGCCCAGCCGCTCGAGCCGGTTGTTTATATGATATGATTTTCTTTTATCGGTCCCCTTGAACAGCATGTGTTCACAAAAATGGGCCAGGCCCGACAAGTCCTCAGGTTCAAACCGGGTTCCCGCCAGAGTTGTTAACGCACAGTAACATACCGGAGATACAGCGGGCATGAAAGCACATTTAATTCCGGAAGATAATGTGAACAACTGAACTGGTTTCATTCTCTGCAACAAAGTGTTTTAACCGCAAGAAACGGGCCCGCAAAAATAGGGATTATTTCTTATCTTTGCACGATATGGATCAATTTGTCGTATCTGCCAGAAAGTATCGCCCACAGCAATTCGATTCGGTTGTTGATCAGGGAAATATAGTTGCCACATTAAAAAACGCCATTCTGCGCCGCCAGTTGGCTCATGCTTATCTTTTCTGCGGGCCGCGGGGCGTGGGCAAGACCACCTGCGCACGCATTTTTGCCAAAACCATCAATTGCTTCAATCCCACAAAAGACATGGAAGCATGCGGCGAATGCGAATCCTGCAAATCATTCGCAGAAGGGCGCTCCTACTGCATTCACGAACTCGATGCCGCGTCTAACAACTCGGTTGACGACATACGGGAGCTCATAGACAAAGTGCGCATACCTCCGCAGATAGGCAATTACAGCGTCTATATCATAGATGAGGTACATATGCTGTCCCAGGCAGCTTTCAACGCCTTCCTCAAAACCCTGGAAGAACCGCCTGCTTATGCCCTATTTATTCTGGCCACAACAGAGAAACATAAAGTTCTCCCTACAATCCTGTCCCGTTGCCAGGTATTCGATTTCAACAGAATAAGCATAAAAGCCATGGTGCCGTACCTTGCATCGGTGGCAGAAAAGGAAGAGGTTTCCGTGAGTGCCGAGGCCCTGCACGTGATCGCTCAAAAGGCCGACGGAGCCATGAGGGATGCCCTTACGTTGCTGGACCAGTGTATTGCGGTGTGCGGTAAAGAAGTCTCATATGCCCAGGTAATCTCGAACCTTAACGTACTGGATCGCGAGTATTATTTCCGGCTTACCCAAATGGCGCTGGACGGTTCATTTGACAAAATGCTCCTTCTTTTTGACGAGATACTTTCCAAGGGATTTAATGCCCTGCACTTTATTGGAGGGCTCAGTTCCCATTTCCGCGACCTTATCGTCTGCAAGCAACCGGGCAGTCTGCCCCTGCTTGAATACGGACAGGACACAGCCAACCGATTTATCAATCAGGCTGCCCTGTGTACCCTGCCGTTTCTTTTCAAGGCTCTCGCCCTGTGCAGTCAGGCCGAGGCCGGTTACAAAATCAGTAACAATCCAAGACTTCATATTGAACTGGCCCTTATCAGGCTGAGTCAGCTGAGTACAGATAATTCCGGGCAATCAAAGGAACGATCCGTTCCCGATAAGCCTGCTGAACTACTCAAACCTGAAACTGCGACAGAGCCCAGGCCTCAACCTGCGGCAGAACCCAAGTCTCAACCTGCAGAAGTTGTGGCACAGAAGCCTGCAGCGGATGTTCCGCAACAACCCGCCGGAATACCGGAAAAAAAGAACAGTAAAAGCGTTTCCATCAAGAACCTGATTCAAAAGAACGGTCAGGCAGACAACCATACTCACTCCACAGCGGAAACCGCTGCTGAGATTTCCCGGGAAGATAACCAGGATAAGGAAATCACACTGGAAGACCTGGAAAAGGTAATGCCGGGTTTACTGGCTCTTTTTGAAAACCGGCCCCATCTTGCCTCCACCCTTACCCGATGTCCTCCCACCATCATTGACGGTGTCACAATTGAGTTCAGGGTTATAAACGAACTGCAAAAAAAATGGATTGAAGAAAGGTTTGGCATTACTATTGACAGATATCTGAGAAATGCTCTCGGGAACAGTAAGGTCTCCATGTCTCTTTCTGTTGAAGAAACCTGCACCGAACAAACCCCGCAGGAGAAATGTTATATGCCTGAAGAAAAGGCTAAGTTTATTGCCGGACAGCATCCCGAGATTGCCGCTTTGAAAAATGATTTAGATTTAAGCCTCGATGTAAGCTGATTTGTGATACTATGCGTTTACACTGCCAGAATTTAGTAAAGAAATACGGCCTCCGCACCGTTGTGAACGGAGTTTCCATATATGTTGACCAGGGAGAGATTGTGGGCCTTCTTGGACCGAACGGAGCCGGCAAAACCACCAGTTTCTATATGATCACCGGGCTTATCAAGCCCAATGCGGGAAAAATATTTCTCGACAACGAAGAAATCACCGGATATCCCATGTACCGCAGAGCGCAAAAAGGGATCGGATACCTTGCCCAGGAAGCTTCTGTATTCAGAAAACTGACTGTAGAAGACAATATCATGTCTGTGATGGAGCTTTCGGAATTCACAAAAGCCCAAAGGAAAGAGCGCATGGAGCGTCTCATAGAGGAGTTTGGTCTGCAGACGGTTCGTAAAAGTTATGGGATACAGCTTTCCGGAGGTGAGAGGCGCCGGTGTGAAATTGCCCGGGCTCTTGCGCTCGATCCTAAATTCATACTTCTTGACGAACCTTTTGCGGGCGTTGACCCTATTGCAGTAGAGGATATCCAGCATATCGTTTCCCGGTTGAAGACAAAAGACATCGGCGTGATCATCACCGACCATAATGTGCATGAAACACTGGCCATTACAGACCGTGCCTATCTGCTTTATGAAGGCAGTATCCTTGAAAGCGGAACGGCTCAGGAACTGGCAGACAATCCCGAGGTAAGACGCAAGTACCTGGGACAGAACTTTGAGCTTCGTTCCATTGTCTCTATGAATAACGGGAATAAAAAAGACGCTGAACCTCCAAAAGAGGAGGACCCGGTACCATCTCTCTCTCTCCCCAATGACGAGTATAACCGGAAAGCCATGGAACAGGAACAACAATAGTTGCTCTAAAGAAACTTCACGCCTGCTTTTTCTATGATCTGCAAAGCCAGGTCCCTGTAATATCCAGGTATCAGGCTCCTTCTGTAACAAGCAGTCATCTGCAAAAAATCTGCTTTATTTTCTGCTTTGATTGGTTCCGCAGGAGGTGACTCCATTTTCAGGGGATTAATGGGTTTCCCGTTTTTCCAGACTCTAAAGTCGAGATGCGGCCCGGTAGAAGAACCTGTGCTGCCAACATAACCAATCACCTCTGCCTGGGATACCCGTTTACCTACCGACAGTCCTTTTGCGAACTTTGAAAGATGCAGATAGGCAGTAGTATAAACAGAATTGTGCTTGATTCGCACCGTATTTCCCCCTCCTCTTGTATATTTTCTTTCAATCACTACCCCGTCTCCAATGCTTTGCACCGGAGTCCCGGTCGGAGCTGCATAGTCCACTCCGGTGTGAGGTCTCACTATACGTGTAATGGGATGCCGGCGTGAATAACTGAATCCCGAACTGACCCGCGAGTAACGCAACGGAGCCTTAAGAAAGGCCTTCTGCAGATTTTCCCCCTGGATGTCCCAATATCCCGGCATGCTGTCCTGAACATACCGGAATGCCATTTGCGTCTTGCGGGAACGTGTGAACGAAGCCGCAACAATCCTGCCGGGTTCCGTTTCTTTCCCATCTAATATGTTTGCCATATAAAACACATTGAAAGCATCTCCCTTTTGCAGGCCAAAAAAATCGACCGTCCATGCATACACTTCGGACAGTGAATTTGCAATCAGTGGATTATAACCTGCATTCTGCAAATCTTCCCATAAAGAGACGGAAATAACCACCTCGGCATAACGTTCCTCAACCGTAACAGGAATCTCATACTGAGACACATAGATGCTGTCACGGAGCGCAAAGCAGATGTGAGTCCGCTCGTTTTCCTCGTATATCATGTAACCCGGATCGCCCGACTCAGGCAGGTACAGGATTGAATACATATTACCGGCCTTTAGTTTTCTCATGTCAAAAACACCTGTTGCTTTTTGAGTCAATTCATGGATTATGCTATAATCCACTCCCCGGCGTTGAAGGATTGACGCAAAATTTTCATTTCGCTTTATCTCGTCCTCCTCAACCTCATAATCCAATAAAGGAATTCCAAACCGATTACAATACGGTAAGGCTGCAAACGCACTGTCCTGTTGTGTTGTGCCATCTCCCGGAAGTTCTTCTGTAATTGTTCTTCCCCCCTCGCAGGAAACTAGTAAACAACAGATAATGCGCAATATACGGGTGGTTTTCATGGTGAAGAAATCTCTGGTTTTTACAAAATTAAGGTTTTTTATAAGATTGTGGAAAATTTTGGAACAAAATGGAAAAGAGTGGAAAACTTTTCCTACTTTTGCAATAAGAATAATTTCCCTGAATCATGGCAAAGTTTATTGGAGAATACAACGCGAAACTGGACGACAAAGGCCGTCTGGTATTTCCGTCGGGTCTCAAAGCTTTGGCTGAACCCGGTATTCCATTGCGCTTTGTCATTAAAAAAGACCTCTTTAGCCCCTGTCTGGAAATGTATTCCTATGAAGAATGGGAAAAGCAGTCAGAAGCCGTAAAGGCACGCCTGAATCCTTCGTTCAACCGTGAACATGCAACACTCTGGCGTGCATACATGAGTAACAGGGCGGTAGTTGAACCTGATGAAAAAACAGGAAGAATACTGATCCCCAAGTACCTGCTAAATATGATAGGGGTTAACCGTGAAGTCATTTTTGCCGGGAATGACTACAAAATAGAAGTATGGGCCAAAGAGTCATACCAATCGAGCCTGATTGGGGAAGATGACTACGTATCGTTGGCAGAAAAGCTCTTGTCATAGAAAAAAGTTGATATGTGTATATACCATATACCGGTCCTTTTGCGAGAAAGTATCGCAGCGCTAGCCATAAAACCCTCCGGGGTATATGTCGATGCGACATTCGGAGGAGGTGGCCATTCCCGTGAGATTCTCAATCAACTGGGAGACGGTGGTGTATTGCTTGGTTTTGACCAGGACCCCGACACACGGGAAAACATTCCGGACGACAAGCGTTTTCAGTGGATACAGTCAAATTTCCGTTACGTTCACAATTTCTGCAGATATAAGGGATATCCCCTGGTAGACGGCATTCTGGCCGATCTTGGCGTATCGTGGCATCAATTCGATACGGGTGAACGCGGATTTTCTTTTCGGTTTGACAGTCCACTGGATATGAGAATGAACCGGAACTCCTCCCTGACAGCGGCTCAGGTTCTGAATAGGTATTCGCCGGAAAAACTCGAAGAGCTCTTTTTTCAGTACGCCGAGCTTTCCAACGCCCGGGCACTTGCCCGTGCCGTCGTTGCGGAGAGGGAGCTTGGAGCACTACAGACGACTGCCGATCTTCACAGAGCCCTTGGCAATTTCATTCCCAAAGCGGGAAGCCATAAATTCCTGGCAAAAATATATCAGGCGCTCAGGATTGAAGTAAATGGTGAAATGCAGGCTCTGGAAGGATTCCTGAGTCAGACCATTCCCCTGCTCAAGCCGGGCGGCCGACTGGTGGTCATTACCTATCACTCGCTCGAAGACCGGATGGTAAAACATTTTATCCGGCAGGCAGGCATAGACGGGCTCCTTGAACCTGTCACCAAAAAACCGGTATTGCCGTCCGAAGAAGAAATCGAAGCCAATCCCCGTGCACGCAGTGCCAAGATGAGAGCGGCAGAAAGAACGGAGGAGAGAAGCAATGGGTAGAAAAGAGAAAGTCATATCAACTTTATTTGGAGGGCAGGCTCTTCTCAAGGGTGTCATATCAAAACACCTGAGTTTTATTCTCTTCATATTCTTGCTGCTCATTTTATACATAAGCCTGCACAATGCCGTAGAAAAAACCCTGCTCCAAAACTACAGAATGGAAAAAGAACTGCAGAACCTGCATGCCGAATATACACGCAAGGCAGCTGACCTCATGCAGTTAAGCGAAAGACAACAGATAGAAAAACAACTGGAAGCCCGCGGATCTTTATTGAAAGCACCCGTGAACCCGCCTAAATGGATAAAAAGTGGAAAAGAACCCGGCAAATAAAATGATGATAGTCTATATCTGCTATCTGATCGTTGCCCTCCTGGCTATCGGTCAGATAGTGCGTTTGCAGTTCTTTTCAGACTATAAAGAGCGGCTGGATGAAATCGTGTACCGGACCATAGATGTACCGGCATACCGGGGAAGCATACTTGGATATGACGGACGGGTACTGGCCAGCACCGTGCCTTTCTATGAGATACGCATGGATTGTTCCGTAGTGGATCAAACCGTTTTTAACGAACAGATCAAAGCACTGTCAGTGGAACTGGCCTCTCTTTTCGGGGATAAATCCGCCAGGGATTACGAACAGGAGATGAGTGAAGCCAGGAGCACTCGTAAAGCGGGTTACCGTAACATGCTCATTGGAAACAGGCTGGTCACCCATTCCGAGATGGAAAAAATGCGCACTTTCCCCATTTTCAATAAGGGCCAGTTTGAAGGAGGCTTCATCGCCAACAAGAAAGACAGACGTATTTATCCTTACGGACGTCTTGCCTACCGTACCATCGGCTACATAAGTGAAAACGAACAGGCCGGAGTAGGTATTGAATACGCATATCATTCCTATCTGAAGGGACATCCGGGCAAACAGCGCATGCGCCGCCGTTCGGGCGACGACAAATGGGTCCCGATTGCCAACCAGCCCGACATCGCCCCCCAGGACGGTATTGATGTAGTAAGCACCCTCGATATTGAGATACAGGGTGCAGCGGAAGAGGCACTCAGAAAACAACTGGCACAGAACGAGACTTTTGAAGGAGCCACGGCCGTGGTCATGGAGGTACAGACCGGTGCCATCCGCGCCATTGTAAACATGAAACGCATGACGGACGGATCGTACGACGAAACGTTCAATTACGCGATAAGCGAATCGACCAACCCGGGATCGACCTTTAAGGTGGCCACGCTTATTTCACTTCTGGAAGACGGATACGTAAAACTCACCGACAGTATAGATACCGGTCGTAGCGGATGGAGGTATTATGGAAAAACATTTACCGAATCGAGCGGATCTCTGGGAACCATTTCTGTGCAACAGGCCCTGGAAAAGTCTTCTAATGTGGCCTTTGCCAAAATGGCCGTGGAGCATTACGCAACACAGGAAAAGCAGTATATCAACCGGCTGTACAACATGAAACTGAATGAAAGGCTTAACATTGAACTCCTTGGCGAGGGTAGTGCATACATTCCTTTCCCGGGAGAGGCCGGCTGGTCCAAACTTTCCCTTCCCATGATTGCCATGGGATATGAGATGAAACTGACACCGCTCCATATCCTTACTTTTTACAATGCAATTGCCAATAACGGTAAAATAGTCACTCCCTATTTCATTGAAGGATTCCTGCAACACGGACAGGTTGTAAGGCAATTTAACCACGCCCCGTTAAGCAGTGCCATATGTACCCCCGCCACATTACAGTGCGTGCATCAGGCATTGCGCGGTGTGGTGGAAAACGGTACCGCCAGAAGGATTAATGACCCGCGTTATGCCATATCGGGCAAAACGGGCACCGCACAGATCGCTTACGACGGAGGATATATACATAACGGCTACCGCAAACATCAGGCTTCGTTCGTGGGTTTTTTCCCTTCGGAATCACCCAGGTTCAGCATGATAGTAATTCTTTACTCCAGTCCCACCCGAGGCAATTTTTACGGTGCCTCGTGGGCTGCTCCTGTATTTAAGGAGATCGCAGACCACATCTACGTAACGCACCCTTTTTGGAACGAACCCATTGAAGCGCCACAAAAACCCAGATAAGCATCATGCAACTCGCCCGACTTATTGAAAACTTACCCTACAAAGCTATTACAGGATCGCCTTCCTGTGATGTTACAGAAATATGCTTTGATTCCAGAAAAGTTACTGCGGGTTGCCTGTTTGTTGCCCTGCCGGGCACACAAACAGACGGACACCGTTTCATACGGCAGGCGGTACTACAAGGTGCCGCCGCCGTGGTGTTCCAGGAAGGATTGGCAACGACCGGGGAATACCTCGGCGTAAATCCTGCCAATCCCGTCTTCATAGAAGTTGAAGACAGCCATGCAGCCCTGGGTTGTCTGGCCGGAAATTTCTACAATAATCCATCTACCAGGTTGCATCTGGTGGGTATCACAGGCACTAACGGAAAAACCACCACCGTCACCCTTCTTTTCCGCTTATTCCGTGCGTTGGGGTATTCATGCGGGCTGCTTTCCACCATTGCCAATTATATTGACGACAACGAACTGGAAACAACGCACACCACCCCCGATGCGCTTACGATTAACAAGCTGCTCTCACAAATGTGCGACAGCGGATGTACGTATTGCTTCATGGAAGTGAGTTCTCACTCCATAGCACAGGGACGAACCGGCTCGCTGCATTTTGCCGGAGGCATATTCTCCAACCTGACCCACGACCACCTGGACTACCATAAAACATTTGCAGAATACCTCCGGGCCAAGAAGAAATTTTTTGATGATCTGTCTTCAGACGCATTTGCCCTGGTGAATTCAGACGACAAGAACGGGCTGGTCATGATTCAAAACACCAATGCCCGCAAAGTCACCTATGCCTGCAAGCGTATGGCAGATTACAATGCCCGCATACTGGAACACAGTGTGGACGGCATGCTCCTGCTCATTGACGGGACCGAAATGTGGAGCCCTTTCATTGGGGCCCATAACGCTTATAATCTGCTGGCAGTTTATTCCTGCGCACGACTCCTGGGAGCAGACAAGGATGAATGCCTGAAAGCCCTCAGTTCCCTTGGAACAGTCAGGGGAAGGATGGAATACGTGCGTGGAGGCAACGATCTTACTGTCGTTGTAGATTATTCTCATACGCCCGATGCACTTGAAAATGCACTTAAAACGCTCCGGGAAATTCTTAAGCCCGAACAGGAACTCCTTTGCGTAGTGGGATGCGGTGGGAACCGGGACAAGACAAAACGGCCCGAGATGGCATCCATTGCAAACCAATATGCCCACTTGTGCGTGTTTACCTCCGATAATCCAAGATTCGAAGATCCCGATGAGATCATCCGCGAAATGATGACCGGACTGACCCCGGAACAGCAAAAAAAACATTTGTGCATTACCAACAGGGCCGAGGCCATAAAAACAGCCATAAAGCTGGCCAGACCCGGATCCGTAATACTGGTGGCAGGCAAAGGCCACGAGACTTATCAGGATGTTAAGGGCGTAAAAAGTCATTTTGACGATAAAGAAATCATTACCGAACTGCTTAAATAAGAAAAAACCGACCATGTTATACCATCTATTCGAATACCTTAAAGAATTTGTCGATTTCCCGGGGATAGGACTTTTCCGGTATATCTCCGTAAGATCTATCGCTTCGGTAATAATAGCACTGCTGGTGACCATCACCATGGGAAGATACATTATTGACAAACTGAAAAAGCTCCAGGTAACCGACCACAACATAAAAGCCGGCGGTACAGCTAACGGCAAATCTGGGACCCCAACCATGGGAGGAATAATCATAATTGTTGCACTGCTCATCCCCGTGCTGCTTTTATGCAACCTTACCAACATATATGTCCAGCTGCTGATTGTGTCTACTTTATGGCTGGCTTTGATAGGACTGCTGGATGATCTGCTCAAGTTGCGGAGAAAAGCCGGGAAAAGCGACAACAAATTTGTAAAACTGCTGGGCAAGTTCCAGAGAAAGGATAAAGACGGGATGAAGGGACAGCTGAAAATTATAGGACAAGTGGGACTGGGACTTATAGTGGGACTTTCGCTCTATTTCAGTGACCAGGCCGTTATATGTGAAATCATACCCGGTCCTGCGGAAGATGCCAAAACAGAGATCGTAGACAACCACCCGCAGTACGTCCAGCACGTAAAAAGCACAAAAACGACAATCCCTTTTCTAAAAGACAATCTGTTTGACTATTCATGGCTTTCTCCTGTAAAGGGAGAGACGGGAGCAAAGATCGGCTGGATTATCTATATCCTGGTAGCGATCTTCATTGTGACTTTCGTTTCCAACGGAACCAACCTGACGGATGGAAGGGACGGCCTGGCGACCGGAACGGTGGCCATAGCAGGTGTCACGCTGGGTATTCTGGCCTATCTGTCGGGACACATTGTGTACGCTCAATACCTTAATATCATGTACATACCCAATTCTGGAGAGATGGTGGTATTCATGTCGGGATTCATCGGGGCACTCATTGGATTCCTATGGTACAACACCTACCCGGCACAGGTATTCATGGGCGATGTGGGCAGTCTTACACTGGGTGGCATCATAGCTGTTTTTGCACTCATCATAAGGGTGGAAGTTTTACTGCTCATCCTGTGCGGCGTATTTCTGGCAGAAAGCGCATCGGTAATTATTCAGCGTTTCTGGTATCGCCGCACCCGTATTAAAGCTACAAAAGCCCTTATAAAAGAAGGCAAATATCATAAAGGAGATGTAGTGACCGGAGAAAGGGTGTTCGTCCGTGCTCCGTTACACGATCATTATATCTACAACCGGGCAGATGTTCCGGGAAAAATCCTGCTTAAAAAACCCAAGGACCCCACTGCCGAGCCCAAAGTGGTAGTTCGTTTCTGGATCATAAGTATCCTTCTGGCTGTATTAACTATCATAACGCTTAAAATCAGATAACAAAATATGAACGACCGACTGGTTATATTAGGTGGAGGCGAAAGTGGTGTAGGTGCCGCTGTACTGGCTCAAAAGAAGGGCTATGACGTATTTCTTTCGGACTCAGGCACTCTGCAGCCCGGGGCACGCTCCCTTCTGGAGCAATACGGAATTGCCTATGAGGAAGGACAACATTCGCTCCCTTTGATTATGAACGCTTCCGGGGTTGTCAAAAGCCCCGGTATTCCGGACCATATTCCAATGATCGAAGACCTGAACAAGAAAGGGATCCCGGTTATTTCCGAAATTGAGTTCGCTGCCAGATATACCAATGCCCGCAAGATATGTATAACGGGCAGCAACGGCAAGACCACTACCACATCGCTGATTTATTACCTGCTTAAAAATGCGGGACTGAATGTGGGGCTGGCCGGCAATGTAGGTCAAAGTTTCGCCTACCAGGTGGCCACACAGGAATATGACATTTATGTTCTGGAACTGAGCAGTTTCCAGCTCGACGGCATGTACGACTTCAGGGCAGATATAGCCATATTGCTGAATATCACGCCGGACCACCTGGACAGGTATCACCACGATCTCCAGGAATATATCAAGGCCAAATTCCGGATCACACAGAATATGAGGGCCGAAGATTGCTTTATATTCTGTAAGGACGATGAAATTACAGTAGATCATCTGAACAGGATTGTTCTCAAGGCCAAAACGCTGCCTATCACTCAACAAACGGCCGTTCAACAGGGAGCCTACTCAGACGGGGAACAGATGCACGTAAAATATGGCGAAGAAGAGTTTACAATGTTCATCAACGAACTGGCCCTGCAGGGAAAACACAATGTGTACAATTCCATGGCTGCCGCCTTATCTGCCAAAATAATGAATATCAGCAATCCGGTTATCAAAGAAAGCCTGGGGTCCTTTAAAAACATCCCTCACCGGCTGGAAAAGGTGGCCAAAGTCCGCGGTGCGTTATATATTAATGACTCCAAGGCTACTAATGTAAATTCGGTATGGTACGCTCTTGACAGCATGGATACTCCTGTTGTGTGGATTGCCGGAGGTACAGACAAGGGAAACGATTATGAATGCCTGTTCGACCTGGTACGAAATAAGGTAAAAGCACTTATTTGCCTGGGCGTGGACAATGCAAAACTGCACCGCGATTTTACAGATAAAGTACCGGTTATCCACGATGCGCTTTCTGCAGAGGAAGCCGTGAAAAAAGCCTATGAGCTGGCCGCCCCCGGCGATACCGTACTGCTCTCCCCCGCCTGTGCCAGTTTTGACCTGTTTAAAAATTACGAAGACCGTGGCAATCAATTTAAAGAAGCAGTGAGAAAACTATAATGCCAAAGAAAGAGAACATAGCTGAAAACCGCCGTTTTTCCTTCAGGCTGAAAGGAGACAAGTCTCTTTGGGCGCTTGTGATCGTCTTTTCTCTCCTGTCGCTGGTTTTTGTATACTCTTCATCAAGCCGGATAGCCGTAATGGAGAACACGACTACTTTCTCCATCATGATCAAACAAATGAACTTTATCATTGCCGGACTGGTGGTGATATTCATATGTCATTTGATACCCCTTCGCTTCTATAGAACAATGTCTTACATTGTTTACCTGGCAGCGCTTGTTTTACTGTTAGTCACTCTGTTCGCTGGAGAAAGCCGGAACGAAGGTACACGATGGATTTCTTTTTTGGGCTTTTCGTTTCAACCGTCGGAATTCGCCAAGATTGCCCTTGTCATGTTTGTAGCCAAAGTATTGGAAGAAGACAAACTGAAATCTTTTAAAGATTTTATGATCAGGCTCGTCATCCCCTCGATGCTCTTTATTCTTCCGATTATCTGGGAAGGTTTTTCCACCGGGTCCATACTGGCATTCACTATTTTTATCATGCTCCTGATTTCCAATATCCGGTTTAGTTATATCGCAAAGGCCGCCGGGATTATTGTGCTTGTGGCGGGACTTGCATACGGCATATATGCGTTGCAGCGCGCCATCAGGAACGACGGTGAAAACCACCTGGGTACATCGAGAATAGAAACCGTGGAGAAGCGTATCATGAGTTTTATTGGATTAGGAGAGTCATCCGGAGAAGATGAAACCGAGAACGACCAGGTGATTTACTCCAAAGTGGCCATAGCCACCGGTGGAGTTGCAGGAAAAATCCCCGGCAATGGTACGTTGCGTCATGTACTGCCTCTGTCCAACAGCGATTATATTTATTCGATCATAGTGGAAGAGACAGGTCTGATTGGGGGCATATTTGTAATAGGGCTTTACTTTTGGCTGTTGTACAGTGTGATACTAATTGCAAAGGTCTGCAGGAAGGTGTTTTCTTCCATGCTGGTCTGCGGGCTGGGAATACTCATTGTAACGCAGGCACTCATCCACATCCTTGTGAACGTGGGACTGTTGCCGGTAACCGGCCAGACTCTGCCCATGATCAGTTCCGGAGGATCATCCGTATTGGCCGTTAGTATAGCTTTTGGCATGATGATCTCGGTGAGCCGTGCCATTCAGGACGAGCAAACCGGCAAGTCAGAAAACACCGAAGTAGAATACAGCATTGAAAATCAAGATGAAACAAAATAAAGAAGCATACAGGATAATCATTAGCGGTGGCGGAACCGGAGGACATATCTATCCGGCCATCTCCATTGCAGAAGCCATAAAAAAGCTCCGGCCGGACGCTGAAATTCTTTTCGTGGGAGCCAACGGCAGAATGGAAATGGAGAAAGTGCCATCTGCCGGTTACCGTATTAAGGGGCTGCCCATTGCCGGATTGCAGCGTGGACACTCTCTGTCCGCATTGCTTGGCAATCTGACCTTACCCTTCAGGCTCCTGGAAAGTATCGGGGAAGCCGGCAGAATACTTCGCGACTTTAAACCTCATGTAGCTGTGGGTGTAGGCGGGTATGCCAGCGGACCACTGCTCTGGGCGGCAAGTCGCCGGAGGATACCATATTATTTACAGGAACAAAACGGGTTTGCCGGGAAAACAAATAAGATGCTTGCCGCAAAGGCCGAAAAAATCTTTGTAGCCTACCCCGACATGGACAAATTCTTCCCTGCCGAAAAGATTGTTCTTACGGGAAATCCCATCCGCAGTCAGATCAGACTCGCAGATGCACAATTGAAAGCCTCGGCACTTGAATTTTTCGGGCTCGATCCGCAAAAGAAGACACTGCTGGTTATTGGCGGCAGTCTGGGAGCAGCCACCCTCAACCGGTGCATGATTGATTTTCTTCCCCATGCTGCTGAAAGCGGCATTCAGGTGATCTGGCAATGCGGACGATCCGGAAAAGAAGCCGCCACGGCTGCAATGAGCGCGTACCCGGAAATCCCTGTATTTTTACATGACTTCCTCTCGCGCATGGACCTTGCCTATGCGGTGGCCGATGTGGTTATTTCAAGGGCCGGTGCCGGAAGCATCTCTGAATTGTGCATAGCCGGGAAAGCCTGTATTTTTGTGCCATCCCCCAATGTGGCCGAAGATCACCAGACTCATAATGCCATGGCCCTGGTAAAAGAACATGCCGGACTGCTTATCCGTGATGCCGACGCACAGAAGGAACTTCTGCCCGCCGCTCTGGACCTCATAAAAGATCCTGAGAAAACGAATCTTTTCTCGTCCAATATTTTAAAAATGAGCCGTCCGGATGCGGCTACACAAATAGCAGAAATAATACTAGAAAAATGATACAAAACGTATATTTCCTTGGAATAGGAGGCATAGGAATGAGTGCTCTGGCGCGTTACTACAAACACGCAGGTGCTTTCGTAAGCGGTTATGATCTTACGCCTTCTGCGTTGACCCGTCAGCTGGAGAACGAGGGAATTTCCATCCATTATTCGGATGATCCTTCGTCTATTCCGCCGGAAGTATGCAACAATAAAGAAGACACGCTGGTCATTTATACGCCGGCCATCCCGGCAGACCATAAGGAATGGGAATTTTTCCGCCAGTACGATTTCAGAATTATCAAGCGATCCGTGGCTCTCGGACATATTGCCGAAAACCACCGAACCCTGGCTGTCTCAGGAACACACGGGAAAACCACCACATCTACCCTTCTCGCCCATATACTGCAAAGCAGCGGTGAGGGGTGTACAGCTTTCCTGGGAGGAATATCAAAGAATTACAAAAGCAACCTTTTATTGAGCAGAAATCCTGCCCTGGTGGCAGAAGCCGATGAGTTTGACCGGTCATTCCTTCGTCTGTTTCCGGAAATCGCACTTATAACGGCCACAGACGCAGATCATTTGGATATTTACGGCACTCATGCAGCAGTCAAGGAAGCATTCTCACAGTTTGCTTCGCAGATAATACCCGGCGGGACGCTTATCCTTAAACAAAACGTGGACCTGGAGCTCAGACTGAAAGAGAATGTATCGGTATACCGTTATTCGGCTAATGTACCCTGCGACTTTTATGCAGATAATTACAGTGTGGAAGAAGGTGGCAATATGTCATTCGACTTTCATTACAAAGGTGAATGCATGCCCGGTTGCCGCCTGGGAATTCCGGGCCGGCTGAATGTGGAAAATGCCATAGGAGCCGCAGCCATCGCGCTTTCCTATGGGATATCACCCCTGGAAGTGAAGAAAGCTTTGGAATCGTTCCGTGGAGTCGAAAGACGCATGGATATAAGATATCAAAGCAAATCGTGCTGTTATATAGATGATTACGCGCATCATCCGGAAGAATTGCGTGCCACAATCAATTCTGTGAAAGAATGGTTTCCCGACAGAAAAATCACCGGAATTTTTCAGCCGCACCTTTATTCGCGGACCAGAGATTTTGCAAACGATTTCGCTTTAAGCCTCAGCCTGCTTGACTGGGTAATTTTGTTGCCCGTATATCCTGCCCGGGAACTTCCCATTCCCGGAGTGAATTCAGAAATGATCCTGAAATTGATTCCGGGGAAAGATAAAATTGTACTTGACCCTTCTGAGGTAAAAGAATTTCTCAGAAAAGAAAAACCTTCAGTGCTGCTCACACTGGGAGCCGGAAACATTGACCGACTGACAGGAACAATAACAGACGTACTCAAAGAAATGAACGCATGACCTTGTTAAAGAAAATAGGATATATTCTTGGAATAACCGTGCTGACTTCAGCACTGGGGTCCTATTTTTATTTTGCCACCACACTGGTAAAGGCACGGGGCGAGTCTGCGCGTTGTCAGAATGTGGTCATCACGGTAAAGGACAGTGTGCTGAATCCGTTAACAGGAGCAGGTGAAGTGGCGGTTTATCTGGACAGGGAACATATATCCCTGCCGGGCAAGAATTTTGACGAGATAGATTTCACCCGGCTGGAAAAGCAAATCGAATCGTTTTCGTCGGTAAAAAAATGCAATGCCGTAAGAACCATTGACGGCACGCTGCGGCTCGATCTCCTGCAACATATGCCGGTCTTCAGGATGGATACGCCCAAAGGCAGTTTTTTTGTCTCGGACCAACAATACCTCTTTCCCATGGTCAATCCCTACAGGATGCCCGTGCTGACCGTTGCCGGAGACATTCCTTTCCGGTATCCGGTCAATTACAGGGGATATATTGCTTCCTCCGATGACTGGATGCTGGAACTGAACAACCTTAACCGCTACATAGGTGAACATCCGTTCTGGAACCGTCAGGTCAAAAGAGTTTTTGTGAACCGTCCCGACGATATTCACATTGTACCGCTTGAAGAAGACTTGTGCCTTATGATTGGAAGCCTTGAAAATCATGCCTTCAAAATGCACAAGCTTTATGAATTCTACCGGGTGCTGGTACCGCTCAATGCCAAAGAAATGTACGATTCGGTAGACGCTCGTTTTGGCGATCAGATCGTATGTTCTTTCAGAAAAAACGAACCTAGTAAAAAACCGTAATAGATATGCCCATGGAAAAGACAATCTCTGTAATTGATTTAGGCACCACTAAAATCGTGTGTCTGGCCGGGACCAAAACGCCCGACGGATACAAGGTGATAGCCGCTTGTGAAGCCGCTTCGCAAGGAATAATGAGAGGAGAAGTAATCAACAATCAAAGCGTCCTGAACTCTCTCAGGCCTTTGTTGAGTGAACTGGAAGAAAGGACGGGCAACCCCACACGTGAAGTTGTTGTAGGTATTGCAGGCCAGTACATCAAATGTAAAGCGGCCAGCAGTTCAATCAACAGAAACAATAAAATGGACGAAATCACGCAGGCCGAAGTGGACAGCATGTGCAGAAACATGTTCAACTCCCGCGTCGATCCGGGAGAAGAGGTTCTCCATGTAGTTCCGCAGTCGTATCACGTAGATGAATACAAAAGCATTCTCAAACCCGCCGGCATGTGCGGAGGTACAATAGAAGCCAATTACCGGATCTTCATAGGCAAATCGGTTTCGGCCCAACATACCAAGCGTTGCATAGAGAGTGCCGGACTCAAATTGTCAAAACTGGTACTGGAACCAATGGCTTCTGCCTCGGCGGTACTGCAGGAAGACGAAAAAGAATTGGGAGTGGCCATGGTGGATATTGGCGGAGGCACCACAGACCTGCTTATTTATCACGACAATATCATAAGACACACAGCCGTGATTCCTTTCGGTGGCAATGTTATTACAGAGGACATTCGCCAGGGATGTGAAGTAACGCTGCGTCAGGCCGAACAGATGAAAATCCAGTACGGCTCGTGCTATGTGGACCTGGCCCCTGAAAACAAGTCTATTGTCATATCGGGGATAGGAGGCCGTGAACCGAGGGAGATACCGTTCCGGTTTCTTTCCAATATAATAGAAGCCAGGATGGACGAAATCCTTGAAGCTGTGGTTTTTGAGATCCGGCAAAGCGGCTACGCAGAAAAACTTCCGGCCGGCATAGTATTGACAGGAGGCGGTGCCCTCTTGACCCATCTGCCCCAATTCATCAAGTATAAAACCGGATATGATGCACGCATTGCACGCCCCCGGGGCATAGAATTTGATGGTTGCGATGAAGTAAACAGCGTAACCTATTCCTGTGCGGTGGGCCTGATGATGCAGGGATTTGAACCCGAATACGATTCCGAAGAGGAACAACAAGTGGATTTTGAAACCATCTTTGCAGGGGTGGAAACCAAAGCGCCGGCCAAACAGAATAAGACAGAAAAAGCTCCTAAAGTGAAAAAGGAGAAGCCAGAGAAGACAGACAATTCAGGCGGTTTAGGCTCGCTTTTTATTAACATAGGTAAATATTTTACAGATCAGGATAACGAGGCATAGTATTAATGGAAGAAAAGGAATTCATCCCTACCAACTGGGAAAATAACAGGTCCATAATAAAAGTGATCGGTGTGGGCGGAGGAGGCGGCAATGCCGTGAGCCATATGTACCGCTCTGGACTGACCGATGTGGACTTTGTCATATGCAACACAGATTCACAGGCGCTGGACATGAGCCCTGTACCTGACAAATTGCAGCTGGGCAATGTGCTTACCAGGGGCCGGGGTGCAGGTTGTAATCCCGAGGTAGCCCGTCAGGCCGCCCTTGAGAGTGAAGAACGTATACGCGGACTTTTTGAAGGAAGCACCGAGATGGTCTTTATCACCGCAGGCATGGGAGGAGGCACCGGAACGGGGGCAGCGCCTGTAATCGCAAAGATTGCCAGAGAGATGGGCCTGCTTACGGTAGGAGTAATCACGCTCCCGTTCCGGGACGAAGGTAAAGACTTTCTGAAAAGAGCTCTGGAAGGGGTACAGGAAATGCAGCAATATGCCGATTCCCTGCTCATAATCGATAACGAAAAATTATATAACGCATACGGCGATTTGCCCATTTTTGAAGCCTTCCAGCGAACGGACGACATTTTGAACACAGCCGTCAAAGGCATATCCGAAATCATTACCCGTCCGGGTTTCATGAATGTTGACTTTGCCGATGTTAAAATGGTAATGAAAGACAGCGGCATGGCACTTATGGGTACCGGATCGGGATCGGGAGAGAACAGGGCACTCAAAGCCGTGGATATGGCATTTACATCGCCCCTTTTGAACGATGCGGACCTCACACGGGCACGTAACGTACTCATAAACATCACTTCAGGAAAAGAAAAAGCACTTTCCATGACGGAGCTCTCCCAGATAATGAGCTATATTGCAGACTATACGGGAGGTGTCTCTAACTTTAAGAGAGGAATCATTTGCGATCCTTCGTTAAAGGACGAAATCCGGATTACAGTAATCGCTACCGGATTTAGCATCCATTCGCTTCCCCCCATTGCAGTATACGGTTCTTCAAAGAATGGAGAAGGAATGCCAAAAGAGTCGGTATACCTCGATGACATGCCGCAGGGTGCGAGCACAGAAGATATTGATACAAACGAAGACGAACAATTCCCCGATAGCGGAGAATTCAGGATTTCCAACAGCCGGAGTGTATTCACTACAAATTCGCCAGTTACGGGTCCTTCCCAGCAGCCGGCAAGAATCGGGGCACCGGGTCAGGGACAGCGCAAACCCGTCCTGATTCTCGAACCCGGACAGAATATTGTGGAATTGGAAAACGAGCCGGCTTTCAAACGAAGAAACATGAAATATCAGCAGACATCCGCGCCCGAAACGCATGAACCGTCTCCGGTCAAGATTGAGGAGAAGAACGGACAGCAGCGTTTGAGCCCCGATAATGCCTATATACACCAAACACAAGACTGATATGCGTACAAATAAAGTAAGGGTGCGTTTTGCCCCAAGTCCTACCGGACCGCTTCATATGGGTGGTGTACGCACCGCGTTATTCAATTACCTTTTTGCCAAACAACAGGGCGGTGATTTTATACTGAGAATAGAAGATACCGACTCTCAGCGTTTTGTCCCCGGAGCCGAAGCTTATATTATTGAGGCGCTTACCTGGTGCGGCATTGTGCCCGACGAGGGTGTGCTGCCCGACGGAACAGTGGCCATGGAACCTTCGGAAAGGCATCCCCACGCTCCCTACCGGCAAAGCCTGCGAAAACACCTGTACCGTAAATATGCAGAACAGCTTATTGAACAGGGAAATGCCTACTACGCTTTTGACAGCGCAGAAAGTCTGGAACTCCTCAGAAAAGAATACGAGGAAAAGGGAGAAACGTTTACCTACAATTATAAGGTAAGGGAATCTCTGGACAATTCTCTTCATATGAGCGAAGAGGAAACAAAACGCAGACTAAATGAAAACGAGCACTGGGTCATTCGATTCAAAATTCCTGAGAATGAGACAGTATACATGCAGGATATGATCAGGGGCGATATGAAGGTTCATACTTCCACTCTGGACGACAAGGTGCTCTGGAAAGCACAGGACGGTCTGCCTACGTATCATCTGGCCAACATAGTTGATGACCGGCTGATGGAGATATCGCATGTCATCCGCGGTGAGGAATGGCTTCCTTCTCTTCCGCTGCACTACCTGCTATACCAGGCATTCGGATGGCAGGAGGAACAGCCTAAATTCGCTCATCTTTCCCTGCTTCTGAAGCCAGACGGCAAAGGCAAATTGAGCAAACGCGACGGCGACCGGCTGGGATTTCCCGTTTTTCCGCTGGAATGGACAGGTCCTGCAGGGGAAAAATCACGCGGATACCGCGAAGACGGGTACTTCCCCGAAGCTTTTGTCAATCTTATTGCCCTACTCGGATGGAACCCCGGAACGGAACAGGAATTATTTTCAATGCAGGAGCTTATTGAAGCTTTCTCCATTGAAAGAGTAATTAAATCGGGGGCCCGTTTCAATCCCGAAAAAGCTAAATGGTTCAATCAACAATATTTGCGGATGCACTCCAACGAGTCTCTCGCAGTTCATTATTTATCCGACCTTAAAAACAGGGGAATTGATGCGACTCCGGAGAAAGCCGCTCAAATTGTCTCCCTTATCCGTGAAAGAGCCTGCTTTGTGCATGAATTCTGGGATCTCTCATCCTTCTTCTTTCAGGCGCCCCGCCTCTTTGATCAGGCACAGCAGGCTAAACAATGGAAAGCAGAAACACCTGCTCTTATGCAAAAGGCATACGATGTTCTTTCCGGATGTGAACCTTTTGAAAGCCCCGAAATAGAGGAAGCACTCCATAAATGGATTGCGGCAGAAGAACTGAAAATGGGAGCTGTCATGAATGCCCTGCGCCTGTGTATTGTGGGGGCTCCCAAAGGACCCGGCATGGCTGACATTATCGCTGTCATTGGGAAAAACGAAACGCTGGAACGTTTACAATATGCCATAAAGCAACTGTAGCATGACACGTCAACCCAGGTGGTGGCCCTTATTCCTGACCAACTTTTTAGGTGTACTGAATGATAATTACCTGAAAACACTGGCCTGCTTTATTGCGGTCGCCTGGGTGGGTCTGAAGTACGAAGCTATGCTTGTTTCCGCGGCAGCCGCATCGCTTGTTCTGCCCTATGTTTTTCTTTCTCCGCTTGCAGGACGCTGGGCCGTAATATTTAAAAAAATTCAAGTGGTAAGAGTCGCCAAGTTCATGGAGATTCTGATCATGCTCCTGGCCACAGCGGGATTCATTCTGGAAAACGTCTGGATTGTGATGTCCTGCATCCTGCTCATGGGAACCCAGAGCTGTCTGTTTTCCCCGTCTAAATACGGACTTATCCGCGACATAGGCGGACAGGAAAATGTACCCATTGGCGCAGGAAACATGGAGATGGTTTCTTTTTTGGGAATGTTGTGCGGGACCATGTTTGCTTCATTCTTTGCCGACACCCTTTCCTCGTGGGAACTTGGTGCGACCTTCCTTCTAATCTCGGGACTCGGCTTTGCAGGATCCATGTCTATCAAAGCCACCGAATCACCTACTCTAGAAGATTCAGATACCGTAAGACCCGTGAAATATCTGTTGGGAAGCATACAGGAAGCCAGAAAATACCGTGGCCTGAACAGTACCATTGTGGCCCTGTCGGTTTTCTGGTTCATGGCCGCAATCGTACAAATGACACTTCTTGTTTTCTGCCGGAGAAACCTTGGAATGACCGATTTTGAAACCGGCGTAGTACTAACTCTTGCCGCAACAGGAACGGGTGCCGGTTGTTTTGTCTCGGGCATTTTGTCTAAAAACGGAAACCGGAACAGGATTGTTACCCTGTCCGGCGCCGGAATCAGCATACTGTTCCTTTTAATTTTTATATATCCTGTTAAAGGACCCGTATTTGGGCTTATGCTCTTTGTTACGGGATTTTTATGCGGTCTGTTCAAAGTTCCCTTCGACTCGGCCATTATTGAAAAAGTCCCTGGCCGGGAACTGGGACACATGCTGGCCTATTCCAATCAGTTGTCTTTTCTGTTTATTCTGGCCGGTTCGGGAGCTTTTTCCCTTATCACCGGATTCCTGGGAACGTCTTTTGTTTTCCTCTTTTTGGCCCTTGTGATGGGGAGCACGACACTGTATGTTACTTTTTCAAAGTATCTTTGCGCATGCAATTTGAAAAAACAGATATAGAAGGGATATGGGTGATCACCCCAAAAGTGTTTGAAGATCAGCGCGGTTATTTCATGGAAACCTTCATCAGGAAAGCCTTCGAGGCCCACATTGTACCTTTGGTTTTTGTGCAGGAGAATGAATCTCTCTCCAGGTTTGGCGTAACCAGAGGCCTGCATTTTCAAAAAAGACCTTACGCCCAGTCTAAACTCATTCGTGTAGTGAAAGGCCGGATATTTGACGTGGCGGTTGATATTCGTCCGGATTCCCCGACATACGGACAGCACTTCTGTATTGAACTGAGTGAAGGAAACAAAAAACAGCTTTTCATCCCCGGTGGTTTTGCCCACGGATTTTGTGTCCTGAGCCAGGAGGCACTTGTTCAGTATAAAACAGATGTTCCCTATACCCCGGAAGCCGAAGGTGCATTCCGTTACGATTCACCTGCACTGGACATTCAGTGGCCTTTGTCGGCTGAAGAAATGATCCTCTCTGCTAAAGATATGACTGCACCTTTCTTCAGTTAATGCAATGCCCAATGATTGTCCTGGATAAAAACACCCCTTTGTCGCTTGTAAAAGAACCCGGATTCAATGCCCCGGAAGGTATGGTCATATGTATAGACAAACCCCTTACATGGACCTCTGCCGATGTGGTGCGCAAGATAAAATTCCGTCTTCAGCGATGCTGGCAGGAAAAAAAAATAAAAGTCGGGCATGCGGGTACCCTGGATCCACTGGCAACGGGCTTGTTGCTGGTATGTATCGGACCGGCTACAAAGCAATCTGAATTCTATCAGTCTCAGCCCAAAGAGTATATTGCACGGATACAACTGGGGGCGACCACATCTTCTTTCGACCTGGAAAAAGAAATTGACGCGCTCTATCCGTGGGAACACATAACCAGAGAAATGCTTGACAGGATACTGGAACAATTCCGTGGCGAACAAATGCAGATGCCTCCCGTCTACTCTGCAAAAATAATATCGGGCATGCGGGCCTATGAACTGGCAAGACAAGGCATGGAACTCCCCGAGATGAAACAGGCTCTTATCAATATCTACGACACGGAAGTCCTGGACTTCACTCCGCCCTCTTTTTCTCTGCGCATATCATGCAGCAAAGGGACCTATATCCGGGCCCTGGCAAGAGACCTGGGCATAGGTCTGGAAAGCGGCGCCCATCTTACCTCTTTGCAAAGAACCCGGTCGGGATCATTTAATGTAAAAGATGCCTTGACGTTAGAAGAATTTGAAAAAATTTTCAATTAATTGAAACTTTTTTCTTTTTTTTACGTATAAATCTTCATTTACTGTCATTTATTTATTTAACTGCATTTTATGAAGCTTTCGCAATTCAATTTCAATCTACCTACTGACCTGATATCTTCTTATCCCTCAAAAAATCGCGACGAATCGCGCATGATGGTCCTTAATAAAAAGACCGGTGCCCTGGAACACGTGGTCTTTAAGGATATCATCAATTACATGAATGAAAAGGACGTAGTTGTTTTCAACAACACAAAAGTATTTCCGGCCAGACTATACGGAAATAAAGAAAAAACAGGTGCCGAGATTGAGGTGTTCCTTTTACGTGAGCTTAACAAAGACCAGCGGCTCTGGGATGTACTGGTAGATCCTGCCAGAAAGATCAGGATAGGTAATAAGCTTTATTTTGGTGAAAACGATGCCTTGGTGGCCGAGGTTATTGACAATACCACGTCCCGGGGTCGTACACTTCGTTTTCTCTGCGACGGAAGCTATGAAAATTTCAAGGCCACGTTGTTCAGGCTTGGGGAAATGCCATTGCCCAAATGGATCCGCAAGACAGTGGAACCCATTGACACCGAACGGTACCAGACTATTTTCGCGAAAGTGGAAGGAGCCGTAGCCGTCCCCGACGGAGCGCTTCATTTCAGCAAAGAGCTTCTTAAACGTATGGAAATAAAGGGAGTGGCCTCCACCGAAATTACACTTCATGTGGGAATGGGTCATTTTCGCGCTGTGGATGTAGAAGATTTGTCCAAGCATAAAATGGATTCAGAACCGGTGGTGATTACCGAGGGCACTGCCCGGATGATTAACAGTGCGAAAGCTAACGGCAACAGGATTTTTGCTACCGGGATAGATGTTTTGAGGGCCGTCGAAACTTCCGTGACCACAAAGAAGGAGATTAAGCCATTTGAAGGCTGGACCAACAAGTTCATTTTCCCTCCCTATGATTTCTGCATCCCCGATGCGCTCATAACCAATTTCCAGATGCCGCAATCCACCATGCTTATGTTTGTAGCAGCTTTCGGCGGATACGATATGGTAATGAACGCTTACAATACTGCCGTTAAAGAAAAATATCATTTTGGTGCATACGGAGACGCGCTGTTGATTATCTGATCCAATTCCCATATATTTGGAGAATGATGTGTGCAGAAGAAGAAGAATTGGCTATTTGTGCTCTTAACCTCTGTCTGCGTTACCAGGGAGGCACGGCAAAGCAATTGATTGATTATTATGGAAGTGCGAGGGCTGTGTTTGAGCAGTCGGCATCCGATCTTTCGGGACACCGGGGCATTTCTTCTGCCATGGCAGAAAAACTGAAATCCAAAGACCTTATGGACGAGGCACGAAGTGAATACGAGTGGACCCGTTCCAAGCGTATCCGCCTGGTCACTGTCTTTAGCGATCAGTATCCCCAAAGACTCAAAGAATGTCCCGATGCCCCCGCCGTTCTTTATGTGGTGGGAGACCTGGATCTTAATCATTCGCCCGTGCTGTCGGTGGTGGGCACCCGTTCAGCCACTCCTTACGGGCGTTCGCTTTGTGCCGATCTTATTGCCGGGCTTGCCCAACTCGGTTTCAATCCGCTTATAGTCAGCGGCCTTGCATACGGAATCGACGCAACGGCCCATAGAAGTGCACTTGATAACGGATTGCCCACTGTCGCCGTTTTGCCCACCGGGGTAGACGAAATATATCCTGCCGCCCACCGCAATCTGGCTAAAGAGATCACGGCAAGAGGTGCCGTATTGTCTGAATTCCCATCAAAAACCATAAGTAACAAGCACAATTTTCTGCAACGTAACCGCATTATTGCCGGTCTTTCCGACGCAACACTTGTTGTCGAATCCAAAGAAAACGGAGGCGCCTTGATCACGGCACATTTTGCTGCCGGTTATTCACGGGATGTCCTGGCAGTGCCCGGTCGTCCTTCCGATACCTGCTCCAAAGGCTGTAACATGCTTATACATGCAAACAAGGCCGCACTGGTAACTTCCGCCCCTGATATTGCCGATGCCCTTGGCTGGGAGATTCCAAACTCCGGAGAAACAAAACAGACAAGCCTCTTTGATTCCCTTTCTGCCATGGAAAAAAACCTGCTGGCCGACATCAAAGAGAATGGCGGAAGTATAGATGAAATATTCAGGAGACTGGAAATTCCGCTCCCCGAACTATCCTCGCTGCTTACCCAGCTGGAAGTAAGGGGTCTGGTCAGATGTCTTCCAAATAAAGAATATATCCTGCCCATATGATAGACACCCACACCCATCTGTATGACCAGGCTTTCGATCCCGACAGGGAAGAAGTAGCAGCACGCGCGAGAGAGGCAGGCGTATCGGCCTGTATCCTGCCGGCTATTGATCAAAGCACATGGGAGGCTCAACAGGCTTGTGCCCGACTTTTTCCGGGCTTCTGCCATTCGGCCTCGGGGCTCCACCCCACATCGGTCAACGAAAATTACCGCCGGGAACTGGATTTTGCCTGGCAAACCCTGCCCGATGCAGTTGCGGTGGGTGAAATCGGACTCGACGCCTACTGGTCAAGGGAGTTTCTGAAAGAACAGACAGAAGTGTTTGAAGAGCAGCTCAGCTGGGCTATACAAAAGGATTTGCCGGTGATAATCCATAGCCGTTCGGCGTTCCCCGAATTGCTGGAATCGCTCAGACGCACCAGCTCCGCGGGACTGAGAGGAATATTGCACGCCTGGTCCGGCAGCATGGAAATATATACAGAGGCAAACCGTTATGGTCATTTTCTTATGGGCGTAGGCGGCGTGGTTACCTACAAAAACGCACATCTTGTGAATGTTTTGCAAAAAGTGCCACTCACCGAAATTGTCCTCGAGACAGACGCTCCCTGGCTGACTCCGGCACCTTTCCGCGGACGTCGGAACGAAAGCAGCTATCTGAAGTACATCCTGGCAAAAGTAGCTGAAATAAAGGGCTTATCTGCGGAGGAAACGGACCACCAGACAACCCGAAATGCATTATCTTTGTTCAATCTAAAACCTTGCTATGACTAAACCTGCCTTACTCATTATTTACACCGGAGGAACCATAGGCATGAAAGCACACCCGGTCACCGGAGAGCTTGTCCCCTTCCGTTTTGAGCATGTTCTGGAAGAAGTGCCCGAATTACAAAAGTTCGGATACCGCATGGACACTTATTCTTTTGATCCTGTGGTGGATTCTTCCGATATTTTTCCCGAATTCTGGATACGTCTGGCTCTCCTGATAGAAGAAAAATACGACAAATACCGGGGATTCGTCATCCTGCACGGCACAGACACCATGAGCTATACCGCCTCGGCACTCAGTTTCATGCTCGAAAACCTGGAAAAACCGGTTATCCTTACCGGCAGCCAGCTTCCCATTGGCCTTCCGCGGACCGACGGAAAAGAGAATTTCATATCTGCAGTTGAGATTGCCGCTGCCGTAGACGGAGAAGGGCACGCCCTGGTTCCCGAGGTATGCATTTTCTTTCAGGACGAACTCTTCAGAGGCAACAGAACGTTAAAGTACAACGCAGAAGAATTCCGCGCATTCCGCTCGCCCAATTTCCCTCCGCTTGCAGAAGCCGGCATTCATATCAAATTCAATAAAAAACATATACGGTATCCTGAAAGATGGGGCAAACCGCTCAGGGTGAACACTAAACTGGGAACCGATGTGGCAATCATTAAAATCTTCCCCGGAATAGAAAAAAAGATCATTCAGGCGGTACTGGACGTACCCGGACTCCGGGCTGTCATTCTGGAGACTTACGGTCAGGGTAACGCACCATCCGCCACGTGGTTACTGGAACTGCTGGCCTCGGCCATAGACCGGGGAATCATCATCCTGAACATCACTCAATGCCCGGCAGGAAGTGTGGCCATGGATACATATGCCTGCGGTATCCGCCTCAAAGAGATTGGAGTACTGAGCGGTTACGACATGACAACCGAATCAGCCATTGCCAAAATTATGTTATTAACAGGGCAATATTCAGAAAACAAAGAAGTTAAAAATTTTCTTTCACAACCACTAAATGGCGAATTTTAAAGCAAATGTTTGGATTATAACTTTTTTCTTTAACTTGCGCTACTTTTTTGATTTTTTATACAAAGGAGAGGTGGCCGAGTGGTCTAAGGCGCGCGCCTGGAAAGTGCGTAAACTCCAAAAGGGTTTCGCGGGTTCGAATCCCGCCTTCTCCGCTTTATGAACGTTAAACAACTTATAAATTCTTAACTCTAATTATTCAACAGAAATGAAAAAACTTTTCGTATTATTGGCAGTACTCGGGTTCATCACCATCTCTGCCCAGTACGCTGCAGCTCAAACAGCCACCCCCACCGGTGATACCGAGCAGGTGGAAATGGCCATTCACCAACAACTTAAAACAAAATTTATTGAAGGTGGACCTGGTTTCATGGCCTCCGTTTTGTTGTGTCTGATCTTGGGTGTTGCCCTTGCTATTGAGCGTATCATTTATCTGACACTTTCAGAGACCAATACTGAGAAATTCCTTTCTAAAATTGACGCAGCACTGAAAGACGGAGGTGCTCCTGCCGCCATGGAAGTTTGCCGTAATACCCGTGGTCCCGTTGCCAGTATTTTCTATCAGGGTCTTTCGCGTGCAGACCAGGGTCTGGAAGCCGTAGAAAAATCCGTTACATCTTATGGAGGTGTTCAAATGACATACCTCGAAAAGAACCTTTCATGGATTCAGCTTTTCATTGCTATTGCACCTATGTTGGGATTCCTTGGAACAGTAGTCGGGATGGTTGGTGCATTCGACGCTATTGAAGCTGCAGGTGATATTTCTCCGACCGTTGTTGCTGGTGGTATTAAAGTTGCCTTGATCACGACTATTGGTGGTTTGATCGTAGCTATTATCCTCCAACTTTTTTATAATTACCTCCTGTCAAAAATCGAGAAGATCACCATTCAGATGGAAGATGCCTCTATTTCCCTCATTGATATGCTGGTAAAATACGAGAAATAAATCGCAACAATGAATAAATTAGCGAAAATATCCCTATTCGCCCTCATCGCTATCAGCGTGGTTATGACCGTTTTATATTTTATGAATATAGACGGGAATAATGTAGAGGGCTGGACATATGCCTTTCTTGATTGGGCATATATCATGATTGCGCTTGCGATTTTATTAATCATTGCATTGCCCCTGTTAACTATCAAGCAACGCAAGATTAATTTCAAGTCCATTATCTTAATCCTCGTTGGGACTGTTGTTATCCTGGGAGGTGCATATCTTCTTGCCCCTGCAACTCCGGTCGTACTGGCCTCGGGAACAGTTCATGAAGGTTCTGCCGTAAAATTGACTGAAACAGGCCTTTTGGTGACTTATTTCCTTATTGCTGTGGCATTTATATCCATTGTTGGCGGGTCACTCTATAATGCCCTTAGAAAAAATTAATTCAGTAAAATAATAATATTATGGCAAAACCAGTACCAGAAGTAAATGCAGGCTCAACGGCAGATATAGCTTTCCTTTTGCTTATTTTCTTTCTGGTGACGACTTCCATGGACGTGGATAAAGGGATTCAACGTCGTCTCCCTCCCATGCCGGACGAGAATCAAAAAGTAGAAGCCGAGCAGATTAATAAACGGAATATCCTGGTGGTGCTGATCAACAGGAGTGACCGTTTGTTTGCCGGAGGACAGCCAATGGAGATCTACATGCTGAAAGATAAAGTCAAGGAATTCATTACCAACCCTGCGGATCTGCCCAACCTTCCTGAGAAAAGGGAAAAGGAAATAGAAGGCTTCGGGCCCTATAAGGTATCCCGTGCAGTTGTATCTCTTCAGAATGACCGTGGCACATCCTATGCTGCCTACATTCAGGTGCAAAATGAACTGATGAAAGCCTTCAATGAAGTTCGTGACGATTTCGCCATGCAGCATTGGGGAAAGAAATACGCTGCACTTGACGAAACACAGCAGGGAATTACGCGAGAGGCCATTCCTTCGAACATCTCCGAACAAGAGCCCCGGGAAGTAACCAAAACAAGAAGATAGGAGGCAAATATTATGGCAAAATTCAAAACCAAACGTGATAAAAGCTTAAAAGCTATAAGTACGGCCTCATTGCCCGACATTGTGTTCATGCTTTTGTTCTTCTTTATGATCAGTGTAAGTTTCCGCCAGACCGAACGTGTTGTTATGGTTAAAGTACCTGAAGCAACTGAAATAGCTAAACTGGAGCGTAAAGATCTGGCCAGTTACATTAACATTGGAACTCCCCTCCAGGCCTTTCAGGCTCAGTACGGAACTGAAGCGCGCATTCAGTTGAACGATTCTTTCAGTACAGTTGAAGATATCCGTGACTTTGTAGCAGCTGCCCGTGAATCGATGTCGGAAGCTGAACGTCCGTTTATGACAGTAACCCTGAAAGTAGACGAAAGTGTCCGGATGGGTATTGTCACTGACGTTAAGCAGGAACTTCGCCGTTGTTCGGCGCTTAAAGTCATGTATTCGGCACGTAAAAAGACTGAAAGCAACGCATTCTGATTTTTACCTAACGAAAAAAAAGAGAGCCATGTCTTGACATTGGCTCTCTTTTTTTTACTTTTGTTATATCATAATCTTATTATAATGAAACATTTTATATCGGTATTATTACTCCTTCTATGTTTAGGATGCCAGGAAAAAACACCTGTCGCAAAGTACGTATTCTTCTTTATTGGTGACGGTATGGGGCTTGGCCAGGTTGCTCTGGCAGAAGCTTACCAAGCTGCTCAGGATGGAAAGACAGGGAATTATCCCCTGAACTTTTCTCAGTTCCCTGTTCTTGGAACAGCCACTACCTATAGTGCCAGTAATGTCATAACCTGTTCTTCTGCTGCAGGAACTGCACTGGCTACAGGCGAAAAGACCAATAACGGTATGCTGGGCGTACGCCCCGACACCTCGGACCTGACTGCCATAACCTATAAAATAAAAGACGCCGGCTATAAGGTGGGTGTTACAAGCACCGTTACGCTCGACCATGCTACCCCGGGAGCCTTCTATGCTCATTCATCCGCCAGAAGCGATTATTATTCCATTTCAACCCAACTTCCTGCTTCAGGCTTTGATTTCTTTGGTGGAGGAGGTTTTTTGCAACCGCTAGGTGCTCAGGAAGACCAGGAATCGGTCTTTAGCTTGATTGAAAAAGCCGGTTATACCGTTGCCTATGGTTTGGACGAATTCAATGAGCTGAAAGCTAAAAACGAAAAGATGGTTTTATTGCAGGACAAGGACCGGAACTACCTTAAAGATCTCCCCTATGCCATTGACCGGAAAGATGGAGACCTTACGCAGGCCGGAATTGTAGCTGCCGCCGTTGAATTTTTGGACAACGAAAAGGGATTTTTTCTCATGAGTGAAGGAGGAAAAATAGACTGGGCATGTCATTCCAATGACGGTAAAACAGCATTGATGGAAGTTCTCGATCTGGCAGACGCAGTACAGGTGGCTATTGCCTTTGCTCAGAAACATCCGGATGAAACGCTCATTGTGGTAACAGCCGACCATGAAACCGGAGGCCTGGCCCTGGGCTCGGTAAGCGATTATGTAATGTTCTTTAACGAACTGGACCCGCAAAGTCAGTCGAAAGATATTCTGTTCGCCAACGGACAAAAAGAAGAAGCGTTCCAAGTCAGACAGCTGAATGAAAAGGCTAAAATAGGATGGACGACATCGGCTCATTCCGGCATACCTGTTCCCGTATATGCCACAGGGACCTGTAGCAATCTTTTTGGGGGCAGAATGGATAACACCGATATCCCAAAAAAGATATGCCAGGCCATGGGCATTGCTTATTAGACCCCTTTATTCGTTTATTCATCGGGATATTGACCGGTATTCACCGATTTATTATTGGTTGGGGATGATCAGGCGCCTAGTTTTGCGCCGGAATTCATTCACAAAACAATTTATACATTATGGAAATTCTTGATCAACAACCAGAAAAAAATTATGACAGAAGACCTCAGCATATCCCTGCCGCAGGGATTGTTTTTGGTCTGGTTTTAGTAACCATCGGAATTGTATTTACTGCCTATCACGCGGGATGGATGTCTTATGAGTGGAGACATGTTATCATTTCGTGGCAAATGCTGCTTATAGCCATTGGTCTTGTATCGCTGGCCAAACGGCAGATCACACAGGGAATCGTTCTGTGCGCCGTCGGATTCTTTTTTATACTTCCCCGCCTCGGAACCCTTGCCGGATATTATGGGTTCGACTGGATATCCGGTCTCGGCTGGCATACCATCTGGCCAATCGGTTTAATAATTGTGGGAATTCTCATTTTCGTCAGGGCCCGTTCCGGGAAACAATGCGGAAACACATTCGAAGGGAAGCATGGCAGGAACGGCAGGTATACAAGCTATCAAAATTCGGGAGACGGATATGTTAATATCAACCACGTTTTCAGTGGCTCTGACCAGGTATTCCTCGATCCTTATTTTAAAGGAGGAACCATTGAAACCGTTTTCGGAGGCATGTCGCTGGATCTTCGTCGGACCGAGATCAGTGAAGGCGTTACATACCTTAAAATCAGTACGGTATTTGGAGGAGTAACCATTTACGTACCCGAGGATTGGTATGTAGAGATCCGTTCCGATTCCGTTTTTGGCGGTTTTTACGATAAACGAGCCTACCCTGTTAACAATAAGGGCAACAATAAAAAACTTATTATAGAAGCAGAATGCGTTTTTGGCGGTGGAGAGGTTAAGTAAATACCGGACTTTGGTGTATATCGGCGTTGTCATTCTGGCATCGCTGATATACACTTTTATCTTAGGCAAGTACCAGGAATTTTTGGCCGGGTACATTTTAGCCGATGCCACAGCGTGTCTGCTGAGTGCAGGAACGGTGGGCATCTTTTTACACAGGATGCAGGGATACGGGATGCCCTGGTACGTACAGTGCGTTCTTTTCATTGGATCAGTAATAGGGTTCGAGGCCCTTGCTTTCTATTTCCTGACATCTTCTTCATGCTATCAACAGTTTGTGTCGGGACTATGGGTACGTGTACTGGTTGTCTGTCTGTTCTCCGCTGTATATATGGCCTGGAAGCAAACAGTACGTCTGAAAGAAGCCCTCAACAAGCCATCCGTCAAAGAATCCGCCCGTATTCTTCCTTCGCCCGAAGCAACGTCTTCTTCAATAGACAGGATTTCAATCAGAACAGGAACCGGAATCAAAGTCATCCCAATTGATGACTTGTTGTATATCCAGGCAGACGGAGACTATATTTCGTTTTATACCATGGAGGGACACTGGATGAAAGAACAAACCATGAAAAGCATCCAGGAACAACTCTCACCTCAGCAATTCGTACGAATTCACCGCTCGTTTATTGTCAATATATCAAGTATAAGCCGCATTGAGCGGTACGGACAACAACAGTTGATTCTCCTTAAGAACGGGCATCAGGTAAGGATAAGCGCTCCGGGATACAGACTCCTTAAGGATGCGCTGCAAATTTGAGAAGCGTCTCGAATTTTGCTTACCTTTGCAACAAAAAATAATGGATTATAAAGTCAAGGATATCCTTCTTGCAGATTTCGGCAGAAAGGAAATTGAGATGGCCGAACGCGAGATGCCCGGTTTGATGGCTATCCGGGCAAAATACGGGAAAGAAAATCCTCTGAAGGGAGCCCGTATTACCGGCAGCCTTCATATGACCGTTCAGACAGCCGTTCTGATTGAAACACTTAAAGAACTGGGTGCCGAGGTACGCTGGGCCTCCTGTAATATATTTTCCACCCAGGACCACGCTGCTGCAGCCATGGCTAAAGCAGGAATCAGCGTTTTTGCCTGGAAAGGAGAAACGCTGGAAGATTACTGGTGGTGTACCCTGCAGGCATTAAGATTCACGGACGGTCGCGGGCCCCATATGATTGTTGACGACGGCGGAGACGCAACGTTGCTTATCCATAAGGGAGTTGCTGCCGAAAAGGACGAATCGGTCCTCGATTCACTCAACGGGAGCCGTGAAGAAAAGGTCATTGCCTCCACCCTGCGCAAAAGCCTTAAGGAATACCCGGGCATGTGGACGGCTATGGTTTCAGAACTTAAGGGTGTCAGCGAAGAAACAACTACCGGCGTACATCGCCTGTACCAAATGGAAAGCAGGGGCGAATTGCTTTTTCCTGCCATTAATGTAAATGATTCGGTTACCAAATCGAAATTCGATAATTTGTACGGGTGCCACGAATCGCTGGCAGACGGTATTAAACGGGCTACCGATGTCATGATAGCAGGCAAGGTGGTGGTTGTATGCGGTTACGGCGATGTGGGAAAGGGTTGTGCCAGAAGCCTTCGTTCTTACGGGGCACGCGTGATTGTTACCGAAGTGGATCCAATCTGTGCCCTTCAGGCAGGCATTGAAGGCTTTGAAGTCCGCAGACTGGAAAACTGTCTGGAAGAAGCACGTATATTTGTCTCTGCAACAGGCAATTGCGACGTGGTACGCATAGAACATATGGAAAAGATGAGAGATCATTCCATTGTATGCAATATAGGTCATTTTGACAACGAGATTCAGGTTGATAAGCTGGAAGCATACCCCGGAATCAATAAAGTAAATATCAAACCTCAGGTAGATAAATATATTTTCCCCGACGGTAAGGCCATATTGCTGCTGGCAGAAGGACGCCTGGTTAACCTTGGCTGTGCCACGGGGCACTCCTCGTTTGTTATGAGCAATTCATTTACAAACCAAACTCTTGCTCAGCTAAGCCTGTGGCAGAATCCCCATAAAACGGGCGTTTATCAGCTTCCGAAAGAGCTGGACGAAGAGGTTGCCCGGTTACATCTGGATTACCTGGGCGTTGAATTAACCGAATTGACAACCAAACAGGCCAATTATATCGGAGTTCCCGTCAGCGGACCTTATAAACCTGATTATTACAGATACTAATATTGAACCCTCCATGACTACTTCTCGCATTAAAATCAATAACCTGTTAAAAATGCAACCCGGCGTTCAGGTTCAGGTGAAAGGCTGGGTACGTACCAAACGCGGCAACAAGAACATTTCTTTCATTGCCCTCAATGACGGTTCCACTATTAATAATATTCAGATAGTATGTGACATGTCTGTTTTTACAGACGAACAGTTACGTCCCGTTACAACAGGAGCCTGTCTGAGAGTAGACGGCATGCTCATTCCCTCGGTCGGGAGCGGTCAGGACGTAGAAATTCAGGCCAGTGAAATAGAAATCTATGGTACTGCCGACGCCAACATATATCCCCTCCAGAAGAAAGGACACAGCATGGAATTTCTCAGGGAGATCGCACACCTGAGACCACGCACCAACACCTTCGGATGTGTATTGAGGATCCGTCACGCCATGGCTTTCGCCATCCATAAATATTTTAACGACAAAGGATTCGTATACTTGCACACACCGCTCATTACGGCGTCCGACTGTGAAGGCGCCGGCGCAATGTTCCAGGTAACCACACTGGATTTGAACAATCCGCCCAGGCTGGCAAACGGAAGTATCGATTATTCACAGGATTTCTTTGGCAGGCAAACCAGCCTGACCGTAAGCGGACAGCTAGAAGGAGAACTGGGAGCCATGGCTCTTGGAGAAGTATACACATTCGGCCCCACTTTCCGCGCCGAGAACAGCAATACTCCCCGCCATCTGGCTGAGTTCTGGATGATTGAGCCCGAGATGGCCTTCTATGAGATAGAAGACAACATGGATCTGGCGGAAGATTTCATTAAATACCTGGTCCGCTATGCCATTGAGAATTGCGCATCGGACCTTCAGTTCCTGAACAATATGATTGACAAGGAACTCATTCAACGGCTCGAGAGTGTATGCAACACTCAGTTTGTCCGTCTCAGTTACACAGAAGGTGTGGATATTTTGATTAAAAGCGGTCAACAGTTCGAGTATCCCGTATCTTGGGGAGTTGACCTGCAAAGCGAACACGAGAGATACCTGGTGGAAAAGCATTTCAAAAGACCGGTCATTCTTACCGACTACCCCAAAGAAATCAAGGCTTTCTACATGAAACTGAACCCCGATGGCAAGACCGTAAGGGCCATGGACGTGCTCTTCCCCAAGATCGGAGAAATCATTGGCGGTTCGCAACGTGAAGAAAACTATGATAGACTGATGTCACGTATCGAAGAAACCGGGATGTCCATCACAAACCTGGAATGGTACCTCGACACACGCAGATTTGGAACGGCACCCCATTCAGGGTTTGGCCTCGGCTTTGAACGCCTCCTGCTGTTTGTAACAGGAATGGGCAACATCCGCGATGTCATTCCTTTCCCAAGAACCCCTAAATCAGCTGATTTTTAATGATGTTAGTAATTGGTATTGCCGGGGGAACCGGATCGGGTAAAACAACAGTCGTACAAAAAATTGTAGAACGTCTGCATACAGATCAGGTTACTGTTATTCCCCAGGATTCTTACTATAAGGACAACTCCCATTTACCCCTGGAAGAAAGACAGGAATTGAATTTTGACCATCCCGAATCCATTGACTGGGGCCTGATGGTCCAACAGGTAATGATGCTGAAATCGGGGCGCGCCATTGAACAGCCCATCTATTCCTACATTACCTGTACCCGTTCCCGGGAAACTATCCATATTGAACCCACGCACGTGATTATTGTAGAGGGGATCCTGATTTTTTCCGATCCTGCCCTGCGTGACTGCATGGATATAAAAATCTATGTAGATGCCGATGCCGATGATCGTTTGTCAAGAGTCATCTCCAGAGACATCATTGAACGCGGACGTTCGGTCAACAAGGTGTTGGAAAGGTATGACAAGACGGTGAAACCCATGCACCTGCAGTTTATTGAACCTACTAAACGTTATGCAGATATCATTGTTCCTCAGGGAGGCCATAATACGGTAGCCATCAGTATGCTTATGGCTACCATAGAGAAGGCCCTGCTCACCAAATAAAGCTCTGTATGAAGAAGGAAACAAGAGTGGGCATTTACCTTACGGTTATTTTGCATCTTTTGGTGCTGATAGGATTCCTTCTCTATCAGATCAATTCTCTGGTGCAGAAAGAGCCTGCTTTTGTATTGGACTTCACTAAACAGGAAGAAATAGAAGAAAAAATAGAGAAAGAGAAGCTGCGGGAAGAATTAAGCTCCGAACTCGAAGACCTCATTGCCGGTATCCAAAGGCAATCAAGAAATGTGGCAGTAGATGTATCGGAAAGGGAACGCCATCTGAAAGACGACAGAAATGCGAATCCCGAGCAGATTTATGACGAGGCAAAATCGTTGCAGGAAAAACTCGATGCCGCCCGGGAAGCTGTCAGGGAACAACAAGGCGAAGAAGAAATCGCTCCGGCCGCTGACAGGATAGAAAAGAAAAAGACACAGGCAGAAGCCTATACCGGACCCTCTGTTCTGGAGTACAGGCTCGATGGCCGGAAAGCCATGAACCTTCCCATTCCTGCTTATAAGTGCCTTGGAGGAGGTGACGTCACTGTTGCCATACAAGTAGACAGAAAGGGTATGGTTGTGGAAGCGCTTATCGTAGCGGATTATTCTTCCATGGACCATTGCCTCCAGGAATTTGCTGTCAGGGCAGCCCGTCAGAGCCGGTTTACGTCTTCTACGGATGCTCCCCCGCGTCAGAGCGGCGAAATAGTATACCGGTTTATTCCACAATAACAACTGTTTTTGTAAATTTGACCTATGGATCAGAAAGAATATTCGGAAATAAAGGCTCTGCTGGCACAACTTAATGAAAGGATAGATGCCCTTTACCAGGACAAACCGGCTTTTGAACTGATTGTCCCGGCTCAAACAGAAACTGAAACAGAAACTGAACCCGAGTACATTCCCGGAATTGAACCCGAGCCTGAACCCCAACCGATTCCTGCCCCGGTTTCTGTCCCGGAACCAATTCACAAACCAATCCCTGAGCCAGCCCCAGAACGAATCCCTGAACCAGCCCCAGAACGAATCCCTGAACCAGCTCCCAGACCAGCCCGTGAACCGGTTCGCGCTGTAAAGCCCAAAACAGCTCCCACTATCGGAGACTTGTTTACCAATATGAACCCAGGGCCAACCGTAGCAGATGTTCTGGCCAGGGATAATTCACGGAAGGCACTGAGAGAAAGAATCTCATTCAACGACAAGTACCTGTTCACAAAGGTCCTTTTCAATCAGGATGCCGGACTTTTCAATAATACATTAGACATTCTGGAGCCCATGACCTCCATGCGCGAAGTGGAATCGTACCTTGGAGAACACTTCCCCAACTGGGACGTTACCTCAACCGCTGTACACAGATTTTTATGCCAGATGGAAGATCATGTGCGCTAAACTGTATATTGTGCCCACACCGGTGGGAAACCTTGAGGACATTACACTGCGGGCGTTAAGAATCCTTAAGGAAGTCGATCTTGTACTGGCGGAAGACACGAGGACCAGCGGTGTACTAATGAAAAAGTATGGGATTGGCACACGCATGGAATCTCACCATAAATTCAATGAACACCGTAACGTCACAATAATTGCCAATCGGATACAGAGTGGTCTGAACGTTGCCCTGATTAGCGATGCCGGAACTCCGGGTATTTCCGATCCGGGGTTCATGCTGGTTCGCTGTTGTCTGGAAAACGGCATAGAAGTAGAGACTCTTCCCGGAGCCACTGCTTTTGTACCTGCACTCGTTAACAGCGGATTACCTTCCGACAGGTTTTGTTTTGAAGGGTTTCTGCCGGCAAAGAAAGGACGTAAGACCCGCCTGGAAACGCTCGCTTCAGAAACACGTACTATTATTATTTATGAATCACCATACAGACTGGTTACAACCCTGGAACAGCTGGCAGGAGTAATGGGGCCGGGAAGAATGGCCTGTGTTTCAAGGGAATTGAGCAAGGTTCACGAAGAGAACAGACGCGGGACCCTGTCTGAATTGCATGGTTGGTATAGCAAAAATGAACCAAAAGGAGAAATTGTCATAGTAGTGAAGGGAAGAGGGAAGGACAATGAAATGGAAGAATAGGGAAAGGTATGTTATTCATGCCAGAGGAGTAAGTATTATTGCCATCCTGATAGTGATCAGGACTGTTTCACACCTGAATGCACCCCGGCATGACCCACCGGCCCGGGAAATCACAGAGGCTTTTCAGGATTACATCAAACCGCGTGTTGTTACCGTTGCCTATGCACGAACGGCAGTACATTCCAAAGATACGTTGCCTGAAAGACAAAAAACAAAAAAAGTTAAAGCAAAAGAGCGGCTTGAACTCAATACGGCCGACAGTCTCGATTTACTTCAACTTTACGGAATCGGGCCCTACTACGCCCGGAAAATACTTCTGTACAGAGACAAACTGGGTGGATATGTCCATCCTGAACAATTGCTGGAAATAGAAGGAATGGACCATGAACGGTTCGGCGGATTCGGTGACCGGCTGAAAGCAGATGCTTCTCTCATACAGTATATAGATCTTCAGGAGGCGCCCGAAATACAGCTTGCCGGACATCCTTATATTGGCAAATACCTTGCCAGGAGCATTGTCCGTTTCCGGGAACTGGTGGGAGCTGATTCCTGCCGGCTGGAAATTCTGGTCAGAGAAAAAGTCCTTTCTCAGGTCCAGGCATCAAAAATTGCGTTGTACGTGTGTCGGTAATTATTATCTTTGTCCGAAGCAATTTCTCAACATTTATATACCGGAATAATGAGCATTTTAATTACTCAAAATGTAGTAAAGCGCTTTGATGGGCAACTGGCTCTCGATAACGTCAGTATAGACGTTCCCGAAGGAAAGATCTTTGGGTTGCTGGGACCCAATGGCGCTGGAAAAACCACCCTGTTACGAATAGTAAATCAAATTACTGCACCGGACAGCGGGTCGGTCCTTTTTGATAACCGTCCCCTGGAAGCTAACGATGTATTCAAGATCGGATATCTTCCCGAAGAACGCGGCTTGTACAAAAAGATGAAAATTGGGGATCAGGCAATGTATCTGGCCCGTTTGAAAGGGATGTCCCAGGCAGCTGCTCTCTCAAGCCTCAAAGCCTGGTTTGTGCGGTTTGGAATCCAGGCATGGTGGAATAAAAAAATTACAGAACTGTCTAAAGGGATGGCCCAGAAAGTCCAGTTCGTCACAACTGTTATGCATAATCCAAGGTTGCTGATTCTTGACGAACCGTTCAGCGGATTTGATCCGATTAACGTAGATCTCATACGTAATGAGATTCTACGCCTTAAATCCAATGGAACAAGCGTTATACTTTCTACTCATAATATGGAATCGGTAGAAGAATTGTGCGACGAAATTGCCCTTATCAACAAAGCCAAACTTGTGATATCCGGCAAGGTTCATGATATCAGACGCATACACGGTGACAATAATATAGAGATTCTCTACAGATCTTCTGTCCCCTATGCTCCCCTGTCTACTTCTGAACTTCCTTTCTCGGTGATTTCCGATGGGACAAAAGAAGGTTCTTACAGTATGATTGTAAGCATCAGGGAAGGTTTCAGCACTAACGATATCATAAAAGTCCTGTTACCGGATCTGTCCATTGTGGGAGTGAATGAAATCATACCCCGGATGCACGACATTTTTATTAAACTTGTAACGGATAAGGAGGCATAACATATGAATCTGAAAAAAGTAAATCTTATCATTGGCCGGGAATTTCTTATCCGCGTTCGCAAAAAATCATTTCTTGTAGCTACGTTTATAACCCCGCTGCTTATGGCCGCCCTGGTTACCGTTCCTACCCTGATGGCAACGCTCAAGGACAGCAACGAAAAACGTATAGAGGTGATCGACCCTACAGGAATAGCGCAGCAGGTACTTGAGAATAGTGAAAATACCATATTCACATTCAAAACAGAGGGTGACCTGGAAGATTATAAGGCCCGTTTTGCCGAAAGCGGTCTGCATGCCATATGTGTAATTGAACCTACACAGAACAATTCTGTTGAAGTCCGGATGTACAGCACGGGACAGATTGACTCGGATGTTCAAGGATACATCGCCCGGCAGATAGGAGAAGAGGTTGAAAACAGGAAACTGGCCTCATACAACATTCCGCAACTGGAAGAAATCCTTCAGGATATTTCTACCGACATACAGATAAAATCGCTTAAGTGGACCGAAGAGGGCGACGAAAAAGAGACCATAACGGAAGTATATATGGCCATCGCCTATATAAGCAGTTTCCTTATTTACATGTTTATTTTCATGTACGGTTCCATGGTTATTCGCGGTGTCATTGAAGAAAAGACAAACAGGATCGTGGAAGTGATTATCTCTTCCGTTAAACCGGTTGAGCTCATGTTGGGCAAGATTGTGGGCGTGGCTCTTGTGGCGCTGCTTCAATTCTTTCTCTGGATATTGCTCACGGGAATTATTGTTGTAGTGGTTATGGCACTGGCGGGCACCGGCATGCTGCCGGACGCAGAAACTGCACAACAGATCCAGGGAGGCATTCCTTCAATAGTGGCTTCTTTCGACTCGGGAGACGGTGTATTCACAGGCATTGCCAGCACGTTGTCCCAGATCAATCTGCTACAATTCCTGCTTAGTTTTTGTCTGTATTTTATTGGCGGTTATCTTATGTATGCATCGATGTTTGCAGCCGTCGGATCTGTTTCCGACGCAGAAACAGATACCCAGCAGTTCCAGCTGCCTATAACCATTCCCCTGATCCTTGGCTTGTTCATCATGATGCACACGTTCCAGCACCCGGACAGTTCATTGTCTGTCTGGGCATCAATGATCCCGTTCACCTCTCCCATGGTGATGCTTGCCAGACTGCCTTTTGGAGGTGTTCCTCTGTGGCAGTTGCTTCTGTCCCTTGTTTTGCTTTTTGCCACATTTATTGCAGTTGTGCACTTCTCGGCAAAGATCTATCGTGTAGGGATTCTGATGTACGGGAAAAAAATCACCTGGAAAGAGCTTTGGAAATGGATGCGTTACAAAAACGGATAAAACAATCCCTGCACTTCTTCATCTTGCCGGTAATTCTGACAGTCTGCGCCATGCCTCTGCAGGCACAGACTGTCAGAACAAGCCGTATTCTTATGGATACCGTTGTGTTTGCGGGTTATGCCATGCCTACGGTACAACAGATAATGGACAAATACTCTCCTGAACTTCACAGGAAAATGGGAAAAGTGGTCGGATATACGGTCAGCGAAATGCGTTCTTATTCCCCGGAGAGCCCGTTATCCAATCTTGCTGCTGACGCACTACTGGCCGTGGCAAGGAACAAATACGGAAAAGACAACGTGGATTTCAGCCTTACCAACTTTGGGGGTATCCGCACCTTCTTTCCCAGAGGCGATGTCCGCCTGTACGATATCTATGCCGTATTCCCTTTTGAAAACACGTTGGTACTTATATCAATGAAAGGCAGTCAGGTTCGTGAATTATTCGACTCATTTGCACGTACGCGTGTTGAAGCGCTGGGTGGCGTATCCCTGAAAATAAAAAATCATTCCATTACAGAATTGCTCATTAATGGGAAACCTCTTGACGATAACAGAATCTACCGGGTTGCTACCATAGATTTTCTTTTATCGGGAGGAGATAAGGTTTCTGCCCTGAAAGACAATCTTAAGGTGGATTTTTCCGGGATAACCGTTCGTGATGTGATTCTTAAGTACATAGATGTTTTTACACGCAACGGCGAACCGATACCCTCAATAAAAGACGGTAGGGTAACGGTTGATAATGCATCAGGAGATCAGTAATCATGAATACATTACATTTACTACCCCGGCTTACCGTATTGTTCTGCTTTTATGCATCCCAGCTGAATGCTCAGGATCTGGTTATTCTGCACACAAATGACATGCACAGCCAGATGGAAGCATTTACTTCCGGAAGAAATGCCGGCACAGGAGGCGTGCTTTCCATGTCGGGCTACATTCGGCAGGTACGTGAAAAAAATAATCATGTCCTTTATCTCGATGCCGGAGATTACAATCAGGGTACCCCCTATTTTAATCTTTTCGGGGGCATGATGGAAGTGGAGTTGATGAATGCCATGGGGCTGAATGCCACCACTCTCGGAAATCATGAATTCGATAACGGAATGGAAGATCTGGTAAAAAGGCTCTCCAAGGCAAAATATCAGACTTTATGTGCAAATTATGATATCCATTACCGGCCTCTAAAAAGGCTGGTCAAACCCTATGCCATTTTTACGACAGGAGATGTTAAGGTAGGCGTTATTGGCTTAACCCTGGATCTTACCGGATATACTTCGGGGACAGTTCTGGAAAAACTCACCTACCATGACCCAATTCAGGTTGCTGAAGATCTGGCAGTTAAACTGAAGAAAAAAGGCTGCCGCATGATCATCTGTCTTACTCACCTGGGACTGGAAACCGACAAGATCCTGGCGGAAAACTCACGTAATATAGATCTGATTATCGGAGGCCATTCCCATACTTTTCTGGAGAATGCGGAACATTGTATGAATCTGGAAGGAAAAGATGTGACGATAGTACAGACGGGGGCCAATACCGTGTATACGGGACGTATAGATATTAATTTTTGAACAGGATACTATGTTTCTGGAAAATCATAAACGATCCGGCTGGATAGAAGTTATCTGCGGATCTATGTTCTCCGGAAAAACCGAAGAACTGATAAGAAGACTAAAACGCGCAAAGTTTGCCAACCAAAGAGTCGAGATATTCAAGCCTCAGCTGGATACGCGTTATTCTTCCCAGGAAGTGGTTTCTCACGATAGTAACAGCATTCTCTCAACACCTGTCGATTCTGCCGAAAGTATTTTATTACTTGCAAATAACGTAGAGGTAGTGGGCATCGATGAGGCGCAATTTTTTGACATGAATCTTATTCGTGTCTGTCAGATGCTTGCAGATAACGGAATACGCGTAATAGTTGCAGGGCTCGACATGGATTACCTGGGCAATCCGTTTGGTCCCATGCCTGGCCTAATGGCGGTTGCCGAGCATGTCACTAAAGTCCACGCAATATGTGTCCGTTGCGGAGACTCCGCACAACATTCCCATAGGCTCAGCACCAGTACCCGGCTGGTGGAACTGGGCGAAAAAGACTCCTATGAACCTCTTTGCCGGCATTGTTTCAATAAAGTGAAAAATGAAAGAACTTGAGTACACACATCTGGAGATCAACATCTCTAACCTGAAACACAATCTTGCTTATTTTAAATCCTTCCTTCCCCCCACCGAAAAACTGCTTGTCCTGGTAAAGGCCTACGGATACGGACATGGAGCCGGAGAATTTTCAAAGATCCTTGAAAAAAACGGTATTGACTATCTGGCCGTGGCTTCTCCTCAGGAAGGTGTGGAAATAAGAAAAGCGGGTGTGAAATTACCCATTATAGTTCTATCCGGAGGCTGTGAACATTTTCCACTGCTCATGGAATACAATCTGGAGCCAAGTATCCCGACCCTGGAGTCATTTCTGAAGTTTGTCGCAACGGCGCGTGAGATGGGTAAAAAAGAATATCCCGTTCATATCAAGCTGGACACGGGCATGCACCGGTTAGGATTTGAACTTCCCGGACTTGGGGCTTTAATTGACGAACTGCCCTCACCCTATGCACACATTGCATCGGTATTCACTCATTTTGTTGCCTCGGGAGATCCCGTTCACGACGACTTTACCCGTCAGCAGATAGCCATCTTCGAAGAAGGCAGTTCTGCAATATTGAAAGCTCTTCCCTACCGTCCTTTACGTCATATTCTGAATTCTCCCGGAATTGAAAGGTTTGCCAAAGAAGCCGCATACGACATGGCCCGCCTGGGCATCGGATTGTACGGCATGTCTTACGTTGACCGTACTAAGCTCAAACCAACCGCCTTCCTGAGAACTCCCGTACTTCAAGTAAGAACAATCAACGCAGGCGAGACCGTCGGCTACGGTAGAGCGGGAAAAATTGTCTCGGGGCCTGCCAAAATAGCTACTCTGGCAATTGGTTATGCCGACGGAGTGAACCGTCGCTTGAGCGTAGGACGTGCCTCGTTTATGGTTAACGGGCAGCTGGCTCCCACAGTAGGCAATATATGTATGGATATGTGCATGATAGACGTAACCGGCATTGACGTGAAAGAAGGTGACATGGTGACGATTTTCGGAGAGAATCCCTCTATTTTTACTTTGGCAGAAACACTTGGGACAATTCCTTACGAAATACTCACCTCGGTGGCATACAGAGTGCCGCGAGTCTATGTTGATTAGGCTACTATCTTGCAGACCAGTTCCGTCAGCAACTCACCATCTGTGGCTTCGCCGCGGTTAGACGATTTGTACAAATTATCGTACCGGCCCAAAAGTTCAATCACGTTTAATGTTCTTTTAAAAGAATAATTTCGCGCAGCGGTTGCAATTTCCTTTAAAAAATAAAAATTACCTCCCATTTCCCTCCCTATTTCTTCGGGAGAAAGGGATGGATTCTCCATTCTCACGGCATGATACCTGAGTATGCGCGAAAAATGCGTATACATGAGACTTATCAGCATCACCAGGGGATATTTCTTATCGTTGTCGGAATAATATGAAATAATTGGCTGGATCATGGCAAAGTTTCTTTCTGAAATATACCGGAACAATGTAAACGGGCTGTAATCTCTGTTCACCCCGACTGACCGTTCCACGGTATCGGTGGTCACGGTATCGGTTCCCTGGGGCATAAGAAGGAACAATTTATCCAATTCCATGGCAATGCGCTGAAGATCGGTTCCCAGAAAGTCAGCCATCATTCCGGCGGCCTGAGGTTCAATCTTATATTTCATTTCCCCGAGGTAAGCAGTTATCCAGTTCGCCACTTCGTAATCTCTCAGGGAATTGGACTCCAGTACTTCACATACCTTTTGGGCCGCACTCCAAAAGGAACTCCTCTTGTCAACGGATTTGCCCATAAAACAGAGCACAAGAACTGTAGAGGGATTGACAGCCTTAAAATAATGGACAAACAACTCAAATCCTTTCATCTGTTGAGCCTCACGCACAATAACCACCTGTCGGTCTGCCATCATGGGATACCTTCTTGCATTGTCAATTACCTGAGCGGCAGTCACGGCATTTCCGTAGAGAATAAGCTGATTGAACGCTTTCTGGTCTTCGGGCAGGGCATGTTCGGCTATATAAGAACTGAGTTTGTCTACATAGAAAGACTCCTCGCCCATCAACAGATAACAAGGTTTGTAATTTCCGGACTGCAGATCAGATAATATCCGCTTGTATGCAGAAAAGGTGTCTTTTGTTGTTGTTTTTGCGGCCATGCAGCAAAATTAAGCAATCCACCCGACTAATCTTTAAAAAGCGATCCGATTTTGGAAAAGCCCTCTTTAAAGGATTCGCTTGCAGACTGAAAAGCGCTTTTAATCTCGTCCCAGTTTTCTTCAGAGGCGTTCATCAGCCTATCATACCTGGCCTTCAATTCATCTTTCTTTTCTTTCAGCTCTGCTATTCTTTCTTCATACTCGGCTCTTATCTTGCCGGTTGTTTTGTCTTTTTCTGCTTCAAGACGGTCAATCCTGGCAAAAATCTCATCAATGCTTTTCTTTGCATTTTTTTTGAATTGTTCTCTGTCCATAGTAATGTTATTTGTGTAAATATAACATATCTTTGGAATCTTATGAACGATCCGAATCTAATCTATTGTCTTGTAAGGAAGAAATGGATTGTACGAACACCCGAAGAAGAAGTTCGCCAGAATATGATCCGTCACCTTCATCTTGTTTGCGGTGCTCCGCTACACCTGATGACCTGTGAATACCCTATTGAGTTAAACGGGAAATCCTTCCGGGCAGATTTGGTGCTTCACGACCGGCACGCCAGTCCGCTGATACTGGCTGAATTCAAAGCTCCGCAAGTAGCTTTGGGATCCAATGCGCTCGACCAGCTAAAACGCTATAATACAGTACTTCTGGCACCTTACCTGTTAATAGGGAATAACCGTCAGACCTACTTCTGCAAATTCAACTCTAACAGTCAGTCTTACGAATTTCTTAACGAAATACCATCTTTCGAACAGCTTTTATAGTACTTTTGCGGAATGAAATCGCCCCTGAGATTTAAAATTTTCGGTATAGTCGCCCGACAAGCCGCTATTTTAGGAGTTCGTGCTTTTGTAATAGGTGGATATGTACGGGACTTCTTTCTTGGCCGTCCATGCACAGATATCGACATAGTAGTGGAGGGCAGCGGTATTGAGCTGGCCAATGCAGTGGCCCGGGAACTGGGGGTGAAGACTACCGTTTTCAAGAATTTTGGTACCGCCATGCTCAGATACAGGGGGCTGGAAGTGGAATTTGTGGGAGCCCGCAAAGAATCCTACAGACAGGACTCGCGTAAACCGTTAGTTGAGGACGGATCTATTGAAGACGACCAGAAGAGGCGGGATTTCACAGTCAACGCCATGGCCTTTAGCCTGCAGGCACATGATTACGGAGAAGTCATAGATCCTTTCAACGGGTTGCAGGATCTTCAGGATAAAATAATGCGCACTCCGCTTGACCCCGATGTCACTTACAGCGATGACCCGCTGCGAATGATCAGAGCTATTCGTTTCGCAACTCAGTTAGGCTTCTCCATCGAAAAAAATTCCTTTGAATCCATTAAACGGAATGCCTCACGGATAAGCATCGTTTCCCAGGAGAGGATCACAGATGAATTGCAAAAGATCATGGCGGCTGACAAACCCTCAACAGGTTTTGTATTGCTGGAAAAATCGGGATTGCTTAAAATTATCCTGCCGCAGCTGGCTCACCTGAAAGGTGTTGAAACGATGGAAGGAAAAGGCCACAAGGAAAATTTCAGTCATACTTTAAAAGTTCTTGACAACGTAGCCGCTCAAAGTAATAATATATGGCTCCGATGGGCCGCGCTATTGCATGATATTGGCAAACCGGCCAGCAAACAATATCAGCCCCAGGCAGGATGGACTTTCCACGGACATGAGTTTTTAGGAAGTAAAATGATCCTGCCAGTTTTCCGGCAACTTAAACTTCCTTTAACAGAAGAGATGCGGTATGTCCGGAAAATGGTATTGCTTCATCTCAGGCCTATTGCTCTGGTTAACGAGGTAAGCGATTCCGGTGTACGCCGGCTGCTTTTTGATGCCGGAGATGATATAGATGACCTCATGCTTTTATGCAGGGCCGACATTACTTCCAAAAATGAAGCAACGGTCCGCAAGCACATGGATAATTTCGAGCGGGTCAGGCAGAAACTGGTGGAAGTGGAGGAAAAAGACGCAATCCGCAATTTTCAGCCCCCTGTATCAGGCGAGCTGATCATGAGCACATACGGACTTAAACCATGTAAGGAAGTCGGTCTGATTAAGGATTACATAAAAGAGGCTATTCTTGACGGGAGAATAGGCAATAATCTCAGCCAGGCACTTGAATTAATGCAGGAACGGGCCAAAGAGCTCGGTCTTACTCGACAAGATGCATAAACTCTTCACGGGTACGCATATCTTTTAGAAACGCACCGGTAAAAGCGGATGTCACCATCTTTGAATGTTGCTTCTCTACACCCCGTATCTGCATGCACATATGTTCCGCCTCAATAATCACTGCTACTCCCAATGGATTTAAAGTCTGCTGGATACAATCCCTTATCTGTACGGTAAGCCGTTCCTGAATCTGCAGGCGACGGGCAAATGTTTCTACTACGCGGACAATTTTGCTCACCCCGGTAATATAGCCGTTTGGAATATAACCTACATGTGCTTTCCCATAAAATGGCAACATGTGATGTTCGCACATTGAATACACTTCAATATCCTTAACAAGAACTATCTGTTGGTATTCTTCCTTAAAACGGGCTGAGTTTAATATGGCGGCGGGATCTTCACGATATCCCTTTGTCAGGAACTGCATGGCTTTTGCAACACGCACGGGAGTTTTTAAGAGGCCTTCCCGTTCCGGATCCTCCCCCATCAGTTGGAGTATGGCTTTGTAATGCCCGGCAAGTTTTTCGGTAACTTCTGGAGAGTAATTATCTTCCTTTCTGTATGACATAATGCTTGGAATGAAATTTGCGTCAAAAATACGAAAAAAAACGAGTATGCCTGACATCCTTAAACTTTAGGCCTGCGGCGTAGTCAAAGCATTTATTTCGTACATTCGCACTCATGGAAAAAGAAGCTATTATCAAAATCAAAGGTATCAGGAAAATCTACCAGGTAGGGAATCAGGAAGTACGCGCACTAAACGGCGTTGACCTGACTATTTATAAAAATGAATACGTGGCCATTATGGGGCCCTCAGGATCCGGGAAATCTACCCTCATGAACCTGTTGGGATGCCTGGACACGCCCACCAGTGGGACTTATATTCTGAACGATACCGATGTTAGTCAGATGCGTGATGATCAACTGGCAGAAGTTAGAAACAAAGAAATTGGCTTTGTTTTCCAGTCTTTTAACCTTCTTCCGCGTTACGATGCCCTCAACAATGTTGCGCTGCCGCTGATATATGCAGGAATACCAAAGTTAAAAAGGGAAGAAGTGGCAAAGAACGCCCTCATGAACGTAGATCTTGGCGATCGGATGGAGCACAAGCCCAATGAGCTGTCCGGAGGCCAGAAACAACGTGTTGCCGTTGCCCGCGCAATGGTTAACAACCCCTCCATTATTCTGGCTGACGAACCTACCGGTAACCTCGACACTAAAACTTCTGTGGACATCATGTCTCTTTTCGAAGAAGTATACGCAAAAGGAAATACAATTATTGTAGTAACCCACGAAGAAGATATATCGCATTACGCACGGCGGATTGTTCGCTTGCGCGATGGACTTATTGAAAGCGATGAAATTAATCCCCATCCGGTTCTTGAAAAGAAATGAGTAATGTATACACCCGAAAAGGAGATGACGGCACGACATCTCTTGCGGGAGGTACAAGGGTTTCCAAGACACACCCCCGCATTGCGGCATACGGAAAAGCAGACGAGCTTATTTCGTGGATTGGCGTTGTGAGAAGCTACCTTACCCTTCCTGAGTATACAGATCTTTCCGGGCTCAATGAAACTTTTTTATCAATTCAATCCCGGCTAATGACTATTGCCGGCCTGCTTGCTACCGAAACCCCCGACCCAAAATGGGCCGCCACTTTAGCTGAAGACACCACCCGCCTGGAAGCATCCATTGATGAAATCCAACTTCATATACCTGCTTTTAAATCATTTATTCTTCCCGGCAGCCCCTCTGTCTCTGCCTTCACCCATGTGGCACGCACCGTATGCAGAGAGACCGAACGGTTGGTTGCGGCTCTTGGCCCAGATATTGTATTCCCGGAAGTTATCATATATCTGAATCGTCTTTCCGATTATCTATTTGTACTTGCACGCTATATATGTACCAATACAGGTAGTAAAGAAGACATTTTTTTATAACTTTGCACACATTTTTAAAAATTTATGCATCAATGTATTGGACACTTGAACTGGCTTCTAAACTAGAAGATGCTCCCTGGCCCGCAACCAAGGAGGAATTGATTGACTATGCAACACGCTCAGGAGCTCCACTTGAAGTAATTGAAAACTTGTCTGACCTGGAAGATGACGGAGAAGTCTATGACAGTATAGAAGATATCTGGCCGGACTACCCCAGTAAAGAAGACTTCTTCTTCAATGAAGACGAATACTAATAATATTAAATGAATATCATAATTGCAGGTGCCGGTGAAGTCGGGTTCCACCTCGCCAAAATGTTATCAGGTGAGAATCATCAGATAACCATTATTGACCGGGATGAACTTCGACTTAATCAGATTGCCGAAACTTCAGATGTGGTTCCCATTTCCGGGATTCCTACTTCTGTTGCCACGCTTGAAAGAGCCGGCATTAGCAGATGTGACTTGTTTATTGCCGTGAGTCCTGCAGACGCCCAGGATGTTAATATTGTAAGTGCACTTTTAGCCAAGCAAATGGGTGCAAAACGTGTAACAGCCCGCATCAATAACAACGAATACCTGAAAAATGAAAACCGGGTTATTTTCACAGAACTCGGTATAGACCTGCTATTCTATCCCGAACGCATAGCGTCGCATGAAATACTCGACTTGCTCAAGCAATCGGGCACATCCGAGTTTATGGACTTTTCCGGTGGAAGATTGCAGCTGATTGTGCTCAAACTGCTGGAAGGTTCATATATTGTAGACAAGAGTCTGCTCCAGGTTTCCGAGGAAAATGGAGGGGATTTGCCATACAGGGCTGTTGCCATAGCACGGGAAGGCAATACCATAATTCCGAGAAGGGATACAGTATTTAAATTACAGGATCTTGTATTCATCATAACAAAAAGAGAAGCCGCCCATGCTGCTATGGTTCTGACCGGAAAAGACAACGTGGTAGTGAAAAATCTGATGATCATGGGAGGCGGCAGAGTGGGTGAAATGGTGGCTCACAGTATGGAAAACCGGATAGAAAAAGTCTGCGTGGTAGAGCTGGACCGCAAACGTTGTCAGGAACTGACCGAATCGCTGCCCCGTTCTTTGATTATTAACGGTGATGCCCGCAATACAGACTTGCTCATGGAAGAGAACTTGCCTCATATGGACGCTTTTGTTGCAGTAACATCAAGCGCCGAGGCAAATATTCTTTCCTGTATGGCTGCCAAACGAGTGGGAGTAAAGAAGACCATAGCTCAGGTTGAAAATCTGGATTACATCAAATTGGCCGAAAGCGTCGGCGTAGATGCCACGATTAATAAAAAACTCATAACCGCCAGCCGTATTTTCCGTTTCACGATGACCGGAGACGTGCCTTCAATGAAATGCCTGAACGGATCCGATGCTGAGGTTCTCGAATTCATTGCCAAACCAAGAAGCCTGGCAACACTAAAAAAAGTAAGGGATCTGGGATTCCCCAAAGATGCTATCATTGGGGGTATCACCAGAGGGAACAGCAGTATTATAGTTCGAGGCGATACGGAAATTAAACCGTATGACCGGGTAGTTGTTTTCTCGCTACCTTCTGCGCTACAGACTATCCACAAGTTTTTTGTTTAGTTCGTTTCCACCTTTCAGACTTGAAAAACTGTCTTGGTGTCATACTCTCTTTGGCACTGAAGACCCTGGTAAAAGATCGCACTGAATTGAAACCGCATTGTATTGCCAGGTCTTCCAGATCTATCGTATTTCCTTTTTCTTTTCTCATCAGCATCTTTGCTTCTTCAATACGGTACAGATTCACCCATTCGCAGAAGTTAATGCCATATACTTTGTGGATGGCCCTGGAAAGATACGAGCGATTTATATTAATGAGCGTGCAAAGCTTTTCAATGGTAATGTCCGGATCTTTGTAATACTTTTTCTTATCCATGAGATTACTCACTTTTATCACAATTTCTCCCGGGCTTTCCGGATAAGGATCTTTGATTTTCCTAAAAAGGTTAGGTTCCATAACCAGCCATCCCTCCGATTGCCGGTAAATCCAGCTGAATAATTTATTTATTGCATTCATCACTTGGTTGTTTTATGTAACTCTTTTTTTTGGATACGTGCAATGGGGTGCTGTGGTATAGATACCTATCTGGCTATCTCAGCGTCTTTGCTGTTTTGCCTGAGTGTATACAAACGGCACCATTCTCCGGGAGTCATACCCAGATTCAAATGAAAAGCCAGGTTAATGGCAGTTATAGATTTAAATCCCGATTCCATGCAAAGATCAATAAGTTTCGCCCCCGGGTTTTCCATATAGTATTGTTGAGCATGCTTTACCCTGTAAAGATTAATGAATTGTTTGAAATTCATGCCACCCTTTTCATTCAGAGAGCGGGACAGGTAACTGGTATTAGTTCCAATTGCCGTAGCAACCTGACTGCGTGTAATATTGTTGTCCCTGTATGCTTTCTCTTCATCCATATAAATACAAAGCCTCCTGTAAATGTCTTCATATAATTTTCCAAGATGATTCTTTGCTTCCTGCAGAACCATCCAGGCGCTTCCCACCGGAGAAAGAGTTTCATCAGATCCTAATCTGCTGTACATAGCATCAGATTCCCTAAAGATTATCGTATACAGAAAAATCATATAGAGACCTAAACTGAGAGCAGAAAAGATTCTTGTAGCCAGATGGATGTCAAACAATACCAGTAAAAAAGTCACTGTAGCAGAAAACCACGATATGAACATGATCCATCTAAACGAAGCACTCTTACTATACACCATTACCATCCTTTTTCCTCCCTCCCTGATAACATAAAAAAGAAACAGGAAGCCCATTGATACGATTGAGAAACATAATGTATTCCAAAGTGTTAAAAACACGTGTGCCGGAGCAGAAATACGGCCGGAAAGCCAGGAGAATCCAAAAGTAATCGCAAAACTCGAAATAAACGCCCACATGAAGTATTTCTTTGCTTGAATATTTTTCCCACTAGCCGGTAAAGGAGCGCTCGCAATACAAAACATGGGCAGGCATGTCAGGGCAATCTTGAGCAGATTGTTCTGTTTCGCATATGTGTAAAGAACAACCGGACAGAAATCATATAAGACTATCCGTAAAATTAAGTACATCGCCAACATCAGAAAAGATAACATAAGGGCTCTGGTTGACGGTTCCGCAGAATAATGCATGGCTGATTTGATTTTTAGTTTAGCAGCCAGTAGTACGGCAGAAGACAAATAAACAAAACTTCCTGCCAGGTCCAAGTAGTATGACATCATAATAGTGTTTGTTCTAATTACCCAAATTTACCACTCATATCTTACAGAAATGCCTTTAAAATCAAAAGAAGTGAACAAATTATTTGTCTTTCGTTTTTAACATATCTATTCAGCTGACTTTCAATAATAACAAAAGTTTCCTAAAAAAAAGGACATCATCAACTTTTTACGTTTCACTCGTTTTTCTCCCTACTTGTTTTTATTACCTTTGTGGCCTGTTAAAAATCTTAGGCACACATGGAATATAATTTCGCAGCCATCGAACGGAAATGGCAGACATATTGGGCAGAAAACAAAACGTACAAAGTAGACACTCATCCTTCCAAACCAAAATTCTACGTTTTGGATATGTTCCCCTATCCATCCGGGGCAGGTCTGCACGTTGGACATCCGCTGGGCTATATTGCAAGCGATATCTATTCACGTTATAAACGTCTGAAAGGTTTTAACGTTCTTCATCCCATGGGCTATGACGCCTTTGGTCTGCCGGCCGAACAATATGCCATTCAGACCGGACAGGCACCGGAAATCACTACTGAAAACAATATACGCCGCTACCGTGAACAGCTGGACAAGATAGGTTTTTCCTATGACTGGGACCGGGAAGTACGTACCTGCGAACCATCGTACTATGCCTGGACCCAATGGGCTTTCCTGAAGATGTTTCATCACTGGTACAATATCCTGACCGACAAAGCGGAACCCATAGAAGACCTTATCCTCACTTTTTCCAGGCAGGGAAACGGTCATATCCAAGCCGCCTGTGGCAATCCGCCGGCTTTTTCTGCTGCCGGATGGAATGCTTTTTCTGAAGAAAAGAAAGCCGAAATCCTTATGGAGTATCGCATTGCTTACCTGGGAGAAACGTCGGTGAACTGGTGTGAGGCACTCGGGACCGTGCTGGCCAATGACGAGGTTAAAGACGGGATTTCTGTGCGGGGAGGACATCCCGTGGCACAGAAAAAGATGCGCCAGTGGCAACTTCGTGTCTCGGCTTATGCCGAAAGGCTGCTCCGCGGTCTTGACAAACTGGAATGGTCCGATTCGCTCAAAGAAATGCAACGCAACTGGATAGGGAAATCAGAAGGGGCCGAGATGGATTTTCAAGTAAGTAACGGAGACAAATCATATACAATGACCATTTTCACTACCCGTGCCGATACTGTCTACGGAGTAACTTTTATGGTCCTTGCACCTGAAAGCGATTGGGTAGGAATACTAACAACCGGCGAACAAAGAAAAGAGGTTGACGAATACCTGGCCTATGTAAGAACCAAAACGGAACGGGAACGGATTGCCGATCAAAAAGTAACCGGAGTATTCAGCGGATCTTATGCCATTAATCCTTTCACAGAGGAAAAAATTCCAGTATGGATTAGTGAATACGTACTGGCCGGATACGGAACCGGAGCCATAATGGCCGTACCTGCACACGACAGCAGGGACTACGTTTTTGCCCGTCATTTCAATTTACCTGTGATACCCCTTATTGAAGGATGCGACATCAGCAAGGAAAGTTTCGATGCGAAGGAAGGTATCATGTGCAATTCAGGTTTTTTGAACGGGATGACTGTGGCAGAAGCCATTCCTGCCGCCATCAAGGAAGTGGAACGTAGAAAACTCGGCAAACGAAAAGTGAATTATCGTTTACGCGATGCCATTTTCTCCCGCCAACGTTACTGGGGCGAACCCTTCCCTATATATTACAAGGACGGAATGGCCCAACCGTTACCCGAGAGTGAACTGCCGCTCAGGTTGCCGCACATCGATTCTTTCCAGCCCACAAGAAACGGAGAACCTCCCTTGGCTAATGCCAAAAACTGGACCTTCCGGGGTTACCCGCTCGAAAAAAGCACTATGCCCGGATTTGCAGGCAGTTCGGCCTATTACCTGCGTTATATGGACCCTCATAACGACCGTCAGCTTGTTTCCAAAGAAGCCAACAATTACTGGCAGGATGTGGATCTTTATATCGGAGGGACAGAACACGCCACGGGGCATTTAATCTATTCAAGGTTCTGGAATAAATTCCTGTTCGATCTGGGATACGTCTGCAAAGACGAGCCTTTCAGAAAACTGGTCAACCAGGGAATGATCCAGGGCCGGTCGAACTTTGTATACCGGATTAAGAACTCCAACACCTTTGTATCTTTGGGATTGAAAGACCAATACGATATCACGCAAATTCACGTAGATGTAAATATCGTCTCGAACGACAAACTGGATCTTGAAGCCTTCCGTCAATGGAACCCGGAATACAGGAACGCCGAATTCATCCTGGAGAATGGAGAATACATTTGCGGCTGGGCCATCGAGAAAATGAGCAAGTCTATGTTCAACGTAGTGAATCCCGATACCATCTGCACCAATTACGGGGCCGATACCCTGCGGATGTATGAAATGTTCCTGGGTCCGCTGGAGCAATCCAAACCCTGGGACACAAACGGTATTGACGGAGTGCATCGTTTCCTTCGTAAATTCTGGAGGCTATTCACAGACAGGGAAGGCGGCTGGAACGTATCTTCCGAAGATCCTTCACCGGATGAAATGAAAATCCTGCACAAACTGATTGGCAAGGTACAGGACGATATTGAACATTTCTCTTATAACACCTCGGTAAGTGCCTTCATGATAGCCATTAACGAGCTTTCGGATCTTAAATGCAACAAGCGCCGGATCCTGGAGCCGCTGGTTATTCTCATTTCTCCTTTTACCCCGCATATTGCAGAAGAATTATGGTCCCTGCTGGGGAACGAAACTTCGGTTGCCGATGCATCGTTCCCGGAATACGACCCAGCCTTCACTGTTGAAAACATATTCGAATACCCGGTATCTTTTAACGGGAAATTACGTTTTAAAAAAGAAATGTCCTTAGACTTGACTAAAGAAGAAATTGAAGCCGAAATACTAAAAGATGAACGTACCATTAAATTTACCGGCGAAGGTAAGATTAAGAAAATGATAGTGGTCCCAGGGAAAATAGTAAATATTGTAGTATGAAAACTTTCTTTTCCTCAAAACAATTCTCGATCGCCAAAGAATATATCCTTATCACCATTGGGCTACTCATATATGTCCTGGCCTGGAATACTTTTTTGATCCCCAACGAGCTTGTAGGGGGTGGCGTGACCGGTATTGCTTCCCTGATATATTATTCCACGGGTGTTCCAATCAGTATCACATATTTTGGGATCAATGCCATTCTTATCTTTATCGGTCTGAAAACAATCGGTTGGCGGTTCGGGATCAAAACCATATATGGCGTAGTTTTCTCGTCGCTTGCATTTCAGTTGATTCCCGGATTCCTTCCCAAAGACCTGATTCAGGCCATGTCTCTTGATAACGGGAAACTTATCTCGGCGCTCATGGGTGCGGCTCTTTCGGGAACGGGAGTTGGTATTGTGATTGCCCAGGGTGGCAGTACGGGCGGAACCGACATAGTTGCCCAGATAGTAAATAAATACAGGAACATATCCCCCGGACGCATTATGTTGTGGTGCGACCTGGTGATCATTGGAGCATCATACTTCTTCTCGGATGAACCAACCGTTGGCCTTAAACTGGCAGTCGTACTTTATGGATACCTTATTATAGGCTTGTCGAGTTATTCTGTTGACCTGATTCTCTCGGGTGCAAAACGTTCTGTCCAGTACTTCATTTTTTCTGAGCATTATGCAGAAATAGCTGACAGGATTACAAAGGACATGCACCGGGGAGTGACTGTGATCACTTCTGAAGGCTGGTATACCAAATCGGAACACAAAGTCCTTATGGTTATACTGCGCAGGACCGAAGCGAATACCCTGGCAAAAATTATAAAAGAGATTGACCGTAACGCATTTATGTCTGTAGGAAGCGTTACAGGAGTGTACGGAGCCGGTTTTGAGGTATTGAAAAGTTAATTACCGGTTTTTGGTGAGTTCAAAGTAGACAGGAACCACAATTTTCACTCTTACTTTCTTCCCCGATTTTTCGCCCGGTTTCCATTTGGGCGAAGCCGATATCACGCGTATTGCCTCGTTATCGAGCAGGGGATGCACAGAACGCGTAACTTCCACTTGCGTAACCTGTCCGTCTGCTTCCACAACGAAGGAAATCATTACCCGGCCTCTTATCCCCTCTTTTACCGCCTCCCGGGGATATTCCAGATATTTGTAGATCCATTTATCTACAAAAGTCTGAATATCAGCATTCAGGAACCTGGGCTGAACTTCTACTTCAGAATAAGCGAAAACCGGATTATCACCTACTGTTCCGGTCGGTGCCGGTGCCTTTTCCTTCTTGAAGAGGTCTTCCGGAGCATTGGCGGCTTCCATGATAAAAGCCGAGATATACTGACAAAAAGCATCCATTTGGGAGAAATCCATCATCCCGGGCGTGTCGCGCAAGGTCTGTTGGTGCGGATGAAGACCCGTCGTGAAAAGACAAACGGGAATTCCATTTTCCATAAAAGCCTGATGATCCGAGGCAAAGTAGTCTGTACCGAACACTTTTACAGGAGGCATATAAGGTTGCATTGCCATCTGACGCAACAGTTTTTCTGATTCATAGTGAGGCCCTCCGGTAAAAACCATTGGAAAATTGTCAAAGGTGCGGCGTCCCATGCGGTCGAGGTTCAACATCATTCGCACCGATGAAACCGGAAAAGCGCGGTTGGCAAAATACCACGAACCCATTGATCCCTTTTCACCTGCACCAAAGGCTACGAAAACAATACTCCGCTTATACATAAAGTGCCTTCCCTGGGCAGCCTTTGCCAATTCAAGCAGGGCCGCCGTACCCGAAGCATTGGCATCGGCTCCGGAATAAATACAGAGCGAATCACGCCCGTTGACCTTCATTGTATAGCTACCCAGGTGATCGTAATGAGCTCCCACTACAATATATTCTTCGCGCAGTTTTGGATCATATCCCTGAACCACAGCCACAACGTTCCGGGAATAAAGCGTATCACCGGTTAGCGGATCTGCAATTGAAAAATCCTGGTAACCTTTGGGATACAAAAGCTCCAGTCCCGATTCGGTGAATTGAGCGGAAATGTACTCGGCAGCGAGGCTTTCTCCCCTGGTACCGGTGGCTCTTCCCTGCATTCGCGGCGCTGTCAGGACGGAAACATGTTTCTGCAATGACTTTTCAAAAGAATCCTGAGCCTGCACGGCGGCAAAACTCAGGATCAGACAAAAGAAAACTATAAGTTGTTTCATTATTCTTTATAAAACGGAGGACGGACCACTCCGGCTTTCAATAAGCGGTCACGCACCCCGATAAATATTTCGGTGCCGGGTTTGGTATATGCCGTTTCTACATATGCCATTCCTATGCCAATCTTTAACATGGGAGACATTGTTCCCGAAGTCACGTGACCTATTACTTTACCATCCTGGGTAAGAACATCATAGCCATGACGCGGAACGCCTCTGTCTATCATTTTAAATCCTACCAACTTACGGGAAACGCCATTCGTTTTCTGATTCAGAAGAAGGTCCTTGTCAATGAAATCTCCCTTGGCGTCGGAGAATTTAGTTATCCAACCAAGCCCGGCCTCAATTGGCGAAGTGGTATCGTCAATATCGTTCCCATATAAACAGAAGCCCATCTCCAAACGGAGGGTATCACGGGCACCAAGTCCAATAGGCATGATATCATATTCTGCACCGGCGTCAAATACGGCTTTCCACAATTTTGGTCCATCTTCGTTGGCAACATATACTTCACAGCCTCCGGCCCCGGTATAGCCCGTGGTGGAGAAAATAGCTCCCGGTATGCCGGCAACAGTACACTTCTTGAAAGTATAGTATTCCATATCCGTAACGGAAGTGTCACATATTTTCTGCATTATTTCAAGTGCCTTAGGCCCCTGAATGGCTAACTGACAGATTTCATCGGAAGCATTGTAGAGCTCTTTGCCGGGAGTAAGATTGAACATGGGCGCAAAACGGCAGAGGTGATCCCAGTCTTTTTGTACATTGGCCGCATTTACAACCAACAGAAAAGTCCTGTCATCTATGCAATATACAAGCAAATCATCCACTATGCCTCCTTTTCCGTTAGGGAAGCAGGAATACTGAACCTTGCCCGGAGTAAGTAAAGCGGCGTCGTTAGAAGTGGTATACTGAACAAAATTCAGGGCATTCGGTCCTTTTACCCAGATTTCTCCCATATGGCTTACATCAAAAACACCCACTTTTTCACGGACCTGGATGTGTTCTGTGTTAATGCCCCTGTATTCTATGGGCATATTATAACCGGCAAAGGGTGCCATTTTTGCGCCCAATTCGATATGGAACCGGGTAAATGCAGTGGTTTTCATAATAATTATTTGTGAAGATTTTGGTTTGTATCATAAATCCAGATATCGTGCGGAGTAATATCCAGATCGAATAATTCATTCATACGCTTGTAAGCCTGGGACAAGTCATCGGTCTGAAAAGCAGAAATAACTGCATAACCGTTCGCGAACTCCAGCCTTTGAGGTGTAAAACCATATGTGGTGAGCGTTTTCATCATTCTTTGCGCATTATTGTCCATAATAAAGCTTCCCATTACAACATGAAAGCGCTTGGTTTTATTTTGAGCATTAATTTGTTCCAGTGAATCGAGGCGGGCCTGTTTCAGAAGGGAATCCTCCTGGGCGCGGGCCACTTTATCCAACGAATCGCGAAGCATAAGCGATTGTCTTAATTTTAACTCATCAGATGTAGGCATTCCCAGCCTGGAACGGATCCAGTCACAGGAATTCAAACTTCCGAGCAGCAGGAGTCCAATCAGCAAAGGGCAAAATTTCTTCATGTGTGATAAGTATTAGATGATTAATCACCACAAATATACATGAAAAACAGCGAACAATAAAAAAACTCGTACCTTGCACCGGCATTTTAGAATGAAGAAGATCAAGCTTATATTGTTGTCATTCATATTAATGAATCCGGCATTGTGTTTTACTCAACCCTCCGGTCATATGAGCGTGTTGTTTGCCGGAGATCTCATGCAGCACGTTCCGCAACTGAAAGCCGCCATTCAAAGTGACGGATCCTACGCATATGACACATGTTTTTCTTATATAAGAGATCACTTTCAGCAGGCTCATCTGGTGGTCATTAATATGGAAACCACCTTTGCCGGAGCGCCCTATTCGGGATATCCCCTTTTCTGCTCACCCAAAGAACTTGCAATTGCTGCCCGCGATGCAGGAGTTGATGTTTTTCTAACAGCCAACAACCATATCCTGGACAGAGGCCTACGGGGAGTCAGGCAATCCATTGCCTTATACGATTCAATTGGTATAAATCACTGTGGAACAGAACAGAAGTGGCTGCTCATGGAACATAACGGAATACGTCTGGGTCTGCTCAATTATACGTACGGGACCAACGGACACCGCATACCAAAAGATATTTATCTGAACATTCTTGATACTACTGCCATCTCAAGTGATATACGTGAAGTGCGGCAAGCCGGAGCCGATTTTATTGTATGTTGCCTTCACTGGGGAGTAGAATACAATATGAAATCCGGAGCAGAACAAAAACGTCTTGCTTTATGGCTTAAAAGGCAGGGAGCCGGAGCCGTGATAGGATCACACCCTCATGTTCCGCAAGGTATTGACACCACCTGCGATCACAATGGTAATATAGAGTTCCTTACAGCTTATTCCCTGGGAAATTTCATTTCCAATCAACCGGATCCCATGTCCAGAGCCGGTATGCTGCTTGGTTTTGATCTTGTCCGTAAAAATGGCAGGGTTCAGATTGTACAACCTTTCTACGAATGGATTTGGACTTGGCGTCCAGCAGGTGAAACGGGAAAAAAATATCATGTATTGCCCGTTTCGGATCCCCGTCTTTACAGTCACCTTATCACAGACCAAAGGGAATTATCACTTATTGCAGCCACTGTTGATTCGCTGCGCAACTTTATGAACAAAAATGCTCCGGATTGTAAGGAGCGTAAAAGATATCCGCCTAATGAACGAGAAAACCTTTATTTTGGAAACCATCCATCCTTCCGCCCTTTATGGACGCAACAACCCGTTTCTTCCTCTTATCACAAAAGCGTTTCCCCAATTAAAGATTGTTGCACGGGGAGAGCAGATAAAAGTACAGGGACCGCCGGAGCATATAGCCCGTTTTGAGGAGAAACTGGATTGCCTGGTAAGCATTTACGAACGAAAACAACATCTGTCGGAAGAAAGTATTCGTTCTGTACTGGAAGGAGCCATCAACTCCTCTGTTTCTATTGAGGAAGACCGGGACGATATCCTGGTTTACGGTAATAACGGACGGTTGATTAAAGCCCGGACTAAAAACCAGGAAAAGCTTGTTCGAGCCTATGAAAAAAATGATCTGATATTTGCCGAGGGACCCGCCGGAACCGGGAAAACATATACTGCCATCGCCCTTGCAGTGCGAGCTCTCAAAAATAAAGAGATCAAACGTATTATCCTTACCCGCCCGGCAGTTGAAGCAGGTGAACAATTGGGTTTTTTACCGGGTGACATGAAAGAAAAACTGGATCCTTACCTTCAGCCACTTTACGATGCTCTCAGGGATATGATCCCGGCAAAAAAACTGGAATTACTTATGGAAGAGGGTGCTGTACAAATCGCTCCCCTGGCTTATATGCGCGGCCGTACATTGGATAATGCTTGTGTTATTCTTGACGAAGCACAGAACACCAGTCTTTCTCAGCTCAAAATGTTCCTTACCCGTATGGGAGCCGATGCCAAATTTATTGTTACAGGAGATACTACACAGATTGATCTTCCCCGGAAAACCGACAGCGGATTGCAATGTTGTATGGAATTACTTGGAAAAATTAAGGGAATTGCCATGGTACAATTCGATCAGGGTGACATCATAAGGCATTCCCTGGTCAAGAAAATCGTAGCTGCATTCGGTACTTTACCAGCTGCCGGAAGCTCCGCCGCCGCCGCCAAGGCCCCCGCCAAAGCCGCCAAAACCACCTCCGCCTCCGAACCCGCCGCTGCCGAAGCCACCTCCACCGAAACCACCTCGGCCCCTGCCTCCGCCTAAAAGATTGGCTAAAAGAATGAGTTCAAGCACGCTGGGACCTTTCCGGTTATTTCCGCCCATATTGGTGGGTCCTTTTCGCTGATTCGCAATCAACACAATAATCACTACAAATACAAAAAGGAAGAGTATTGTAAGTACACCTATCAACCCAACCGGGGCATCATCCGCTCCGGTGCGTTCCGTATTGTATTCCCCAATTGCAACCGCCCTGATGGCTTGAACACCGGCCAATATGCCTTCATAGTATAGATCCTGCCTGAAATTAGGAAGTATCTCATTGGTAATTATCCTTTTTGAGAGTGCATCGGTAAGAACGCCTTCCAGGCCGTAACCAACCGAAATGGCCACCCGACCCCCTTGCTGGCCAACTGTATGCTCCACCAGCAAAACCACGCCGTTATTATTCGCAGCAGAACCCACACCCCAGCCGGAAAGGATCTCGTAAGCAGACATATTTATATCCGCTCCCTGCAGGTCGGGAACTGTAACCACACACACCTGATTTGAAGTGGAATTATCAAAATCAACCAGTTGGGCTTCGAGTTCTTTTTGCTGATCCGGAGTAAGCAGCCCGCTAAAATCATTAACAAGTTTTTGTACCGCCGGGCGTTCAGGAACCTGGGCCTGCAATGAGTAAAAAACGCTCAGTAATAATATGAAGATTGTTAGAAACCGGCTTTTTTTCATTCTCCAATAGATATTTCGTTGGATAATTCGTTCACATCGTCATTACTAATAGGGAAAAAAGCCTTTAGTTTTTGTCCTATTTCTTTAACACCCTTACATATGCCATCGACAAAACACCCGTCCATAAAAGAATTACGCATGGTTTCCTTTACGGATTCCCAGAAATCTTCAGGCACTACTTCATTGATGCCTGTATCACCTATTACAGCAAACTTCCTGGATTCTGTGGCAAAATAAATCAGCACGGAATTACGTTCTTTCGTTTTGTACATCTTAAGCTGATTGAATACAAAAATTGCCCTTTCAATGGAAGATGAAGGACAGTATGTTTCCACATGAACGCGTATTTCTCCCGATGTGTTGAGCTCGGCCTGAGTGATGGCGCTCACAATTTGTTTTCTTTCCTGAGAAGATAAAAAAGTAGCCATCTATTCGTTTGTTTGAGGACTAACCCCGGTTGTGCGTACACATCTTACAGAAGCGTAAACGGCCGATTTGTCTGTACTTGCATACGAAAAGCGGTTTACGGCATAATGAATGAAACGATAATACCCCTGACTGCCGTCGGCCCCGGCACTCCACCAGAAAGTGGTTTGACCAAAGCCTTCAAAATCTGAACCCGACATGGAAGCATATCCTGCGGGCAGGGCATTCCATCCGGTAGTATTTGTTTTTTCATTGTCGGGATGATATTTCCATATCTTGTTCCCATTGACTTTGGCATCCAGGCAGAATCCTTCTGCCAGTCCGTTCCAGGAGTCAAGGAATACTTTATTTGTTCCCGAGACTGCCGAGGCAAGGTCGGCCCAGTCTTCCGGCGTGGGGACATGCCAGCCCGGAGGACATACACCAACCGGTCCCTGTCCTAAACCATATACGGGAGCAGGTATGGAAGACGGAGTATCTTCTCCTGTAAGTGCCTGGTTCCATGTGTAGAGACTGCCTGTCATATAACCGAGGGCTTCCTCATTGGAATAGGTTATTCCGGCGCCCCTCCAATTCAGGTTTTGCACGAACCAGTCCAGATTTCCATAGGTCCTATAATAATAAATATTGCCATCGCGAAGATCTGTAATGGAATCATTAGGCACATTAAAACCCTGAATCATAGCAAGAAACTCTTCCGGAATGACTTTTAGTGTACGTGTGATGGAAGAACTGCTGTATCCTTCTGCCTTAGCCAGGAGGGTCATACTGTAAGAACCTGTAGTTTCCGGAACTTTAACCTGAAAGGATTTTGCGACAACGGAATCGGGAGTAAAATATTTGCCTTTGAACGTATACACCACCGAATCCCCCTGAGGAAAAGTAATGCCGGAAGCCTCAACAAGGAACGAGTCTCCGGGAAAGGCATAGCCGGGCAGATTAAAACTAAGCGAACCCGACATGTAAAGAGTCTCATTCTCTTCTTCATCTTTGCATCCCGCAAAGACAAACATAATAAGACCAAAAATAAAAAGGTACGGTAGAAGGCTTTTCTTATTCATATCCTGTAATGATCTACAAATGTAGGCAAAAATTTGTAGCTTTGTATTGATGAGAACAAAACCGTTATTATGTGTATTTGCCGGAATTGTCCTGCTTTTTTCGCATTGTAGTCCCCGCAGTGAATACGGTCGGATAAACGGATTCGCACTGGGAACCACTTATGCTGTCACTTTCAAAATTCCGGAAGGGGCCTCCCCTTCTTTTGCTCAAACTGTTCAAACGGCCCTGGACGGTTGTTTTGATCAGGTGAACAACTCATTGTCGATATACAATAATCATTCCCTAATCAGCAGAATAAACGATAATCTTACAGTAAACACAGACAGTCTGTTCAATATCGTATTCAGAAGATCTGTAGAGATTGGTATTCTGACCGATGGCGCTTTTGACATTTCCGCCGGTCCTCTTTTCGATGCGTGGGGTTTCGGAGAGCACGAAAGGACCACAGTTACACAGGCACAAATAGAAGAAATAAAAAAACAGACGGGGATGCACCTGTTTAGCCTGAAAGACGGTATCCTTAATAAGGCCCATCCCAAGGCAACATTGAATATGAACGCCATTGCCAAAGGATTTACCAGCGATCTGGCCGGGCATAAACTCGATTCACTGGGCATCCTGAACTATCTTGTTGAAATCGGGGGCGAGATCATTTGCAAAGGGGTAAATCCTCAGGGAGAATCCTGGAGGGTTGGCATAGACAGTCCGGTTGACGGCAATAATTCCCCAGGAAAGGATCTGCAAACAGTGCTTACCCTGACTTCCGGAAAAGGGTTGGCCACTTCGGGCAATTACAGAAATTACTATATAGAGAACGGGAAAAAATATGCCCATATAATTGACCCGGTAACCGGATTTCCTGTTCAACATTCGCTTTTAAGTGTGACGGTAATTGCCGGAGACAGTATGACGGCCGATGCTTATGCCACAGCACTTATGGTTATGGGATTGGAAAAGAGTAAGGCTTTCCTTTCTTTGCATCCCGAACTGGGAGCATTGTTGATTTATGACCATAACGGATCTTTTAAAACTTTTGTTACCGGTAATATAGCAGCCTCAGTAATCAGACAATAAAAAACCATGAAAAAATACATTTTGTTCTTCATAATTACCGTATCTTTTCTTACTGTTTTGGTAAGCTGCAGCATCTCGGGAAAATACAAAACCGTAAAAGGCCTTGTACTCGGCTACTCTTACCAGATAGTATATCAGGCTCCCGAAGTGGTCCCCTGGACATTCGAAGCGGATATCCGCCGCTCAGCTGAAAGGCTGGCCAAAAAAATTGACGAATCCATGTCGTTGTATAATACGCGGTCTATCATCAACGCTGTAAACAATAACCGTAGCTTCACCGTGGATTCCATGTTTCTTTCCGTTTTGAACACGGCCTTTGAATACGCCAATAAGACAGGCAGTCCTTTGAATATCACAATAGATCCGTTACGGGAACTCTGGGGAAACAACATGGGTAATGCAGACGAAGTTACACCCCGGGATGTTGAAGAAATATTACAATATACCAGCCTGAAAAATATAAGTGTCACTGGGAATACCATAAGCAAATCAGATCCGAGGGTTCAACTTAATCTGAATTCACTCTCAAAGGGATATGCGGCAGATATGATGTATAAAATGCTTCAGGAATTCCAGATAGATAATTTCCTGATAGAAATTGGAAAAGAGGCCGTCTGCAAAGGGGTAAATCCTTCCGGGACTCCCTGGCGGATTATTATAGACAATGCCTCCCACGATGTTATCTATCTTACAAACAAAGCACTATCCATAACTGGTAATTTTTTCAATTACAAAGATTCTGATAACAATTTACAGCGGGATGTGATTAATCCGCTTACAGGCTATCCTTTTGACGACCGGTTGCTATGTGCTCTTGTTATTATGGACGATTGTCTTACCGCCTCGGCGCTCAGTAATGCCTTTTTGACCATGGGCATGGATAAGAGCATGCAATACCTTTCCGAAAATCCCGGAATCCAGGCACTATTATTTTATATAGAGGGCCTCGAGATAAAAACATTTTCCACTAATAATATTTTGCCCCGTAATGAAATCCAGTATTTCCCGTAGAGAGTTTCTCCGCAGGGGAGCCCTGTTGGGATCAGGTCTGATGCTTGGAACGTCTGGCACACTCGCCGGGAAATCTTCCATTTTCCATATTTCCCAACGCTTCGATACAATTATCAAAAACGGGCTGGTCTATTCCGGAGAAGGGACTCAACCATTTACAGCCGACATTGGAATCCGTGATGGCAAGATAAGCGCTTTGGGATCTTTGGGCGACAGTGCGGACAGGCTCATTGATGTCCATGGACTTGCCGTTAGTCCCGGTTTTATTGATCTGCATTCTCATACAGATACCAACCTGCTCACTTGTCCGCAGGGAGACAGCCGTATTTTCCAGGGTGTGACAACCGAAGCAGGCGGCAATTGTGGTGATTCACCGTTTCCGGCAGGACCGTATGAAGAGGCAGATCAGTTTTATGGCGCGCTGAACAAAAACAAAATTGGAATTAATTATTGTTCGTTTACAGGTCAGGGATCTCTGCGTTCGGCAGTTGTAGGCAATTGGGCAGCTCCTGCTACCGATGAACAGATCCGGGCAATGAAACAAGTGCTGGACCGGCAGCTGTCAATGGGAAGCATAGGGCTCTCATGCGGACTCGAGTATGCCCCCGGAGCGTATGCAAGCAACCGGGAACTGGTAGAACTCTTAAAGGTGGTAGCGGCTCATGACGGATTGTTTGCCATCCATATGAGAAACGAAGACGACCATGTGGAAGAAGCCATTACCGAAACCATCGATATGGCCAGACAGGCCGGAGTGCGGTTACAGATATCTCACCTGAAAGCACAAAATCCCGCTAACTGGCATAAAGGACCGGCAATGCTGAGGATAATTGAGCAGGCTCAAAGGGACGGGCTGGATGCGGCTTTTGACAGATATCCCTATATCGCTTTCTCAACGGGCCTTTCCAGTTTCCTGCCTCTGTCTGAGAGACAGGGATCTGCAGATGACGTAATAGCCCGGCTGAATGATCCTGTAAAAGCCAAAGAGTTGGAAAAATATGCCAATTCACGTATTGAACGACTGGGAGGTCCGGGCAATGTGATTATTTCCGCCTGCGTACTTCCTGCCAATAAAGAGACATATATGGGGAAAAACCTGGTACAATGCGCTTCTGTCACAGGCGTTACTCTATGGGAATTTATCCGGCTTCTGCTGGTGGAAGAACGTTTGCGAACCGATATCATTGCCTTTGCCATGTCCGAAGACAATGTTAAAATGTTTTTATCCCATCCGCTGGGTATGCCGGCTTCGGACGGAAGCGTCTACTCTCCCGTGGGGCCTTTGTCGTCTACCATGCCTCACCCCAGATCATACGGTACTTTTCCACGTTTTCTCGGGAAATATTGTCGGGAAGAAAAATTGATGGATCTCTCACAGGCCGTCCGGAAGATAACATCCCTTCCGGCGTCCCGCCTCGGACTAAAAAACAGAGGTCTTCTGATACCCGGCTATGCAGCCGATCTGGTCGTTTTCAATCCGGACACAATCATTGACACGGCCACCTTTGAACAGCCCCACCAGTTTGCCCGCGGAATTCACCATGTTTGGGTTAACGGGGTTCATACCATATCGGAGGGGCAGCATACCGGAGTTCTGGCAGGCAGCCTGTTGCAGGCTAAAGGGTGATATACCACAGATGACCTTCCACATCCTGAAAGCCCATTCGCCGCAGAGCGGCAACGTACGAATTAATCTGGCGTTGATGTGATGGAAGGGGTTGGCCGAATTTATAATCAATTACCACCATCCTGCCATTTTTTTCAAGTATCCTGTCGGGACGTAATTGCCCCTCGGGGCCCAGAAGTGCTATTTCATTCCTGACAGTCCATGACCCGTCAAACCATTCCCGGGCAGGAGCATCGGATAAGGCCCGGGTGATAGCTTCGGCATATTGTTGAACTGTCTGCACGTTGCCGGAGAGTTCGCCTTCAGCAACAAGCTCTTCCAGCACACGCGGCGCATCTGCCAGTACTGTCATACGCGACAGGGCCTTATGCAGAACAATACCCCACTGACGCATGGAACTGTCTTGTGAAAAATCAAAATCATCTTCCCTGTAGGCCAGTTTGAGGGTGTCATTGAAATCAGCAGAAGGATACTCTGTAAGGCAGTAAGCATCATTCGCAGCCCGGGATGATTTATTACTGTGCCTTTGTCTGATATCTCCGGCAGACAGCGGTTCGCCGAATTCACGCCGGTCTCCCAGCACCTTTTCTATATGATCGGCTATCTCTTTTGTCGACTTCTTTTTTTGTACCAGGAACAAATACAATTCATCCCCTGGTCTGGTAACGGCCACGTACAGCATATTGAGCGCATCGAGCAAACGTTGGGCATATTCCGTAAAGTAGTCCCCGGCAAAATAGGTTTGCATCAAATTGTCTTTGTACGTTACGGGAAGTTTTTCCAACAGGTTGAACGGAGCTTTTTCTGTACCTGCCCACAAAATATAGTTTCCAGCACGAGAGTCAAGTTTCCAGTTACAGAAAGGAACGATCACGACCGGAGCCTCCAGTCCCTTGGCTTTGTGAATAGTAAGGATTCTGATGGCAGCACCCGGAAATTCCGAGGTCAGCATGGTGTCGTGACCCTTGTTTTCCCACCACCTGAGGAACGCATAGAGGCCACCACTCTCTTTGCCTGAAAAATCGAGTAATACATCATGTAACTCCTGAAGATAAGGGAGCGCCTGAATACAGTTCATCCAGCCCATCCGGCGTATTATTGCTTCGAACGCGTCTGAAACGGGCATTGTGCGCATAGCCTCTGTAAATGCATTATCATCAGACACTTTCTCGCCTTCAAGTTGCCGTTCCAGCTGACGTATCACTTCTGTATTGCAGTCATCTGTGGGATAGAGAGCTTTTCTAAGCAGGGCAACGCTAAGACAAACATACGGCGATGCATCAAGACGCAGGGAGTCGGCAGAAACAAAGTCATAACAATGGGTATCTTGCGGATTCTCCCGTTTATACTTCAAAAAATGATCCATCAGGATCTGGCCGTCTTTTTTTGTTCTTACAAGCAGTATGACATCATGTAAAGAATAGCCTCTGTCCTGCAAAGAAGCCAGCAACTTCTGCAGGGTATCAAGTGACTGTTGGTAAGCCGATGCCTGATCGTTGTCCAGGAAAGATTCAATCCGGACATAGCCGGGACTAAGATCCAACGTCACCTGCGAACAATCTTCCCGGTGCGATTCATAGGCCCTTTCCAATAATGTTTGGAGATAATCTTTCTGTGTTTGGTCCAGAGCAGTATACTCCCGGAGTTTATTTTTGATTTCCCCGGTCAGCGATTCCTTTAGGCCGTCTATGATTTCATTGACAAAACCGATAATGGCTGAGCGGCTTCTCCAGTTAACATTTAATGTGTGACAATCAATTCCCTGATCCTGAAGGGCATGATCCCGGACAACCTCCTCTCCCAAAATTCTCCAGTCGCTATTTCTCCAGCGGTAGATAGATTGCTTCACATCGCCCACTATCAGAGAATCATCTCCCTGTGCAAGACCTTCCAGAAGTAAAGGCCTGATATTTTTCCACTGCAGGTAAGATGTATCCTGAAATTCATCCAACAGGAATGACGAGAAGAACGCCCCCATTTTTTCGTATATGAAGGGAGCATTGCCGTCTCCCACCAGTTGGCTGAGCAGATAGGTAGAGTCTCCGATATTCAATTTGTTTTCCTCTGCCTGGATGCGTCTCATAGTGCGGCTCACATCGGCAAGAAGGCCCATTTTTGGCAGTTGTTCGAGTACAGAAACAGCTGTAGCGTATGAAGGGAAGTGATCCGTAAAATGACCGGTACATGCTTTGAGAACCGACATTAATTCATCCTTCATGCGATCTATACCCGGAGGAGAGGTTTTCCCTTTCCATAAGTTATCAACCCCATCGCGGGCTTCCAGTACACGGGATCCGGGTATGTACGAATCGGCAGCGGGAGAAGGCTGGGATATTTTCTTGAAATATTGCGCAAAAGAAGATGTTTTATACGGAAAATCCTCGGGAGTGAAGCCGTGTTCATGAATGATCGCAAGTGCCTGTTCTCCGTACGAGGCCATCGTTTTCCTGAAAGATCCCATGACTTGTTGCAGATCGTCCAGGAATTTTTTCAAAAAATCTTTATCCGATAATTTATCGGCAAAAGAACCGCCGAAAGAACGGAAAGATTCCCTTACCACTTCGTACCCTACATCCTGTAATATTTTATTAACGTCCCATTTTTCTGAACTGTTCACTTTTTCGTGGATCAGGCGGCTCAGCCATTCACGCAACGATTCATCTTCAAGGACATCATCGGTAACCTGAGCAGCGGTTTTCTCAATCAGAAGGGGTGTATCCAGATCCACTGAATAACCGGGCGACAGCCCTGCCTCGAGCTCAAACGCATGAAGAATTCGTTGAAAAAAAGCATCGAGCGTAGACACCGAAAAAAAAGCATAGCGATGCAGAATCCTTTCATGAATAATCTGTGCCCGTTCGGTAATTGTTTCGGGAGACAGACCGGTTTCATTTACAAGATCGTCTGCCATTGGAATGGCCTGGCCCAGTGCAAGAGCACTGAGCGTTTCGAGGATCCTGTTTTTCATTTCTTCGGTCGCTTTATTGGTGAATGTTACCGCCAGAATACGCGAAAACGCATTAGGGTCGAAAGAATGGGCATCACCCAGTAACAATTTAAGGTAGGTGAGCGCCAGTCTGTACGTTTTCCCCGTACCGGCAGAAGCTTTATACACCTTAAGCGCCATCGGCAGAACCTCCAAGAAGGAATGTACGGATAAATCCGTTAATGTCTCCGTCCAAAACAGCCTGGGTATCGGTCATCTCGTACCCGGTGCGATGGTCCTTAACCATTTTGTAAGGATGTAATGTATAAGACCGTATTTGTGAGCCCCACTCTATTTTCTTTTTCTGACCTTCCAGTTCGGCTTCTTTTTCTCTTCGCTTTTCAAGTTCCAGCTCATAAAGATGAGATTTCAAAATGCGCAGGGCATTCTGACGGTTATCGAACTGGCTCCGGGTCTCGGTGTTCTCCACCACTATCCCCGTTGGAATATGGCGTACCCGCACGCCCGTCTCCACTTTGTTGACATTCTGACCGCCTGCACCGCTGGAACGGTATGTATCCCACTCCAGATCGCCGGGATTGATCTCAATTTCTATGGAGTCATCAACAGCCGGATATACAAAAACAGACGAGAAAGTAGTCTGTCGTTTACCCTGCGCATTAAAAGGAGATATCCTGACCAGACGATGCACCCCGTTCTCCGCCTTAAGGTATCCGTATGCATAAGCCCCCTCGAATTCTATGGTGCAGGATTTGATCCCGGCTTCTTCTCCATCCAGCATGTCGTGGACACGCACCTTATACCCGTTCCGCTCTCCCCATCTTATGTACATCCGCATGAGCATGGCCGACCAATCGTTGCTTTCGGTACCACCGGCACCTGAATTGATTTTCAGAAGGGCCCCCATATTATCACCCTCGGCGCTGAGCATGCTTTTCAGCTCTTCCTCTTCTATTTGCAGAGCCACTTTGTCATACATCCCGTTCAGTTCTTCCTGTGGAGCATCCAATTCTGCAAGTACCTGAAGGTCTTCCAGATTTGATTTTATCTTATAATATTTTTCCACAGCCGCTTTAAGCGAGGCCTGCATTTTCAAACTTTGCTCAGCAGTTTTGGGATTGTCCCAGAATCCGGGAGCTTCTATTTCCCGGTTCAGGCTCTCCAACCGGACCTCTTTGGCTTCAACGTCAAAGAAACCTCCTCAACCGTTGCCCGCGTTGCAACAGGTTTTTATAATTTTCTGGTGAATACATTTCTATCTATTTTTATTGTTCAACAGTTTCTTTCTCATTTTCCAATCGGGCAGTTCCGAAGATAAAAGTGCATGAAATTTCTTGCCGTGATCTGGATACAACAGGTGACATAATTCATGTACTATTACATATTCAACGCATTCGTCGGGTTTGTGGAATAATTTAAGATTAAGCGTGATCCTGCGGGTAGTCATGGAACAGCTGCCCCATCTTGAATTCATGTCCCTCAGGGTCCACCTGAGAGGGGACACACCGTACCGGGTTTCAAATCTTTTAATCCATGGTTCGGCTAATAACATGAATCGTTCCCGGGCTTCAATCTTCAATTTTTTCAATTCAGGACCGTCAGCAGGCAACTTAACTTGTTGTCCTGCCGTCTGCCGTCTTTCCCTGATCCATGGAATACGTTCTTTGACCATTTTGTATATTGTCCTTTCCGGTAACCACAAGGGAGCCCTCACGTGCACACTTCCGTCGGAACGGACTGAAAGTCCTACCGAACGCCTGGCACACCGGGTGAGGGTGAAAGGAATATCATCTATAGTATGAACCGCCATAAACAAAAGAAGCTGCCTTCGTACGAGACAGCCTCATGATTCAGGTACTGATCAGTATCTCTTTTCCTCTACTCTAGTTTATAACAAAAGTAAACAAGTTCTGGAAAACATCCCAAATCTGGTTCAGTATAATATAAAGGTTGTCAGCCCATGCACCAGCGTGGGAGAACAACAAATCCCAAAGGTTTGCCAACCAATCATATACTGGTTGTAAAGTTGTTGTCAAGATTGTCATAACAAAAATATTTAAGTTAATAAAATAAATGGCCTCTTTTATGAAACACAAAGATAACAAGAATTTCTATTCGGCAAAAAATATTTCAATCCGGCCTAATAATTTTTATAAGTGTCAAACACCTGGCTATTTGCTGGTAACCATAACCTTTTCCCAAGCCGAACCGGACGAGTTTTGCGTAGCGTTTCCGGGGATCAGCCTCTTTGATTGTTTTATTCTTCCTGATCAGGGCATCTTTAAGGTTTTCTTCGAACAACGTCTGATCGGTCATGGACAGTGTCATCTGTATGATATCATCCGGAATATCCTTTATTCTCAACATTCCGGAGATCTTTACAGGTCCCCAGCCGCTTAGTCTGCTTTTATCCCTGACATAGGCTCCCGCATAACGTTCTTCATCAATAAACCGGTCTTTGCAGAGCTGTTCGATTATCCTTTCGGTTTCTGCCGGTTCAGCTCCTCTTTTTTCCAGTCTGCGACGGATGTCACTGCGGCACAATTCCTGCCTGCTGCACTGGCTCTGCATCATAGAGAGCAGACGGGCTTCCTGATTTACCTGCCTGTCTGTCATTGTGCGTTTAATTGTTTTCCGCTCAGCATTCCACAGGCTGCCAGTATGTCCATGCCCCGGGATGCCCTAACGGTCGTAATAAGCCCCGCATTATTGAGCCTGTCCTTAAACGCTTCTATTACCGGGTCAGGCGAGGGCTTCATAGGAAAATCGGGTATGGCATGGAAACGGATGAGATTTATCCTGCACTCCAATCCCCTGAGCAGTTGTATCAAAGCTGCCGCATGACGTTGGGTATCGTTCCATCCTTCAAACATTATGTATTCAAAACTGAGTCTGCGCTGTCCGTGAAAATCGTATTGTCTCAGCTGCTTAACCACGCGGCTTATGGGATAAGCTTTCTGAACGGGCATGAGTAATGCCCTCTCGGCATCGAAAGGGTTATGAAGACTGATTGCCAGATGTGCCTGTGTGGTATGCATGAAAGTATCGAGCACCGGCAATATTCCTACAGAAGAAACCGTAATGCGCCGGGGGCTCCAGGCAAATCCCCATTCCGAAGTAAAGATTTCCAGCGACCGCGATACCTCCTGCCAGTTGTTAAACGGTTCTCCCATACCCATATATACTACATTGGTCAAACTTCCGGATTCTTCAACCCTTAAGAACTGGCCTATGATCTCACCAGCGGTCAGATTTCCGCGAAATCCCATCCGGGCCGTCATGCAGAATTGGCAACCCATCTGACAACCTGCCTGCGAAGAAATACAAAGAGTAGCCCTGTCGTCATCGGGTATTACCACCGCTTCTATTCCTGTGGTTGCGGCATTAAGTGAGGGAAACAAATACTTTCTGGTACCGTCAGATGAAAGCTGGGATGTCAGGGGCTCCGGACCTCCCACCTGATATTTTTCACCGAGTTTTTCTCTGGCGGTCATGGAGAGATTGGTCATCTGACCTATGTCTGTAACTCCTTTCTTATAAATCCATTGAGCAATCTGCCCCCCGGTAAAGCGAGGCAGCCCCAGTCCAACACACAATGCTGTAAGCTCTTCGAGGGTTTTCCCCAATAACCATTCTTTCATGCGTCAAAGATACGAGAAATTGTATGCGTTTTTGTATATTTGTTCGTTAATCAATAATTGAAATATTATGGCAAAAGTAAGTGCAGAAGTTAAAGAGGGAGCCGGAGTGAATCCAGACAAAATGAAAGCGCTCCAGGCAACCTTGGACAAGATTGAGAAGGATTTCGGGAAAGGAACCATTATGAAACTCGGGGATCAACCCAAATGGGACGTGTCGGTTATTCCGTCCGGTTCCATTGCGTTGGACTACGCATTGGGCATTGGAGGATACCCGCGTGGTCGTGTAGTTGAGATCTTCGGACCCGAATCGAGTGGGAAGACCACTTTGGCCATTCACGCCATAGCGGAAGCCCAGAAACTGGGTGGCATAGCCGCAATAATTGACGCAGAACATGCGTTTGACAGGAACTACGCGCGCCAGCTGGGCGTTAACGTGGACACACTGCTTATTTCACAGCCCGACAACGGGGAGCAGGCATTGGAAGTAACAGATCATCTGATCCGTTCGGGAGCCATTGACATTGTGGTAATTGACTCCGTGGCCGCCCTCACGCCCAAAGCCGAGATAGAGGGAGAAATGGGCGATTCCAAAATGGGCCTGCAGGCTCGTCTCATGTCGCAGGCATTACGCAAACTGACAGCCAATATCAGCAAGACAAATACCTGCTGTGTCTTTATCAACCAGTTGCGTGAGAAGATAGGGGTCATGTTTGGTAATCCCGAGACAACCACCGGAGGAAATGCCTTGAAATTCTATGCATCTGTTCGCGTGGACGTCCGCCGCACCACTCAGCTGAAGGACGGCGAGGATGCAACCGGTAATCACGTACGGGTGAAAGTGGTGAAAAACAAAATGGCACCTCCTTTCCGGAAAGCCGAATTTGACATCATTTTTGGTGAAGGCATATCGCTGCTGGGCGAGTTGGTTGACCTGGGCGTTGAGTACGATGTCATCAAAAAGAGCGGATCGTGGTTCTCTTACGGAGAAACAAAAATCGGACAGGGACGCGATGCCGTTAAGCAGATGCTCAAAGACAATCCCGAACTGAAAGAAGAAATTGAAGCCAAGGTCAGGGCTGCACTTCAGGAACGGGGAACTCAGATTTAGAAAGGATAAAATCGGCCAGCACTATGGCCGCAGCGGCTTCTGCCACTACCGGGACCCTAAGTGCAAAACAGGCATCGTGACGTCCTTCTTTCCCAACCGTTGGTGTTGGTTTTACAGCCAGTTGAAAATTCAGGGTATCGCCGTTGGTTATTCCGCCGGCGATTCCTCCTTTATGAGGGTTTTCACTGCCTTTCAGTAGGGTTTCCTCGAACCCCAGTCCAAAGGTCACTCCTTTGATACCCGGAATGGCAAACAGGATATGCGAAAGCACAGATTCCACCGAATCGAAAAAAGGTTCTCCCAGCCCTGCCGGTACCTGCTCCAGGGAACATGCTATAACGGCTCCCAAGGAATCTCCTTCGGTTACTGCTTTATCAATCAGAGCCTCCACACCGGGTGAAAGAACGGGCCAGTCTGTTACGGCAAGACTCCCAATGCGTACTATTTGTGCTTTAATTGATAATTCAGGATAATGCAGGGCAATAATCTTTTTGGCAATGGCTCCGGCAGCTGTCAAAGGCAGAGTGAGCCTGCCGGAAAAATGACCACCGCCCCTGGGATCCTGATACCCGTGAAATTTTACCTGCGCTGTGAAATCGGCCGTTCCCGGACGGAACACTCCGGGATGCCCGGTATAATCCTGCGGCCGGGCTCCCTTATTGTCAAAGGTAATGCACAGAGGAGTTCCGGTTGTATAACCGTTATATACACCGCTTAGAAAATGCGGTTCGTCCGTTTCGGTCCTTGGTGTGGTTCCCCGCGCTCCGCTTTTGCGGCGCAAAATATCGGGGATAAGATCCGATTCCTGCAACGCAATGCCCGGTGGAACTCCGTCAAGCACAGCCCCTGTGGCGGGACCGTGAGATTCTCCAAAGACCGACACGCGGAATCTATTGCCGAATGTATTCATCAGATAGGTTTAGTTACTTTTTCGAGCGCCTCCCAGAAGTCAGGAAACGATTTGGCCACAGTATGTTTCCCTTCTATCTGGATGGGGTTTTGTGCACCGAGTGCCGCAATGGCCAGCGACATGGCAATCCTGTTATCGCCTCTGGCCGATATTTTTGCCCCGCCGGGCAGTTCGCCTCCCTCAATCACCATGTTGTTGCCTTCGAGTCTGATATTGGCTCCCACTTTGGTATATTCCTCCAGTAAGCCAAGCGCCCTGTTCGATTCTTTATGAAAAAGACGATCCACGCCGTGAATATACGATGTGCCTTTACAATGCACGGCCAGAGCTACCAGGGGAGGAAACAGGTCCGGACAGGACTGAGCATCAAAAGTAAAACCGTGCAGATTATCCTTTTTATAAACTTTAAGTTGGCTTCCCTGCACCCAACTCCAACTGGCACCTGCTCTTTCAATGGCTTCGAGGATAGCCTTGTCCGACTGCAGGCTGTTTTTCCATAACGGCCCAATACGAAGGTCCCCGAAGAGGGCACCGCCTACAATGAAATTAGCCCCTCCGCTCCAGTCGCCTTCAATGGCAATTTTTCTTGCCCGGTAGACCTGTCGGCCGGGTATATGAAATACCTTGTAATTATCATGAGTGGCACGTACACCAAACGACTCCATTACGTTCAGGGTCAAGTCTATATAAGGCTGACTGGCCAGATGGTCCACCTCCAGTATGGAATCTTCTCCTGCCAGGGGCAGGGCCATGAGCAAACCACTCAAAAATTGCGAACTTCCTCCGGCATTCACCTTATACTTTCCGCCCCGGAGTGGTCCCTGGACCAATAAAATGGGACGGGACATGCTTAACGAAGTATCGCTGTACTCCCAGTGCCCCGTTTCCTTGAGATTGTCAATAATTGAAAGTGTAGGCAGCGTATTGAGGCTCTCACACCAGCACCCCAGTTCCCTGAGTCCCTGAATGACAAAATCCACCGGTCTTGTAATAAGGGTAGAACGTCCCCGCAGACAATAAATGTACGATGACAAAGCCAGGATGGGGGCAAACATTCTGAGTGCCAGGGCCGATTCGCCGCAATCCAGTTGCCTTCGCGAATGCTCCCTGCCGGGAACGGCATGGATTCCTATGTCTTCCTTCACAAACTGTGAACCAACGGACCGGACCACCCTGTAAGCGGCCTGAACATCCTCGCATACCTGGGTCCCGTCCTTAGGCCATGCGCCCCGTAACAAAGTGTCTCGGCCTGCGAGAAAAATGGCGGCCAAAACCCTTATACTCATACTTTTAGAAGGTGGCAGCGACACTTTTCCCTTCAACCGGGCCTGTGAGATAGTAATCATAATTCCTTTATCTATTTGCAAAGATAACATTTACCTAAAAAACACTAACTTTGTAGGCTTAATTTTGAACATCTGTTACCTATGAAGACTGTACTGAGCGGCATCCGCTCCACCGGGCATTTACATCTGGGCAATTACTACGGTGCCCTGTTGAATTTTGTCCAGCTGCAAAACACGGCTAAATGTTTTTTCTTTATTGCCGACCTGCATTCACTTACCACCCACCCCAAACCGGACGATTTTCATTCCAATGTGAAAATCATTCTGGCTGAATACCTGGCTGCAGGACTTGATCCGGAAAAATCGTCTCTTTTTGTACAAAGCAGCGTTCCGGAAGTCAGTGAACTGTACGTATTGCTGAATATGCTTTCCTATAAAGGAGAGCTGGAGCGCACCGCTTCCTTTAAAGACAAAGTACGCCAGAACCCCGACAATGTGAACGCCGGACTGCTTACCTACCCTGTTTTGATGGCCTCAGACATTCTTATACACCGTCCCGATTGGGTGCCGGTTGGAAAAGACCAGGAACAGCACCTTGAAATTACCCGCCTACTGGCACGCCGGTTCAACAACCTTTACGGAGTAAATGTTTTTCCGGAACCCGAGGCATATAACTTTGGGGAAAACCTGGTGAAAGTACCGGGGCTTGACGGCAGCGGCAAAATGGGCAAGAGCGAAGGGAACGGCATATACCTTATTGACGATGAAAAAACCATCACAAAGAAGGTAATGCGGGCCGTTACGGACAGCGGACCGGCCACATCCGGAGAGGCCATGACCGAGCCCATTCAAAACCTGTTTACCTTACTCAGGATCGTATCTGATCCCGATGTGGTGGAATATTTCACCAATCAATATAATAATTGCGCCATCCGTTACGGAGATCTTAAAAAGCAACTGGCCGCAGACATTTGCCGGCGGACACTTCCCATCAGGGAAAGAATCATTGAGATCTCGAACGACGACAAATACCTGCATTACGTAGTAGAAAAAGGAACCGCACAGGCACGCGAATCGGCCCAGGCCACCATGAAACTGGTTCGGGAAGCTGTGGGTTTCAAATCATTTTAAATGATAGACCAGGCCACGATAGAACGCATTCTCGAAGCTGCGCCCATAGAGGCAGTAGTGGGTGAATACGTGAACCTGAGACGTCGTGGCGCCAACTATATTGCCTGCTGCCCTTTTCATAATGAAAAAACCCCATCCTTTTCCGTTTCTCCTTCAAAAGGCATTTTCAAATGTTTTGGGTGCGGAAAAGCCGGGAACGTAGTGCGTTTCATTATGGAACACGAGCAGCTTTCCTACATCGAGGCATTACGCTTCCTGGCTGCAAAATACAATATTCCCCTTGAGGAAAAAGAAGAGACGCCTGAACAGATCGAGTCCAGGATGAGAAGAGACAGCATGTTGATTGTCAACAATTTTGCCTGTGAATTCTACTCCCGTTATCTTTGGGAAGATCCGGCCGGGCAGGCCATTGGATTGGGTTATTTCAGAGAAAGAGGCTTTACTGACGTAATAATTAAACAATTCCAATTGGGATTCGCTCCGGGCGGACGTGATCATTTAACCAGGGCTGCGCTGGAAGCGGGGTATAAACAGGATCTGCTGGTATCAACCGGACTGACACTTCATTTCCCGGCCCAGGAAAACAAACCCGAGGCCATTATGGACCGTTTCCAGGAAAGGGTCATGTTTCCCATCCACTCGCTCAGCGGACGGATTATAGGATTCGGCGGAAGAACACTCCGCACTGACAAACAGGTGGCCAAATACGTGAACTCCCCTGAAAGTGAGATATATAACAAAAGCAAATCGCTCTACGGTATTTATTTTGCCAAATCGCATATTACCAGGCTCCAGAAGTGTTACCTGGTGGAAGGCTATACCGATGTGCTTTCTCTCTTCCAGGCAGGCATTTGCAATGTGGTGGCCTCTTCCGGGACTTCTCTCACCGGTGAACAGATACGGCTTATAAAACGCTTCACGCCGCAGGTAACCGTCCTCTACGACGGAGATGACGCCGGCATCAAAGCCTCTATCCGGGGTATCGACATGTTGCTCGAAGAAGGGTTGCAGGTGAAAGTGGTACGATTCCCCGACGGGGACGACCCCGATTCTTTTGCCCGTAAACACAATGCCAGCGAAATACTCGACTTTCTGGAAAAAAACGAAACGGACTTCATTCATTTCAAGATCGCCCTCATGGCCGATGAAATGAAGGATCCGCTAAAAAGATCGGGGCTTATCCGTAATGTAATGAACAGTATTGCGGTAGTACCCGATGCCATTACCAGAAGCATTTACATAGAAGAATGCAGCCGTCATCTGGATATCCAGGAAAGCCTGCTGACCAGGGAAATAATCAAGATCCGGAAGGACAGGACCTTTTATACGCATCCTTCGGAGACATTGCCTCCCCCGCCGGTAACAGAAGAAATTCAGATGACTCCAGGCGACGATGAACTGAGCCACGCAGAACAGGATATCCTTTACTACCTCCTCAAATTCGGACAGGCGGTCATTGATAATGCAACCATTGAAGATTATATAATTTCATCTCTCCGGGAAGACGATCTTGAATTCCAGGATCCTGTTTACAGAAGATTAATGGAAGAATATTCGCACCTGTCCGGCGACGATGAGGCCCGTATAAAACATTTCAACAACCACCGGGACGTTACCCTGTCTCAACAGGCTCTGAACCTGCTAAGCAACCCTCATCCTATAAATCTGAAAGTACTCAAGGACAGCCTCCCTTTGGAAGAGACCCTTTTGAAAGAGAACGTGATAAAAGCTGTGCTGGTTTACAAATCAAGGATCGTGTCCCGCGCCTGCACCGAATTGACCCGCCAGCTTCACACGGCACAGCTCACAGGGGACGAACAACAGATGCAGGAACTGATGAAACAACTCATCACCATGATGGATGTACGCAACTCATTTGCTAAAGAACTGAATAGACTCAACTGATATAATAACATTCCCTTTACTATGGAAGAACAATACAAACGTTACCTGATTACCTCGGCCCTCCCTTATGCCAACGGGCCGTTACATATAGGACACCTGGCCGGAGTATACGTACCCGCCGATATTTATGTAAGATACCTTCGCCTGCGCGGACGGGAAGTCTGCTTTGTGGGCGGATCCGATGAGCACGGGGTACCCATAACAATCAAAGCCAGGCAATTGGGTATACCGCCACAGGAAATCGTAGACAAATACCATACAATCATAAAAAATTCTTTTGAGAAGCTCGGTATCAGCTTTGATGTGTACTCACGCACCACCTCTGCCACGCATTACAGAACAGCCTCGGCGTTTTTCCGTAAACTTTACGAAGACGGTAAATTCATTGAGAAAGAGACCGAACAGTTTTACGACACAGAAGCTCAGACTTTCCTCGCGGACCGTTACATTACGGGTACATGTCCGCGGTGCCAGGCTCCGGGCGCTTACGGAGACCAATGTGAAAAATGCGGCTCCACCCTGTCCCCCGACGAACTGATTGACCCTCATTCTTCCATTAGCGGCAGCAAACCCGAGAAAAGAAAAACAAAACACTGGTACCTTCCGCTCGATCAATACGAGCCCTGGCTCCGTCAATGGATACTGGAAGGACATCAGGAGTGGAAATCGAATGTTTACGGGCAATGCAAATCGTGGCTGGACAGCGGGCTGTTGCCCCGCGCCGTGAGCAGGGACCTGAACTGGGGAGTGCCGGTACCGGTAGAAGGCGCCGAGGGGAAAGTGTTGTATGTATGGTTTGACGCTCCTATCGGATACATCTCCAACACCATAGAGCTTTACCCCGACAGCTGGGAAAAATGGTGGAAGGACCCGGAAACCAAAATGGTTCATTTCATTGGTAAAGATAATATTGTGTTCCACTGTATTGTTTTTCCCGCCATGCTCAAGGCTCACGGCGACTATATCCTGCCCGACAACGTACCGGCCAATGAGTTTTTGAATCTCGAGGGGGAAAAGATTTCCACTTCAAGGAATTGGGCTGTATGGCTGCACGAATACCTGGAAGAATTACCGGGGAAAGAAGACGTGTTGCGTTATGCACTGTGCGCCACAACACCTGAGACCAAAGACAATGACTTCACCTGGAAAGAATTCCAGGCTCGGAACAACAACGAACTGGTAGCCATTTTCGGTAATTTCGTAAACCGTGCCGTGGTACTCACTCACAAATATTTCAACGGAAAAGTACCTGCGGCAGGACCTGAAACGGCTGCCGAAGCCACTGTCAGGGAAGCTATTCCACAGATAAAAGCAGCTCTCGAGGATAACCTGGAACACTACCGTTTCCGCGATTCGCTCAAAGAAGCCATGAACCTGGCCCGGCTGGGCAATAAATACCTGACCGAAACCGAACCCTGGAAGCTGGCAAAAACAGACATGGACCGCGTAGCCACCATCCTGAATGTTTCACTCGATATCTGCGCTCAGCTGAGTATTGCCCTGGAACCATTCCTGCCTTTTTCAACCGCTAAACTCCGCCACATACTGAACATGAAGGAAAAATACCAATGGAGTGATTTTGCCGGCAATCGCCTTTTAGAACCGGGACACCAACTGAATCCCGCAGAATTATTGTTCGAGAAAATCGAGGACAGTGTTATTGAGGCACAGGTAGCCAAACTGGTAAAGCCCTCAACAAGTATAGCCGCTCCGGAGGCTGCCGCCCCGGGAGGCCCGGGTCCTGTGCCTGCTTCTGAACCCTGTACCTACGGAGATTTCGAGAAAATGGACATCCGTACCGCAACCGTCCTTCAGGCAGAACGTGTCCCCAAAACGGATAAATTATTGAAGCTCACCATAGACACGGGCCTGGATCAACGGGTAATCGTTTCAGGGATAGCACAGTACTATACACCCGAATCGATTATCGGAAAACAGATTTGCATTCTGGCCAACCTGGAACCGCGTACCATACGCGGAATAGAATCCCGGGGAATGATACTCATGGCCAAGGAAGCAGATGGCAACATGCGTATTGTTTCACCTGAAGAACGCTTGGGCAACGGAGCTAAGATAAATTAATATTCAAGGAATATTTTTCCTATCCGTTCCGGGTCGTTTGTTTGTGTAAGAGCCAGCATAAGCAGTATTCTGGCTTTTTGCGCTGACAGGTAGCCGGGGGCTATTTGTCCCGGAAACACATCTTCCAGTCCGGAACTCACTCCTCCTGAAATAATCCTGGTGGCACGCACCACCGGGATCTTTTTTTCATTGGCTTTAGCAATGGCATTCATAAAAGAGGGTGCAAAATTGCCATTGCCCACCCCGGCAATCACAATACCGTCAACCGGATAATCTATCAGAGCATTTAACTGTATATCTGAAGCATTCGCGTAAGAAAGAACGATCTCTACGTGCGGAAGCTTTTTACCCGACAATTTCCTTATGGAGAACTCACTTTCTGAAGTATGTCTGGTAAGGGTTTTACGGGAAAAAACCGGCATTCCGCCCCTGATCGTACCCAGGGGTCCGTAATTGGGACATTCAAAGGCATTGGGATTGACCGTATTGGTTTTGATCACATCGTCGGCAGAAAAAATGAAATCATTCATTACCACCATTACGCCCCGGTTACGCGCCGAGGGACTGGCTGCCAACATCACGGCATTGTACAGATTCATGGGACCGTCGGCACTCAGACCGGTAGCCGGACGCATGGCCCCTGTAAGTACAACAGGCCGGTCGTGAGGAACTGTCAGATGGAGAAAATAAGCTGTCTCTTCCATGGTGTCCGTACCGTGAGTAACCACAATACCGTCGCAATCTCCCGAGGCAAAAAGCGAATCTATCACACTGGCCAGGCTTATCCAGATATCATGGGTCATGGCCTGACTGGGAATATTGCACAACTGATAGCCGGAGATTTCCGCTTTTGAAGCGAGCTGGGGAACCTGTCCAAGCAGGGCGTCCACCGTGAGACGGGCCGGAGAATAACCGGCCTGGGTGGCTGTAGGAGCCGTTCCGGCAATAGTGCCTCCTGTAGCAATGACGGTTATTCGTGGCAGAGGTTGAGCGGCAAGCTGTACTGAAAGCAGGACGGCTGCCATTACTATTGTTTTTTTCATATACATACCATCTTTTGTTAACTTTGCGCGATTGAAAACAAAAATACAGAAATAATACCTTATGGGCATTCTTAACCTCATATTTATGGCCGTTGGCCTTGCTATGGATGCTTTTGCCGTTTCTGTCTGCAAAGGCATGGCAATGAAAAAGATGGACTGGAGAAATGCCTTGAAGGCCGGCCTTTATTTTGGAGGCTTCCAGGCACTTATGCCAGCCCTGGGCTATTTTCTGGGCAGCCGGCTTCAATCTCTGATAGCCGGCGTGGACCACTGGATTGCTTTTGGGTTGCTTGTTTTCATTGGAGGCAAGATGATCGTGGAATCTTTCGACAAGAATAGTAAAACAGATTGTTCATTTGGCGCCAGAACCATGCTGGTGCTGGCCATTGCCACCAGTATTGATGCTTTGGCCGTAGGCATCTCCCTCGGCTTTCTTCAGACAGATATTATACTTGCGGTGACGCTTATTGGGGCCATTACCTTCCTACTGTCTTTCCTGGGGGTAAAAATCGGTAACGTTTTCGGAAACCGGCTCAGCTCCAAAGCGGAACTGGCCGGCGGAATTATTCTTGTACTTATTGGTGTGAAGATTGTCCTGGAACATCTAAACGTGATCTCTTTTTAGCAAGCCATTTCTAGCAAGCCAGAAGATACGCCTTAAAGTCCTCATACCGGCTGCTTAGCGGAACGGTTTGTTTTTTCCCCTGCATGAACGAGGCTAACTGCCCGGGCATTTCAATCTTTGTACCGGTTATCTTCTCCACAATTTCTTTGAATTTGGCCGGATGTGCCGTTTCCAGGAAGATTCCGGTTTCTCCTTCCTTCAGGCCTTCTTTAAGAGCGGCATAGCCGCAGGCACCGTGAGGATCCAGCACATAACCGGTTTCCTTATACAGGAAGGCAATGGTCCGGGCAATCTGTTCGTCATCAAAACGTGCGCCGCTTATGTGGTTGCATACAACCTCATGGGAATGACCAAAAAGATCGAGCACGCGAGCAAAGTTACTCGGATCGCCTACGTCCATGGCATTGGCAAGAGTAGTAACGGAAAGCCTGGGACAGTATTGCCCTGTCCTGAGAAATTCATAGAAAATATCGTTCCTGTTATTTGCTGCAATCAGTCTTTTTACGGGCAATCCCATTTTTCGTGCAAAAGAAGCCGCGGTAATATTCCCGAAATTTCCGCTGGGAATGGAAAAAACAAGATCATTTTTACTCCCGGGATTCAGTTTTTTCCATTGGGCCCAGGCATGGAAATAATAAAATATCTGGGGCAGAAAACGGGCTACGTTAATTGAATTGGCCGAGGTCAGGTTGAGCTTTTCTTTCAGGTCATTATCCACAAATGCCGTTTTAACCAGACGCTGACAATCGTCAAATGTACCGTCCACTTCCAGTGCGGTTATATTACTCCCGAGGGTGGTAAACTGTTTTTCCTGTATATCACTGACCATTCCTCCGGGATAGAGCACGTGTACATGCACTCCTTCCACTCCCAGAAATCCGTTGGCTACGGCTCCGCCTGTATCGCCGGTCGTGGCCACCAGGATATCAGCCCTTTCGCAATTGTTTTCCCTGGTAAAATGGCCAAGCAGCCGCGCCATGAAACGCGATCCTATATCTTTAAAGGCCAGCGTGGGACCGTAATATAATTCCAGACTGTATATATCTCTTTCCACCTCATGCAAGGGCACATCAAAAGAAAGCGTATCATAAACAATCCGGCGAAGGGTTTCTTTGTCGATATCTTCCTGGAAGAATGCCAGCGCAATATCAAAAGAAATCTCCTGAAAGCTTTTGTTTTCAATGTTCTCAAAGAAGGAACGCGGCATGAGCGGGATACGTTCCGGCATGTAAAGCCCCTTGTCCGGCGCCAGACTTTTCACAACGGCTTCCCTAAGCGTAACATGAGGCGAGTGTCTGTTGGTGCTGTAATATTTCATTTGTGCAGTATTATAGGTTATTGATTAAAAAAAGCACGGATAAAGCCATCGCCTTCGAGGACTCCGTAAGTTCCTCCGGAGACAGAAAATTCGTCAAACACCTGTACGGCATCGGCCTCAAAATCTCCGGAATTTTTCTGTTCCTTTTTACCTGTCCGGTATATGAGAAAGGGCACGGGATTGGCGGCATGTGTACGTGTACGGCAAAAAGTCGGATGATCCGGAAGAACGGCTATCGTTACCTGATCATCCCAATTTGCGGTTTCCTCATAAATGAGACGCACAAGACGATTCTCCAGGTATTCAATGGTACGTACCTTCAGATCCACATCGCCTTCGTGCCCCGCCTCGTCCGAGGCCTCGACATGTAAAAAAACAAGATCCTTGCGGCGAAGCTCATCGAGCGCGGCACGGGCTTTCCCCTCATAATTGGTCGTATGCAATCCGGTGGCACCGGGAACGTCAACAGGGTCCAGACCCGCATAAACCCCAATGCCTTTTATCAGGTCAACGGCCGAGATAACCGATCCGCTGCGTATGGGATATAATGCCGAAAGAGGTTTCATGGCCGGACGGTAACCTGGAGACCAGGGCCATATGGAATTCGCAGGATCTTTCCCTTTTGCTTTTCTTTTGATATTTACCGGATGACCGGGCAGCAGTTCCCTGGAACGCAGGATCAGGTGATTCAACAGATCCGCGGTACTTCGGGCTTCGTGCCTGAGTGCTTTCACCATCACCTTATCGCACTCCGTTCCCACCACATCGTGCGGCGGGGTACAATCCAGGTGTTTATCGCCCCCTTTCACCAACAGTAGGTGACGGTACGAGACACCGGGGAAGAACCGCACTTCCTCCGATCCCATTTCCCGTTGGAGGAAAAGCATCAGCTCGGTAGCTTCACCGGTGGTGATATGCCCGGCCGAATGGTTTTTTATCCGGCCGTCCTGTTCACAAATAAGATTGCATCGGGCGGCCATGAATCCTGCAGGAATTTCTATGCCCATACTGGCCGCTTCCAGAGAGCCCCGCCCTTCAAATTGAGTGTGTACATCGTAGCCGAGCAGGCTCATATTGGCTATTTCGCTCCCCGGTGAAAAGCCCTGCGGTATGGTTCTAAGGTATCCGCAACGGCCCGCACGCGCCATTGCATCCATGCATGGAGTAGAGGCGGCCTGTAAAGGTGTTTTTCCGCCCAATGCCGGAACGGGCTCATCGGCCATTCCGTCTCCCAATATTATTATATATTTCATTATTATCATCATTACCATTAACGATCTGAAGATCAGATTTTATTTTGTTTTGGATTTTTGTAGCAAAAAGGCTCTGAGCCTTCCTGGCCGGAAACGAAAGAATTAAACCCCCAAAGGGGTAATAATGGTAATGGTGATAATAATATGTCCGGCGAAATAATGCATATTCAGCACAAACCTATAAAAAATTTTTGTAATTTTTTGTAGGTTTCATGAAAATACATTTATTCCTTATACAGTTGAATCAATTGTCCCTCACACAGCGAACATTAAACCCGAATTCTCTGTCGCTGTAGCTCCCGGCTACGCTACTAGTATTGTAATTCAGGCCCCTGGCATAGGCACTGGTTCCGTCATTATAGGTACCGTTTCTACGTGAACTCCACCAGTATGCGAGTTCACCAATGCCGGAAAATGAGCCAGAGGCGAAACGGCGGCCTGCCGGAAGAGCTGAGAAACCCGACTTGTTTCTATAAGTCGGATAATCTGTGTTGCCTACTGCACCGATAACAGATGAAGTGTTCCAGCCACTGTCCGAGGCCATGGATTTGGCAATTTTACTTGCTGTTGTAGTACCGTCATAATTGTAACCATTGGCAATCAGATAGGTTTCCAATTATGTCCACTCTGCATCACTGGGCAGGTGCCAGCCGGCCGGGCAGACTCCCTGTACACCGCTCGGATTCGCATTACTGTCTAGTGACCCATTCAAGGCTGCAAGCCAGTTATATAGTACGCCGTAGGTTTTGTAGTTTTCAGTGGCTTTAGCTGCTGCCACATCTACACCTTCGTAGCCGTAGACATATTGGTATGCTACAGTCCTTGATCCGGTTGCCGTGCCAACCACACTTGTCAGGTACTTCAGGTTTTCGGCCATCCAGATTTGATTGCCAATAAGTACTGTATTATATTTGTTGCTATCGCGGGTATCGGTAAACGTGTTCGTGACGGCAGTAGTGAAGGTACTATTGGTGAATTTCAAATAAGTCCCGTCGTAGGTAGCGTAGAAGTGATAAGCTTTTCCCGTTCTTGTAGCAGATTCACGCTTTTCTTTGAAATTGACGGATCCGATTGTGCTCGTTCCATTATTAGTTAACCTAAGGCCCAGCCACGGCCAGTTATCTCCTGGCGGAATCAAATACCATCCCCAGAAATCCATTGTTTCGCCGGCTTTCAGATCCGTCGCAGCGATATCAAACGGCAGGGATGTGCCAGTAGATACGCCTGCCAAACCACCCTCAATCGCTCCGTAGTTTGCGTTCCCGGAGTTCTGTGGTACATCTATGACCGATGAAGAATAAAGTTCGGCTTTGGTAATCCCGTTCAGGTCGCTGTCGCTGCAGTTTTTGAGTGCGATATGGAAGAGCGAACCCATATGCCCGAAAGTCACCGAGAAATTGGGACTGGTTTTGCTTAGGCCAAAGGCATCATATCTAAGCATCATTACATCTTTGTTCTGTACTTCCTCCAACGTCTTTCCACTCCAGGGGGCAGCGGGCAGTTTCAGGTCATAACTATTGGCATCTACAAATCCCGTAGCGCCATACACCATATATAAATTGAAGGTTTCTTCAGTAATGGCCGCGGGAACAGTAACACTGAAGCTGGCTTTCTTACCTTCATTAATGATGTTGGCCGATGTCAGGGTAACCGAATCTTTTCCCTTCCTAATCCAGGAACTGCCTTCCTCAAATACCAGGTAGATCTTGTCGCCGACCTCCCAGTTAAGCTTTACATCCAGACCTTCTTCTGCCAGACCAACCCGGGTATCGGGCATGTCTGTGCCATAGCCCGAGGCGCTGGCGCTCTCTCCGGGAAGGCCGGCGATAATAGTGATGGTGTCACCCCCTTCAACCGGATGGGTGATGTAATCCTGTATACATCCGGTCAGCAAAACCGGTAAAATCAATGCAATGAATAATATTTTTATTTTCATGACTTGCTCGTTTTAAATATCCTACCAATATTCCCCTTCATATTGACCAAGGTTGCCGCTACCGCCGCTCAGGACGTTTTGTTCAATGGCCAGGTCTTCCACCTGAAAGTCAGGAGGCATGTAAGCTATTACTTCTTATTCTGGTACTTTTTTTAGTGGTACTTCTTGTGCTTTGGGTCTCATAATAATAATTTAATTAATAGGTGGTATATAATAGATTACCTTCCGCCATTTAGCGGAAATATTGAAAAAACAGGAATATTAATAATAGCTAATTATGGGGCATAAAGAGAAAAGACTAATGGTGACGCGCAAATGCGGGGTTAAAGTTAACAGAATATTCGTAAGGGTACTGCTAAAAAAAGAAATGAGATCAGATTTTATTAAGCCTTCCTGGCCGGAAACGAAAGAAATATTACCCCTTTTTGGGGGGTAATATTTCTTATCAGGAGCCGGAATGTTGAGTTTATCTGCGCTAATCGAGGTATAAATCCCCAGCAACACCGCATTTTATGTCGCCGACAACAGTTTGAGTGTGATTTTCAAAAGTCAGCACAACTTTTACCGTATGGTTGCCCTGTGTCAGGGTAATCACATCCCCGGCATTGTGAGGTTGGTCGTCAAAAAACCAGGCTACTGCTTTCGGCCTTTCAACACCAGTCACAGAAGGATCGTCGTTCAACTGCAAGGTAAATGTATCTCCGGCTCTGTACATTCGGCCCGTATTCGGGATCATGTAATACCCCAGTGAAAAAAGCTGGTTGTCCAATTCGCCGATCTTTGCAGATATTATTATATTTCTATCTATACCGTACAGGTTTTTCCATGTATCTGTCAGCGATGCAACAGACTCTCCTGCGTACCCGCCCATAGAAACTGCAGGTCCGTCGTCGGCAGCCAGCGGGTACCCGTCATCACTATCTGTGACATAGTATCCAAATTTCATGTCCGCTCCTTCCGGTATGATTATCCCAAAGGAAGAAAGGTTAACCTGTGTCATGACTCCAAATAATGGATTATTCAGTACTCCCGAAAACACAATTTCGGTGCCGGCAGTAATGAACAAACCCACCTCTGCGGCAGTTGTCCCGGCCACCAGAAACGACATGGACAAGATGGTCTGACCTGCAAAGGGAGCAAGCTCCTGAGCCGAGAAGCCCACAGCTCCGTATATGGTTCCACCCGGGGATCCAAAACCAACGGCATTGCCTTCCCAGGCTCCGTGTTTCTTCATAACACCATCTTCCGGAATAGTATTTAGTGTGAAATTAACAATACTCGTTCCTATCTGAGCCGCATTAATCTGGCGGTAAGCCGAATAATATCCCTCTTTTGATACTTCCAGGTTGTAAAGCCCTTCACGACCCTCAGTTTCTATTACATAGACGCCATTCCCATCGGTTGTAACTGTGCTTATTTCCTCTTCTGTACCTTTCGGTGCAGATTTTAAAAGTGTTCCCGATGGTGAAACTGTTGCCTGACCGGGAACATTTGTAGCCAAAGATTCCTCAAACGTTAAAGTCACTTCAGCTCCCGCAACCGGATTCCCGTCTGTATCTCTTACGGTTCCGGTAATGGTCAGTTCGCTAATTTTTGTAACAGTAAAAGAAGCCCGGGTACCGTTATCGGCAATATTATTAAGGTATAAGCCTATAGGGTTCCCTGCCCAGTCCAGTGCGGCGGGGGAAGAAATATTTGTAAAGGAAATGTTGTTGGTACTCCCCGGAAAAGGTACCTGGTCTTGATTCTCAACCTCCGATTCAGGATATACGGCTTCTACCAGGTCGCAACACTGGTGCGATGCAAAAGCATTTATCCCGTCCCACTGGTTCCATCTCGCTGCAGCTGTTTTTCCATATACCATGTTCTCAGACTTATCTATATGATAAATCAGCAAGCCTGAATTCCGCAAGTATGCATCCCAGGAATCCAGCTGACGGTATTCGTACAGGAAAAATTCACCATCGTTGGTTGTGGGCACTACATAGCATTTATTTTCAGACACAGGATCCAATGAATAAGTTCCTTCCTCTGAAATGGTAACAGGTGTGTTTGTTAACCAATCCAACAAATCACGTTCCACAGAGGTCAGGTAAGGAGGTGTTCTTCCATTATTATTATAATTGCCGCTGGACATCAGGGCAAAAGATCCCAGCCCCCTGGCTTGTCCGTTTTCTTCATAATCTGTATCGTAAAAATCGGGTAACCCAATTACGTGCCCAAATTCGTGGCAAAAGGTACCGATACCTGCCATTGTGGTTCCGGAACTACCCCTCAATTCAGAACTACATGCGTAGCTTCCGGTGCTCAATCCGTCAACTGTGGTATAAGCTCCCCACGAATGAGGCCAAATGGTATTGTCGGGCCCTCCTTCTGCTTCATTATATCCCGCATAGTATATGAAAACATTATCTACGTAACCATCCTGGTCGTTATCGTATTGTGTAAAATCAACACCATAATTGCTATCAGCCAGGGTAACGGCCTCGATCAACATTTCCTGCGGTCGGACATCGTCTCCTTCCTCATCATTTTCACCATAGTATGCTACCGTTCCGGAAAGTGCTACAGGCCCGACAACATCAAATTGAGGATCAAACAGGTCGGAGGAGTTATCATTGAAATAATTCCAGGCAGAACCTGTACCATTATTTATTGCATAGCCGTCCTGATTCAGTAAATTGTCAAAATCGTTCCCGGGAGTTGCCGAGACAAATGCCAGATCGCTGAACTGAACAAGAATTACCAGGAACCTTTTGTTACCCGATGAAATTGATTGTGTAGAACCTTTGACCCGCAGAGCGTCGGGTGCAAGTTTTGAGAAGCTGCTACGACCCGCAAATATTTGTGAAAACTCTTTTCTTTTGTTACGTACTTTTTCAACTGCATCAACGGGGGGAATTACTCTTGAAACACCTTGCAGAGATGGTCCGGCCTGTACTCGCTTTGAGGTTGCCCGGACAGCTCCCCCGGCCGAAAATTCTGCCAGATAATAAAATCCATCGGCACCTTGTTTTACAAGACGGCCACCGCTGGTGGTCCAGTTCAGGAATTCATCCCCGTGTTTCTGGATGGTGATGACCGAGCCATCGGGCTGAATAACCTGAATTAGCCCCGGGTAAGCTTTTACAGCATAAGCACTATGAGAAAAACCTGTTAAAAGGCTTAAAAGCAGAATGTTTATTAAAAAGATCTTTTTCATACCACTTTAGTTATAAACAAGATAACTGGTTTTATTATCCCTATCGTACAGAAGTAACTTATTGCCCTCTTTTCGGATAGCTATGACTTTTTTAGTTCCTTTTGAAATATTGTCTGTACCAAAACCATCGACCTCAATATAAAAACTCGATCCGGATTGAGGATCCAGGGGTATGGAACCAATGGTTACCACTTTTTTCTGTTCATAATTCTGGATCCTGAAAGCATAATTGTTCGTGTAAGTCAGGATACTCCACTGGTCAGAAAATTGCCTGAAGGCAAAAAGAGTATCTCCCTGGTGATAGATCCCGAATGTTTGATAATTCCCTGCCTCTGCATCGACAATGTTATCATTTGGTATGCAACTAATTAGAAGACAACCAACCACAATTGCAATAATAAATTTATAGCTTGATTCCATGCCTGTATAATTGTATTTCTTTTCCGTTTACCTGATTATATATAAATGTAATCAATAAAACAATATGAAATACACCATTATAACAGTTTGATAATACTTCTTTGATTCAGGTAAACTCTAATTTGATTCGTACAATGAGATGAAAGGTATCTGAATAAAAAAAGCACCTACGTTTTTCGTAAGTGCTTTAAAGTGTGGCTCCTCATCAAGGACTTGAACCTTGGACCCCCTGATTATGAGTCAGGTGCTACTAACCGACTGAGCTAATGAGGAATTAACTATTTATAAGCCACTTACAGTCCTTTCTTGTGTGTTTTTTCTCTGTTTTTGGTTGCCTGGTTTACATGATGGTTTACATTTCCATGCAAATTCGATACGGATTAATAATTACGTATATATTTTGTACCCACTTTGCCTATATAGTAACTACATAAATGGGTACAACCAATTTCTGCTGGGTGTTATGTTGTGTTTTTATTATTCAAACTTAATGATTCTTTCTTTGAATTTGGAAAAACAGTTTGCTCAAAATCCACAAGTCGTTTTCTAGAGCCAATTCCTGTGTCTAGTAAACAATTCTATTGGTTATATTGGTGGTAACGCGGGTTAATTTCCATACACCGAGTGAGTTATGCGAACACTGCTGATCATTATGTGCGAAACTTTAAATTTAATTGGGTGAAACCTATTGCTGGATTTATTTCAATATAACTTCTGTATCAAAGAAAAAAGCCCTGCAATTCTTCATGAAACAGGGCTTTCCTTTGTGTGATATGTGTTTAGAATCTTTAGAAAAATCAAATTATCAAATAAATTACGTCGAGTAGGCCGGGGGAGTTTCACCCCCAGCCTCTCACGGAACCGTACTTGACAGTCTCCCGTCATACGGCTCTTCCAGATAGAGTCAACCGGTAAAGCCATACGTCCAATGAACAAATGTGTCAGGATACCATTTTATCATCCGTTTCAGCCAGCCGTAGGATTTAGCATACGTCCTGAGTTTGTAGCGCTTCCTCGCCCATTTGGCAAGTCGGATGTTTAGTGACCTGAACACCCATTGCAACTCTGATATACGGTATCTCCCATAGTAATGGATCCATCCCCGTATCATCGGTGCCAATGCGGCGGCTATCTTTTGGATATCCCACGACACCCAATTTTGAATCGCCATTTCCTGCAGCTTTCCGGTAATCTTCTTCCTGCTCTTACTACTTATGGCCGGTCTGAACCCCCAGAACTTTTCTCCGTTCGGTTTTGCACAAAGTCTGGGTTTGAAGGTGAAGCTACCTCTTTGTAAAATCTGGCGGTTCGATAACAGTAAACCGTTTTCGTCTTCTCCGGGTGGACTTCCAATGAGTACTCCACCAGTCTGACTTTTATCTTATCCAGTATGAAGTCCGACTGTTCTCTGCTTCGCGTATGGATCACGATATCGTCTGCGTATCGCTCAAAAACGATACGTGGCTGCGTTTCCTCCATCCACCGATCAAATGCTTCGTGCAGATACAAGTTGGCCAGCAGCGGGCTGATTACCCCTCCCTGTGGCGTTCCCTTGCTTCTTGCCACGAGTTCCCCCGCCTGATTACAGACGGTAGCTTTTAACCATCTCTCGCAATACAGCAATACCGATTTCTGATTCGTGTACTTCCGCAGAATTTTCATCATCTGTTCATGGTCGATGTTGTCAAAGAATCCTTTGATGTCCAGGTCCACCACATACCATCTCTCCCAACAGTTCTTTGCGCATTGGTCTACCGCATCGTGGGCACTTCTGCCCGGACGATATCCAAATGAACTGGGATGGAACATCGGTTCTACAACCTTCTCCAGTTCTTCCCGGATTACTTGTTGCGCTACCCTGTCTAGTATGGTGGGTATCCCCAGCATCCGGACTTTGCCATCTCCTTTGGGTATAGGCACTTCCCTGACCGGCGGCGGAAAACAACTCCCGCTGGCCAGCCGATTCCACAAAGGATACAGGTATTTGCGCGGCTTAGCTTCTATTTCCTCAAGGCTGATATGGTCTATGCCCATGCCTTTTCCCCCTCTCTTTATATGCTTCCACGCCGACCAAACCTGTTCTTTACTTATCGGTTGCGTCTTTGGCTTTAACTCTTCAATCATCCTTCCTTTAAGTTGTTGCACTCGTTAAAACCCATCTGGTGAAGCCCTTCGCTCCATCCCCATTACAGAGACTTCTTCGCTACTACGGCTTCATCCGCCACCACCCCATGCCTCTCTACTTTCGACCTAACGGTGTGTTCGCTTGTGTCTTTTCGATTTTCATCATAGGGTGGCTTCCACAGTTCCATAATCAAGCCTATACACAAGTCCTGCTGCCTATATGCCGAGTGTCAGCGCAGGCAGCTTGGTCCACAGGTTGCCCCTGCACTCTTCCCGGAACAGACTAAGTTATTCCGGTTTCTGACACTGTCTAAGTTAATTTCGACACCTCATCGGACAGTTCACTCTCGTTCAGCTCTTGTGTAAACACCTGAGGTGCTTCTTTCATCACCCCTTTTCCCGGTCCGTTCAACACCTCTATCGTTAGATAAAAGCACCGCCGGGTGGTTTGGCAGATTCCCCTGTTGGCCCCTGCCGGTGGCTCGTCTTTGTTCCGGTTCCCTGTCGTTCTCTGTCGGGTAACTCAGCCAGTCCATTCGCTCGACCTCCGCAATTATACCTTTCTTTCGATACTCTTCCTGGTCGTTAACAAAGTCCCACCATCTTGATTATAGTTCACTGCTACAGTTGTTTAGCGCATTGTGCCTGTGCGCTCTGTGGCAGCCTCTGTGCACACCTAATCCCTGACACAACGGACAGAACACCCGTAGTTCTTGTAGTCGGAGAGCCAGCCAAAGTCGCCGTCATAGGACAGTCCCAGGAACAAGGCGTAATAATCGCTCTCTAAAGAACTCCACCAGTAGCCGTAGTCGCCAATGTCGACGAAGTCATGGTCGTCAAGGAAGCCCCCCGGAAGAGCTGTAAAACCACTTTCATTAGTGGCCCCTGTGTTAGTGTCTGTCCAATGTGTTGTCCCGGTCTCTTTCATTTTGTTTCCGGCAACAGATGCTCCTCCAAGATGATCCCTCAATGTGTTCCACTCTAACATACTGGGCAGGTGCCAGCCGTTAGGACAAATCCCCTGTACTCCGCTGGGATTGAACCAGCTGCTTGTTTCCCCATTCATGGCTGCGGGCCAGTTGTATAGCACTCCATAGGTTGTGTAGTTTGTAGTGGCCTCCATGGCACCTGATAGTGTTGGATCACCATACTCCGGATAACCAAAGACATAATACCTTGCTTCAGTATCTGAGCCATTATACCGAAAGTGAATTGCAGGCAGGTACTTTAGGTTCTCGGCCATCCAGATTTGATCGCCGATAAGCACTAATTTATATGTATAGGAGCCAGCGGTGCCGTAACCATCAGGGTCGCGGTTGGTGTCGCTGTCGGTGAACGTGTTCACGACAGGATTACCACCACTGTTGGTGAATTTTAAATATTGTGTTCCGTTTTCTGGGATGAGCGAGGCGTAGAAGTGATAAGCTTTACCCGTTGCTGTAGCTGCATCACGCTTTTCTTTGAAATTGCAGGATGAGATTGTTTTTTCTTCCCCATCATTATAGGTTATTCTAAGACCCAGCCACGGCCAATTTCCGGTAGCCGGCGCAAACCATCCCCAGAAATCCAATGTGTTACCGTTTGACTTTTGCAGTGTAGTTGCGGTGATTGTAAACGGCAGGGAATGGCCTGTTGCTGATGATGTCCCTCCAAAAGTATTCCCAACCGGGTCGTAGGTTGCTGCACCGCCATATTGTACTGCCTGAATGTCCGATGCAGAATAAAGCTCGGCTTTAGTGACATTACTATAGTCACTTGTGGTACTGTTCTTCAGCTCGATATGGAAAAGAGAACCAACGTGCTCAAAGGTGATAGAGAAGTCTCCGGAGACTTCTTCATAAAATTTAAGCAGCGGCACGTCTTTTCCCCCCAAATCTGAGAGCGATGCGCTCCAGGTGCTGGCATTCGGAAGGGTGACGATGCCATTTCCATCAATTGCGGTCGCGCCATACACTCCGTAAAGCTTGAATGGTGATCCGGTTTCAGCTGGAATTGTGAGGGTAAACGATATGCTTTTTTTACCATTGTCTGCCTCTCCCACGATGACCTCCTGCGTTCCCTTAAACACGCCATCTGATGTTGTATACACAAGAAAAATTTTGTCGCCAGTTTGCCAAGTTAGATCGACATTAGGAGGGGTAGCCTCATCATCATCTAAAGCTACACGGGTCCCGGGCATACCTGCGCTTTCTCCGGGCAGTCCGGCCGTAATGGTAATGGTGTTACCACCTGCAGCCGGATCGGTAATGCAATCCTGAATACACCCAGTCAGTAAAACCGGAAAAATCAATGCAATGAATAATATTTTCTTTTTCATGATTTCATTTTTACTCTTTTACCATTCTGTCCCTCCAAAATCTCCTACGCTGCTGCTGCTACCGCCACCCAGGACGTTTTGTTCAATGGCCAGATCTTCCACCTGAAAGTCAGGAGGCATGTAAGCTGATAATTCTTTATGTGGTGCTTTTCTTTGTGGTACTTCTTGTTCTTTTGGTTTCATAATCTTAATTTATCAGGTTAACAACATCAAAAACTCAGAGTACATCAAACAGACTACGATCTGGAGGACAGTCATGTCAGGTTATATCTAAATTATCAAAATTGACAATCATTTCTTTAGCATGTAATACAGAACCGTCGGTATAACAAACAGAAGTGTCGATTTTTTCGACACTACAATCTGAGAATAAGAAATCTCCGACCGCAGGGAGCAAATCCCAGTTGAATCTGGGCTTTTATTTTAGGTTGAATCTTTTCCACGCCTCACCACCTGGTCTCATACATTTAGGACAATCTACCGACCTGTCCTTCCATTTTGAAGATTTCAACCTGCTCCCGATACTTCTGCATTATGGCCTGTATCCTGAAGTTTATTGAGTCTTTCTCAGGGCAGTTTCTTCTTGGCTTGTTTTTGTTAAAATCCCAATAATCAAGCTTTAAGGAGATTTGAAGGCTTACATATTTTCTCTTTCCTTCCTTGGTTAATCTCAGCATTAGTGGCGATTCTCCACTTGACAGGGTTTTTGAGCGATAGCATACAACATCTATAATCGTGTTCATCAGCTAGTTAAGTGTTGTGTACCGGTTTACATATTGGTTTACATAACACCATGTTTTGGCCCAAAAAAGAGTGTTTTTTTCAATAAAAAAAGCACCTACGTAATTCGTAAGTGCTTTAAAGTGTGGCTCCTCATCAAGGACTTGAACCTTGGACCCCCTGATTAACAGTCAGGTGCTCTAACCAACTGAGCTAATGAGGAATTTTTCCCAAACGGGAGTGCAAATATAAACGGATTTTCCTGAACCAGCAAAATCTTTTCCTAAAAATGTGTAATTTTGTAAACGAAAATGGAAACCTCTCAATTAGCTTCTCATTGCAAGGAATTGTTGCTAACCCGCAACCGTGTGTCGCTAGGTACGCTGGGCAGTTTTATCGCTGAAGACATACCAGCCTCTTTTACAAGGGATTTGCATGTACTTTTGCCTCCGGGCCGACGCATTTCTTTCAAGGCCACAGAAACATGGAACGACGGACTGCTGGAAAACGCCGTAGAATCAAAGGCAGAACTTAATGAACTGCTAGCCAGGATAACCCATGCGCTGAATAAAGAAAAATCGGTCACGCTGGAAGATTTCGGAAAATTACGCCGAACCAAGGAAGGAGATATCTTTTTTGTCATCGATAAAAACATTACGCTCAATCCAGGCGGTTTCGGCCTCGTCCCGCTTTCTCTCAGCCCGCTGGAAACTCCGTCAAAGATCAAATGCCCCGTTACCCAGCTAAAATACGAAGAACTGCCTCAGGACGAGACACCATCAACATCCACACCTACACCCACACGACTTGCCACCTCGGCCCCTGACCCTGAAACAAAACAACGACATTTGGGCGGATTGTGGATCACGCTGGGTGTTATTCTGCTGGTGGTTATTCTTATACTTATGGTGTACATTTTCCGGGATGCTCTTCAGCCACTTTTAGAAAAAATACTCTATACCCCCGAAGAACGGTTACTGTTGTAACCCATAAACCAGGCTTCGGTATAAGCAAAAAAATGCCTGTATCCTTCACACAGCGCATTCAGACCCGGTTGGCCGTCTACAGCAGTTAAAAACCGATGCTTTGGACATTCTCCGTAACACAATCTGTAATAAGTACAACGAAAACAGAGGTCGGGTAGCGCGTTTCTTTTTCCCATTCCAAAACGGAACAGTTTATCGGAACAGGCCATTTGCGAAAAAGGCATGTCGGCAATATTACCTATCTTATATTCAGGATATACAAAATGGTCGCAAAGATAAACGTCCCCGTTCCATTCCATGGCAACATTATTGCCACATGTCTCACACCAGGCACAGACACCGGGCGATATGCCCAGGTAATTCGCCAGCACCGATTCAAAAAAAGTGATGAACCGGGTCCCGACATCCCGGCTACTCCACAAATCAAATATTTCACACAGGAACTTTCCGTATTCTAGGGAGGAAACAGACCATGGGGCCATATGGGATCCGGGGGTACCGGGCGGAACAATGCCCGATTTTATATACTCCAGAACAGGTAAGAATTGCATGTGAAAACTGCCTATGGATTTTAAGAACAGATAAATTTCTTTGCCGTATTCCTGGTTTATATGGTTGACGGTTGTCAGGGTGTTGTACTGCACACTGCCTTTATACATCAACTCAATGCCATTCAAAACTTCTTTAAACGTGCCCTGACCGCGTTTATTCCGCCTGTATGTGTCGTGGATTGCCTGTGGACCATCAATGGAAACACCCACCAGAAAATTGTTTTCCCGGAAGAAATCCACCCATTCGCGGTTAATCAATGTTCCGTTGGTCTGCAGTGAATTGCTTATCTGTTTACCCGGATTATACTTTTTCTGAAATGAAACGGCCTTTTTGAAAAAATCCAAACCGGCCAGTAAGGGTTCTCCTCCATGCCAGCAAAAAGATATTTCATCGGCCTCAAGGTTTGCTGCAATATACTGTTCTGTAAATTTTTCGAGTAACTTTATATCCATCCGGGCCATTTGCCCTGAATAAAATTTTTCTTTGCCCAGGTAATAGCAATACGCGCAATCCAGGTTGCACAACGCCCCTACTGGTTTGATCATCACTCCGACAATTCTTTGTCCCAGTGATTCCAGCGCATATTTGAAAGGAATCGATTCCCGGCTAAAGTTCCCCATACTGCCGACGCAGTTTTTCAAGTTTGCTTTTCAATATCCGGGATATTAATCCTGTACCCGGCTTGCCGTAGATATTATTCATTTCCGCCGGATCTTTCTTCAAATCGTACAATTCCCATTCATCCAGGCGGATCTTAGCCTTCTCATAGTCTTTGATTCCTCTGCGGTTACCGGCCGCTGTTCCGTCATCGTAAAACCTTATGAGCTTATAACGCCTGTCACGTATCCCATAATGTTTCCTGACCATATGTTCGGCCGGGAACTCATGATAGTGGTAATAAAGTGCATCTCTGAATTTTCCGGTTTGTTTACCCTGTAAAAGGGGCAGCATGGATATCCCGTGTATTTCTTCAGGTATCGGGGCATGGGCTATATCAAGGAATGTGGGCGCCAGATCAATGTTTTGCACCAATTGATCACAGGTTTCGCGAAGTCCCTGCGGCATTCTTATTAAAAGGGGTGTACGGAACGACTCCTCGTACATAAATCGTTTATCAAACCATCCGTGTTCACCCATGTAGAATCCCTGGTCCGAAGTATATATTACTATGGTGTTTTCGAGCAAACCGTTGGCTTCCAGCCAGTCAAGAACACGGCCCACATTACGGTCCACAGAATTGATACAACCAAGGTAATCGCGCATATAGCGTTGGAATTTCCATTCTGTCAATTCATTTTCCTTTAGTTGTAATGTATCGAGACCTTCCTGTATGCCCTCATAATAACCAGTCCATGCTTCACGGTCAGATTCGGTCATGCGTGCAGCCCAGTCAAATCCCATTTTCAGATCACTTTCCAATGTCATATCTGCAGCAATGGTCATTTCCTGTAACTCAGCCGCTTTCCTTCCCTTGTAATCATCATAGAAATTTGAGGGGATTGGGAATACCGTATCGTCATAAGCTCCAAGATCCTGAATATCTGGCTGCCATGGCCGGTGCGGGGCTTTGTTGTGCATCATCAGCATAAAAGGTTTTTCTCTGTCCCGGATTTCCTCCAGCCATTTAATGGTCAGATCGGCAGTGACCTGTGTGGCATAACCCTGTATGACAGTGGTGTCCCCGTTGTCAATAAACCTTGGGGCATAATACTGACCCTGTCCTATCAGAATGTTCCAATAATCAAAACCCTGTGGTTCCGATCCCAGATGCCATTTGCCAATAATAGCAGTCTGGTAACCTGCTTTCTGCAATAATTTTGGAAACGTCAATTGATTGCCGTCAAAAATAGTCCCGTTATCCGTAAAACCATTGGCAATGCTGTGCTTACCTGTTAGCAGGCAGGCACGTGAAGGTCCGCTCAAAGAATTGGCCACATAACTGTTTGTAAAAAGAACACCTTCCCGGGCGATCCTGTCAATATTGGGAGTACTGTTAAGCCCGTGACCGTAAGCACTGATGGTCTGATAGGAATGATCATCGCTCATGATAAAAAGAATGTTCATGGGCTTGTTGTCGTTTTGCTTATCCTGTTTGCAGGATAATATCAACATGGGCACGAGCGTCAGACCAATGGCTGCGCCTGAAGGTATCAGCAATTGTTTGGCATTCATGTCGTAAATATAAGAGAAAAAGAGTAATTTCGCGACACAAAATCAAAGTGATGCCAAAGTACGATTATGTGGTTGTCGGGAGCGGGTTAGCCGGTCTTTATGCTTCTTTCAGAGCAGCAAAACACGGGACTGTTGCCCTTATTACAAAAACAGGGCTCAGGGAAAGCAATTCATATTATGCACAGGGAGGAATTGCCGCAGTAACGGACAGAGAAGACGCCCCAATTTTTCATTATAACGATACTATTACCGCCGGAAGGGGATTATGCGATCATCCTGCCGTAGATGTCCTGGTAAATGAAGGTCCGGAAAGAATAAAGGAACTTGAAAAGGAGGGCATGTATTTTGACCACAAAGACGGCTCCTTATTATTGGGGCTCGAAGGCGGTCATCATAAAAGAAGAATTTTGCATGCAGGCGGAGATATCACCGGTATGGTCATAACGGATTTCATGATTAAAAAAGTCCGTTCCTGCGATAACATAGATATATTTGAGAATCATCAGGTTGTAGGAATCTTAATGTCTGAAGGGGTTTGCTATGGTGTAAGGACATGGAATACTGCGGACAATTCCGAATATCATTTCCTGGGCAAGAATACCATCCTGGCCTCGGGCGGAGCTTCGGCCATTTACGCACGGACCTCTAATCCCGAGACCACTATTGGAGATGGCGTGGCCATTGCCTATAATGCCGGATGCCGGATTGCCGATATGGAATTCATACAATTCCACCCTACTACCCTGTATACAACAACCGATAAAAATTACCTTATAAGCGAAGCGGTGCGAGGAGAAGGGGCCTATCTGGTAAACCAGAAAGGAGAACGTTTCATGAAATCCGTTCACGAGAACGCCGAGCTTGCGCCCAGGGATATCGTAGCACGGACTATCGCATGTGAAATTGCCGGACAAGAGCAACCTTTCGTGTATCTGACACTTGATCACCTGAATCCAAAACGCATACGCGAAAGATTCCCGCATATTTCCGAAAAATGTGATCAACTCGGAATAGATATTACTAACCGGATCCCAGTTGCTCCTGCCGCACATTATATGGTAGGCGGAGTCAGAACCGATTTATACGGAAGAACAAATATCCAGGGCCTGTTCGTATGCGGAGAGCTGGCCTCCACGGGAATAATGGGAGCCAACCGGCTTGCATCCAATTCCTTGCTTGAATGTCTGGTTTATGGCTATCGCGCTATTGAACACACCGTTGATCATGAAAATTCAATAACAGACTGGCCATCATTCACTAAACAGATATATCGTGACGAAAGCCGGGCTGGAGAATATGCAAGGTTGAAAGAACACGTTGCTGATATTATGAGCGTTCACGCTGGAATCATCCGGGAAGAATCATCTCTTTCGGAAGGTCTTGCCCTGCTCGAAAAGGAACGGCAGACACTGCATGCAGATACCAATGAATACTATACTCTGATAAGTAATTATCTGATAACAGTAGCCACTCTGATCATGCGGTCGGCATTATACAGAAAGGAGAGTCGGGGAGGTCATTTCAGGGAAGATTTTCCTTCAACGGAAATAGCCTTTGAGAAACACCTGATACAAGAAAAAGACAAAGATATCTTTACAGAACCCGTAATAAAAAATACAGATCATGAACAGGGAACAATTAATTGACCAGATAATTACGCTCGCACTTGAAGAAGATGTGGCGACCGGAGACATCACGACCAATGCCCTGATTCCCGAAAATTCACGTGCCGTTGCCACACTTACAATGAAAGCCGGTGGTATTGTCTCGGGCCTTGAGATAGCGCAAAAAGTTTTTTCCCGTCTGGATAAAAACATTATTTGCACGTCGTATGTAAAAGAAGGGGGAAAAGTCTCAAAAGGCGATGTGATCCTGAAAGTAGAGGGCAATTACCGCGCTCTGCTAACAGCCGAACGTACCGTGCTGAACATATTGCAGCGCATGTCCGGCATCGCTACTGCCACAGCCTTGTATGTTAAGGAAACCGAAGGTACAGAAACACGTCTTCTTGATACACGTAAAACGGCTCCCGGAATGAGAATCCTGGATAAGATGGCCGTAAAGGCCGGAGGCGGGACCAATCACCGGATGGGCCTCTATGATCTTGCCCTTATCAAAGACAATCATATTAAAGTGGCAGGCGGTATTACCCGTGCTGTACAGCAGGTCAGGGCTCATATAGCTCCCGATATACGTATTGAAGTCGAAACCACTTGCCTCGGCGAAGTAGAAGAAGCTATTGAAACAGGAGCCGAAATAATCATGCTGGATAATATGACAACCCCCATGATGGCTCAGGCTGTACAAATGATTGGGAAAAGAGCCCTTACTGAGGCCTCGGGAAACATGACACTGAGCCGGATTAAGGAAGTGGCGGCCACCGGGGTAGATTTCATAAGCGTGGGAGCCCTGACCCATTCAGTTACGGCACTCGATATAAGCATGAACATTCAAACAGGTCAGTAAAATGGATCTTGCCAAAGAAATAGCAAGGCTGAAAGAAGAAAAAGAAGCCATTATCTTAGCTCATTATTATGTAAGACCCGAAATACAAGATATTGCAGACTATCTGGGCGATTCTTTGGGTCTGGCACAAATGGCAGCTAAAACGGCAGCTCCGGTCATTGTATGCTGTGGCGTGCATTTTATGGCAGAAACAGTAGCCATTCTTTGTCCGGATAAAAAGGTCCTGATTCCCGATCCGGCAGCAGGATGTTCTCTGGCAGAGAGTATTGGGCCGGAAGATCTTCGTAATTGGAAAGCGGAACATCCCAACGGTGTAATCGTAACCTATGTAAATACTTCTGCTGCCGTAAAAGCTTATTCCGATTTTTGTTGTACATCGGCCAATGCATTGCGTGTGGTCGAACATATCTCTCCGGAAAAGAAAATTCTTTTTGTTCCTGATAAAAATCTTGGGGGCTATATCAGACACCGGACAGGACGTGATATGGAAATATGGCAGGGAGACTGTTGCGTACATCGCTTATTTGACCGGCTATCCATTCTCAAAAAACGGCAGGAGTATCCCGGGGCAGACATACTTATCCATCCGGAGAGCAGCTGTTCCACAGATAGGGAAATCCTTTCCCTGGATAATGTATATTTCTATTCAACTTCCGGCATGGTCAATCATGTGCGGCAATCCGAAAAAAAGGAATTTGTAATTGTTACCGAGCCCGGCGTCATTCACCGGATGAAAAAGGAAAATCCGCAAAAGATATTAATTCCCCTAAGTGACACTAATGTCTGTTCCGACATGAAAAAGGTTACTCTTGAAAAAGTGCTTCACACGCTGCAAACAGAAAGTCCACAGGTTGTTATTGACAGAACATTACAGGAAGAAGCCCTGGTGCCAATCAGGCGTATGCTGGAAATCTGATAGTATTGGAGATACAAATGAAAAAACCTCTCAAATTATTGAATTTGAAAGGTCTGATTTAGTGGAGATAGACGGAGTCGAACCGACGACCCCCTGCTTGCAAAGCAGGTGCTCTA